>JBCCFB010000038.1:0-31814 GCA_039029995.1 Planctomycetota bacterium
AAACAGGGGAGGATGCAGCGAGCGATGTCGAATCCGGCGACGAATCAAACGACGAGCCCAATGGCACAGGGTCCGGCGACGATGAATCGGAAGATGATGAAAGCGGAATGCCTCCGGCGCTATGGATCGCTATCTTCCTCCCGATTGCTGTTGCATTGATGGCCGCTCTGCGGGTGACCAAAGTGAAAAAAGAGTAGGACTTACACAGCTCTTTTCTGGTATCGAAAAGTAGAACAGCCGGTTTTTGTGTCGGCCCGCTGGGCCTCTTGATACAGACAAAGATGTATCCGGTGGCTAGCGCCACCGGCAAACATTGTGTCGGCACTTCGTGCCTTTCAAGAGGCCGCGGTAAGTGCCTAACCGCAGTGCGCCTAACCGCAGTGCCCAATCCCGCAGTGCCCAATCCCGCAGTGTCTAATACGCAGTGTCTAATACGCAGTGCTAACACGAATTGTTTAGTCCGCAGCGCCTCAACAAAGGGCCGCAGCTGAGGAAAGCGGACTACGCCTGGGCCTGATCAAGAAAGACGCCCATGCGACGGAACTTTTCGTAGCGCTCGGAAATCAGTGTTTCCATTTCCGTTGCCATTAGCGCCCGCAGATTCTTCTTCAGATACATCTTCAGCGCGGCGGCCATGTGATGGTGATCGCGATGTGCACCGCCAAGTGGTTCTGGAATCACGTCATCAACGATACCGAAACCGAGCAGGTTCTTCGATGTAAACTTCAAAGCGGTCGCTGCTTTTTCAGCATGCTCGGCACTCTTCCAGAGAATGCCGGCACAGCCTTCAGGACTGATGACGCTGTAATAGGAATGCTCAAGCATTGCCACGCGGTCACCAACGCCGATCCCAAGAGCGCCGCCACTTCCACCTTCACCGATGACGACGCAGATGATCGGCGTTTCGAGACGTGACATCTCGTACATATTTTCAGCGATCACTTGAGCCTGACCACGTTCCTCGGCACCGATTCCGGGATAAGCACCGGGAGTGTCTATGAAACACACAACCGGCAGACCGAACTTGGCTGCCATCCGCATCTTCGACATCGCTTTGCGATAACCTTCCGGATGAGCACACCCGAAAAAGTTCTCTGTGCGATCCTGGAACGTGCGGCCCTTCTGATGGCCGACGACGAGAACTTTGGTGTTGTCCAGATTGGCGAACCCGACTCTCATCGCGCGATCGTCACCGAACAACTTGTCTCCATGAAGTTCGACGAACTCGTCGAACACGAGTGACAGGTAGTCGATGGTGTGCGGGCGGTTCTTATGCCTTGCAACCTGAACGGTCTGCCACGGACTCAGATTTGAGTAGGTGTCGCGGGTTATGTCGGCAAGTTGTTTGCGCAGAACACGACGTCGTTCGACGGCATCGGGAGTCTGGTCATTCACTTTTTCCAGCTCGAGGATCTCTGATTCGAGATCGGCAATCGGCTGTTCAAACGCAAGGTATCCGAGATCGGTATCCAAAGCTCAACTCACTCCGGCCATCTTCCGGTGACCGTCAATTTCCGGGTTTCAGACAAACCAACAGTCAA
This sequence comes from Planctomycetota bacterium, assembly GCA_039029995.1. Classification (GTDB taxonomy): domain Bacteria; phylum Planctomycetota; class Planctomycetia; order Pirellulales; family Pirellulaceae; genus Mariniblastus. Next base: position 1,542 of record JBCCFB010000038.1, read on the forward strand.
ATCGAAATCGGGCATTCTGTCCATAGCTTCTGCCGACTTATATGTGTAGAGCCCTGATTTTTCCGGCAGCCCTATTCGGCGGGAGCATGCTTGCCTTTGGGTTTTTTGCCGGGCCGGAAGACTCGAATCCGCTCCAGCTGGAGCACAATGTCTTTGACCGACTGCGGCCGCTCTTCGGGTTTCTTGGAAAGCATCTGATGAACCAGTTTGTTGAACGGTTCGGTCGCCCCGCCGATTGCCTCCAGTGAAGGAACGGGAGCCGAGAGGTGCTTTTGAAGTAGTTCATCGGAACTTGGAGCCGTGAACGGCGGGCGCCCTGAACAGAACTCGTAGAACATGCAGCCCAGGCCGTAGATATCCGAGGCAATCGTCAGAGTCTTGCGCCGGATCTGTTCCGGTGACATGTAGCTGCGAGTGCCGCGAATCGCTTTCGATCCAAAACCGAACTTGAATCCCTTCTTTGCCTTTTCTGCAATCGAAAAGTCAATCAGCTTGATGTTGCATTCAATGTCACACAAAAAGTTGTCCGGCTTGATATCGCAGTGCAGCCAACCTTTGTCATGCATGTGCTGCAATCCCAGGCCGCAGTTTCGCATGATCGTGCGGACGTGTTCGCCGACGAAATCATGATGTTCACGCAGCGTGACTTTCAAGTTGCGCGCGTTGAACAGCTCCATCGAAATCATCGGAGAGCCGAGGTCGCCGTGGTAGCTGAAGATCTTGATGACGTTTTCATCATCCATTACCTGACCGACAGCAGCCTCATGCTTGAGCTCGTCAATGTGGCGTTTGCTCTTCATGTGTTTGGACACAAGGATCTTCAGTGCCACTCGCTTTTTGTCGTGCTGGTGTCTTGCTTCCCAGACCGTTGTTGAGTTCCCCGAACGGATCATCCGGATCAACTGAAACGGTCCAATGAAGTTGCGTCCTGTGCTCACAGATTCGTCCGCGCGGAAAGAGGATGTAAAAGGAGAGTTTTCGTATTGAAACCGGCGTCCGGAAACCGGTCTGGATGAGTCCGGTGAATTATCACCCGAAACGAAGCAAAGAAAACCTGTCACCTCATCTTAAACAGAGGTGATTTGTTTCAAAAGGCGACCCTTCTCAGGTTTGGCGGAACCTGAGGTTCAATCTGCCGTCACGAACCGTTTTGATCGCGGTATGACACTTCGACAAGAACCAGTCCGCAGGCCGGTGCTGTCTGCCCGGCACAGTTGCGGTCCTTCTGCTCCAGCACCCACTGGACCCATTCCGGCGGCTTCCGCCCTGCCCCGACATCGATAATCGTTCCGACGATATTTCTGACCATGTTGTATAGAAAGCCGTTTGAGGTAACGACAAAATCGAAATAGTCGAAGTCATGCTTCTCGTCGCGGCGATGAATGATCTCCAGACACGTGACGTTCCGGACTGTCGTCAACCGTTCGGCACCTTTTGCCTCAAAGCTCTTGAAGTCACGTTCGCCCCGAATGAACGCTGCTGCTTTTTCCATTGCCTCCACGTCCAGCCGCTGGGGCACATGCCAGCGATAACCACGACCGTGTACGTCGAGAATCGAACCGGACTGAACGGTGTAGCGATACGTCTTGCTGGTGCAATGACGGATCGGATCAAAATCATCCGGGGCCGGCTCGGCTTTTAGAACGGAAATATCTTCCGGCGTCTGTGACGTCAGCGCAAACGGCAGCCGGTCACACGGGATGTCGGAATTCGTCTTCAATCCACAGATCTGAGCCAATGCATGAACGCCGCTGTCGGTACGCCCACTGGCAGTAATCCTGATCTTTTCACCGGTGATCTGAGTCCACGCTTCTTCAAGTCGCTGCTGAACCGAAACACCGTTGGTCTGAACCTGCCAGCCGACGTAGTTGGTGCCATCGTAGGCAATGGTTAGTTTCAGTGAACGCATGATGCGACTGCCCGGTTTTGTACCGCCCTAGTTCGGCGCAGCGGCACGTTTGACGGCACCATGCTCAACCAGCAGTTCGGCAATTTGAACTGCATTGGTTGCTGCGCCTTTGCGAAGATTGTCACTCACGCACCAGAATGCAAGTCCATTCGGTGAACTAATGTCCCGACGAATACGCCCGACAAACACGTCATCAAGGTCATCCGAGTTGGACGGCATCGGATAAACTCCGGCTGCGAGATCATCGACAACAGTTATCCCGGGAAATCCTGTAAATATCTCGGCTGCCTCTTCCGGTGATACAGGACGCTCTGTTTCAACAACAATCGATTCGCTATGGCAGTTCGAGACAGGAACGCGGACACAGGTCGGGCAGACTTGAATCTCTTCGTCACCGAGAATCTTGCGAGTCTCATAAACCATTTTCATTTCTTCGGACGTGTACAGCTCGTGTTTTGGCGAGCCGATCTGCGGAATGACATTGAACGCAATCGGGTGAGCGAAAGCGCTGTAGTCCCAGTCCTTGTTTTCCAGCGCGCTGCGGGTTCCTTCTGTCAGATCCGACTGTCCCGACACCCCTGCCCCGCTGGTCGCCTGATACGTTGAAACGATAACTCGCTTGATGCGAGCCGCGTCGTGCAGCGGCTTAAGACACAACACCATTTGAGTCGTGCTGCAATTGGGACTGGCGATAATGCCCTGGTGCTCGATGGCCGCCCGGGGATTCACCTCCGGAACAACCAGAGGCACGTGGTCTAGCATCCGGTGGTAGCCACTTTCGTCCACGACGGTCGCTCCACGCTCAACCGCCCATGGTGTGAATTCGGCGGCGACATCGTCAGGAGTGCTGCCAATGACGAGATCAATTCCGTCAAATGCGGATGGCTCCAACAGAGTGACTTCGTGGCTGGTGCCGTTGAACTCGATGGCTTTTCCCACCGATCGCGCTGAAGCAAGAAAACTGATCGAATCATAGGGGAACTGACGTTGCTCGAGCATCTCCCGAACAAGCTTTCCAACAGCGCCGGTAGCGCCGGCAATTGCGATTTTCATGGGTTCCAATCTACCGTTTTTCGGGCAGGCGGATTTCCTGCCTGTCGTAATTCTTGTATGCGATCCGAACGCGAGTATTCCAATTCGGCTTTCTACCAGTTCGGCTTTCTAGCTGCGTCCCCGGATTCTTCAACGCGTTGTCCGGTCTGCAGATCGTAACACTGCTGATCGTAACAAAGCGTCTACGGATGGCACAGGCTCAGATCGTCAGCCGCGAAAAGGAATTTCGTCCGAGCCAGCTCTGACGTTGGTGCGGATCGCCATCACCTATTGAGCGATCCGCAGATAAGACAAACAGCGCTTCGTTGTCGCCGGTTCAATGAAGGCCATATTGGCATAAACCATGATCAGGCCGAAAGTCATCATACCCATCGACGCACCGATCCCCAGATGAATCATGACGGCCAGTGCGATAAAGACCGGACGAGTCAGACGGTGCCAGATAAGAAACGGATAAAACAACTCCCATGTGATCGAAACCAGCGTGATCAGGTTCACGATCCACATGTAATCCGCCAGCCACGTCATGTCCATCGTCTGGTATTCGTAGCTGGCAAGCGCGCCCCAGATCGCCTCACCGTTCCACCATGTGGAGCCCTGAAGCTTTCCCGTGCCGGCAAACAGATAGACGATGCAAAGGTGAACCTGAATCAGCCGCGTGGCGACATTCGTCAGTACATCCGACGTCATCAATGGTGACTCCCCTGCCCTGCCCTTTCGCTTTCGCAGCCAGTTGTCCAGTGAATACGCACCACCACAATTTCCGATCATCAGGTACATCACCAGAAAGGCATTGATCTGGTCCAGCCCGAACAGAGCTCCGGTGGCGCGATTGGCATACGAAACGACAATCAGCCAACTAAATACGGCTGTCACCCGGGTGAACAGCCCGAGCATGAACATGACTAGAACGGCAACGCAAACCCAGTGCACCGTCATCAATGCGCCCGGTGTGGAAAACCAGTCCAGCAGACTCCAGGCACTGCTGCTGCGATCGAATACCAGATACCGGTAGGAGTCCGGGATCATTCCGCCCGGTGACAGAAATGCGGACAGCCCGAGGGTCCAGACAACATGCGTGTACACCAGCATAGAGCCCACGAGTATCCGCATCAGGCCGAGAGTGTGAGGCATTGATTTGCGGAACCAGAATCCGTTCCATGCGTTTCTGATATGACGCATCCAGTTGCCCATCTGCGCGATAAAGCCTGCATCGCTTCCGTTCAACTGCCCGGCTACGTAGTCCTCAACTGATTGTGAGTCCGGATTTACGGATGACCTTTTCCTGCGCTTTTTGCTGCTCAAGATCCACCTCCCTCGCCGTCAGCGGCTGCTTCCGGCGGGAAAGGGTCGCTTAACGGTGGAACGAATCCTTCAGGTTCTTCGAACAGCGGCGAATCGGTACCCGGCGGACCTTCTTCAAGAGAAGGTATCTGACCCATCGCCGGCAGCGGTGGAATCGGCCAGATTCGTTCAGGGTCGGTCAGAAATCGAGGATCATCCAGCTCGATTCCCGTCAGCACATCCAAAGGTGACGCGATCGCACGCTCGAGCAAAAACAACTCAACCTCAACGCCCTCATTTTCTTTGAGCAACCACGAGGCGACGCCGCCGACAAGTTCGTCAAACCGCTTCCGGGAATCGTCGAACTGCCGCCGGTTTCTAGCACGCTCTTCATTGATCGAGTCAGCGATTGAAAACCTTCCGGCAAGTTTCAACGCCTCCGCTGATGCTTCGAGGTCCCGGTCCACTTCCTCAAACGGAAGTGCGTAAAGCGAAACGTACTCGTTGTAAATCGTTTCGCTAAGCATGAACCAGCGGTGGTAAAGCAGGCGCGGACTTATGGATTCTCGATTCGGAAAACTACCTTGAATCACTGTTCCATCTTCCCGCTTGACCACATAGGTCACGATGTGTGAAGGACCGGGGTCCGGAGCGAAAAAGCGGTATCCATGCCCCAGAAATGTTGCCTGGTAGAACGGCGACATTGTCCGACCAAGGGGAAGTGTCAGGTCTCTTGAGCCGACGGGATTAGAAAGAGGCCCCATTACGAGAACGAACAGGAATGCAACAAGAGCGATGGTTGCAGCGGTGCGAGCACTGGAACTCCAGCCGATTTCCTCACAATCGTTCATTGTTGTTTCTTCGCTCATTTCAATTGCCATCCACTAACGCCGGCTATTGAACGTACCCGTGAAATAGCAACACGGTGTAGATTCAAACACACTCTTGTCAGAAGGTTCTCCCGTGAGATCCGGGCTATCGGTCTTAATCACATGCCAAATCACATCCCAACCAGAGAGGCAAAACTCCCTGATTGAGGGGGCGCTGGAAATATAGTTCCTGCAGTAACGCGACGAATTTGAGAGCGTAACAATATAACACAAGCCCTAACCCGATGGCGCAACGGTAAACGGCTCATTCCAGCTGAAGTTGCTCTACATTTTTCTGAACGAACAATTGCGATTGATAGGCGCGCGCAACGTGCTGAAGGTAATATGAGTTCATCAAAATGCAGACCGTAGGATGAGTCTGCATCATCTAGCCGAGAACCGGCAGGGAAGCGATGACGTCTGGAAATCGAAACAGTGGAAATCAGCAGTCGTCCGGGGACACGCCTGATCAGCCGACATCCACGAATTCAGACGGCCCACCCTCTTTCGCCTGGGAATGTGACAGAAATGGAATTCTCCGTTTCATTGGCCCCCAGGGACTAACCTTCGCTGGTGAGTTCGACTGCTTCCCGAACTGGAAGGCACTCGTACATCCGCACGATCGCAAATCTCTGATCGCGGGCCTGAGTGGAGCCATCCGCGATGGAAGCTCGCTTTCAACTCACACCCGGATTCGAAGGCATGATGGTTGCTTTGTCAGGTTCCGGATTCATGCGGATTGTCGAGCCGATGACACGGGTAGATTCGCCGGCCTTGTAGGATTCGCGTCACAGTGGCCATCAATTGAAGCTGAATCGTTTGACAAATCTGCTGCTGCCACCGGCGAACCACCGGGCAACAGTATTCATACAGGCGAACAAAAAATTCACACTGGCAATCTACGGGAGGTTCAGGAGAAGCTGAGCCTCATCAATGCGAGATTCGAACTTGCAGTCCGCGGTTCAAAGGTCGGCATCTGGGAAGGAAGCGTTACGGACACAGACTGGCTGCTGACAGATCACATCGAGATGTTGCTTGGCTACGAAAAAGGCCATCTTAAGAATTCACGGAAGGTTGCACGCGAGTTGATACATCCGGACGATCGTGAATTAAATCTGCAAATGCGTGACGCCCACAGAAACGGCGCTGCGAACGAGTCTGAGCTACGCATTCGGACGAGCACCGGGGAATACCGGTGGTTCCGGATCATTGGTGAGACGTTTTATAACACCGACGGTTCGATGCGCTGGCTTGGTGGCACCATCACAGATATTGATGACATCAAGTCTGCGAGGCTGACTGCTGAAGACCAGGTTCAGCAGCGTGATGAGTTTCTGGCCATGCTCTCGCATGAACTGCGAAATCCGATGTCGGCGATCGCTTACGCTGCGGAATTCGTCGGAATGAACGACGACCTGCCGGATTCGATAATCGAAGTCATGGAAATCATTTCCCGGCAAACGGGTCAAATGACGCGGTTGATGGATGATCTTCTTGATGTCAGCAGAATCACGCGCAACAAAATCACCTTTGACAAATCGAACCATGACTTCGCTTCGTTGTTGAGAGACGCTCTTGAGTGCGTCCGGCCTTCTTTCGAGCAACGGAGCCAGCATCTCACGATCGACCTTCCTTTGCTGCCGGTGACGATGCATGGTGACGAGGTTCGACTCAGGCAGGCGATTACCAATCTGCTGGACAATGCCTCCAAGTACACAGATTCCGGAGGTGAGATTCACGTCTGTTCAACTCAAACTGATGGAACGATTGAATTTTCGATTATCGATTCCGGACAGGGGCTGCCTTCCGATGAGTTGCCTCGAATTTTTGAATTGTTCTATCAACGTGACCCTGCCCTTCATCGCAGCTCAGGCGGGCTCGGAGTCGGACTTTACCTCGTGAAGTACATAATCGAATCACACGGAGGTCAGGTGTCCGTCCAGAGCGATGGGCCCGGCCACGGCTGCCGGTTCGATGTGACCTTGCCGGTTTCCAACTCCGAACAGACAGAATCCCGCTCCGTCATAGATCCGGGGAACGACAAACGGATCCTCGTGGTTGAAGATAACGACGATTCGAGACACGCGCTGGAACTCGCACTGACGCAACGCGGTTACAACGTTACGACTTTTGCCGACGGTGAATCAGCAAGTAGTGCAGTACTGCCACTCCAACCGGATGTCGTCATTATCGACATAGGTCTGCCCGGAAAAAACGGCTTTGAACTGGCCAGGGAGATCAGGTCGGCAGAAATCAGGTCTGACAAGACCGCCGATGAAAATGACCGTGTCATGCTTATTGCCTTGACCGGCTACGGACAGCCCTGTGATCAAACCAGAGCACTGGAAGCTGGATTTGACGTTCATATGGTCAAACCGGCAAACGTCGATTTGATCTGCAAGACAATCAATGGCTCAGCCGGTAACCGTAACTTCCGCGAGGAAGCGGGAGCGCCGCCGAGTCCTTCGAGACAAAAAAAACGGGCACCGCTGGACGGTGCCCGTATCGACTTTTAATCAGCGTTGCAAGCTGTCTTACGACTAGCGGGCTGCAACCGCGAATTCAGTTTCCATATCGAACTCAACATGAAGAGTCTCGCCGGCTGAAAGGCTGATTGTCTTCTCCTGAGTAACGGTGCGGCCATCACGTTCTACAGAAACGACGATGTCGTAGTTTTCCCATGACTCGCCGTCTTTGAGCGACTCAGTCGAGAACATCCGTAATTCGTTTCCGGTGCCTGCAACTTCACTGCCGCAAAGGACAATCGTTGCATCCACAGGAGCTTCAATGGCAAGTGTTGTGGTCGGCGGAGCATCAAAATCGAATTCCACCGATTCATGAATGCCGGCGGCCAGTTCGACAGTCTGCTCGCGAACGATGACGTCGCCCTCACGCTCAAGTTCTGCACGAATGTGGTAGGCGTAAGTCTGGCCTGTCGTGAGATTACGTGAGACATAGTTGCGAACTTCACCGGGAGTCCGTGTCAGCTTGTCGTTAATGTAGATCTTTGTTTCAAGATCGGTACGAATCTCGAGAACGGCTTCCAGAGAATCAAGTGACTGAGGAACGTATCGAGTGTCCGCCGGTGCCGCACCGGGTGTCGGCGCGACTTCGCCACCGCCGGCAGGAGCGCCTTGCTCAACCGGAAGAGGATTGCTGTCGTACACAGGTGGTTGAACCGTTGCATCAAAAGGGATGTTGGAGTCAACAGGTCCCATGATTGATCCGGGCATCGCCTGACCGGCAGGCATTCCAAGGTCCATCGTCTGATAGCCGGGAGCGGTCATCATCGATGAATCCATCATCACACCGTTGCTGTACGTCATCGGTGCGCTTGTGACGACTCCTGAGTGATAACCGCCAGTGCTTCCACCGCCGACAACCATTCCGGTGCTTCCGCCATACCAACCGCCGGTTGAACTCCAACCACCAGTTGAACCGCCCGAAGATCCACTTCCCCAGGAACCACCTCGCGAGCCGTGTGACCCATGACGAAACAGTCCGCCACGCGAACCAAGTGATCCATTACGGAACAGTCCACCACGTGAACCGTGAGAGCCGTGCCCCAACAGTCCGCCACGTGAGCCCAGTGAGCCTCCAAACGAGCCACCACGACTGCCCCAGCCACCTCGGCTGCTGCCAAAACTTCCGCCATTGCTTCCGCCGTGGCTGCCCCAGCTGCCTCCACTTCCACCGCCGCCCCAGCTTCCGCCGGAAGAGCCATGGCCGAGGATGCGACCAAGGAGCCGTCCACCAGCATCCGCTGTTTCGCAATACATTAGCGCGCAAAGCACGAGAACAAACGAGCCCGCGAGCCGCGCAGGCAGATTCATTTTCATAAATTCCTCCCGATGCATCTCTTATGTCTATTGAGTACGTCCGTGTGAATTTTTCAAGCGGACTTTCCAGCTAGCAAGGTCCTCGATGAGCGGCAGATTGATTAGCCGATACCTTTTGCTAGTGAGGATTTAGAATAACAGGCAAGGCTGGCAATACAAGCACTTGAGGCGCTTTTCGCGGAGTTTAACGGCTTCGTTCCCCGCGTAAAACAGGTGCTTGACGCAAGACGCTATTTGCGGCGGCGCTAAAGCGATAACCATCGTTTTGGCCGTCTATTTCACAGCCTATTCACAGCCTAATTGAGTAAAAGGCGACCTCGAAGAATCGCTTCTTTACTCAAGGAAATTTGCTTACCTATATCTGATACTTATTGGTTTCCTGCTTCATACGATGCAGGGTCAATGCCACGATTAAATCAATAGACCAAAGAAATACACAAACCGAAGTCTGGTGTTGAGCGATCTGATTAAAAACTAATCGATATCAGTGAAACGTCATTCGGTTGGAATGTCGGTATCAACTCGATAGAAACATTCTGCGAGTTTCCATTTGATTGCAGTTCGGCGATCAACCGGCTTTCCAGTTCTTCGAGCAAAGCGGACACATCTTCAGCTCTCGCCCGCATAATGATCCAGGCTCCTCTGCGCTCAATCAAAAGCTGTAGATCAGCATCGCTCAATGGTTCGACATGCGTTGGGCAGACAACGATCTGCCGTTGCTTGCTGTCCAGTTCATAGATTGATGCAACCGGAAACTTCAGATAGTCCTGAAAGTCAGGGTCCGTGTTCTCTCTTGCGGCAACATCCTCGAGCAAATTGGCGAGCAGGAATACGGGCTGCGTACTCCTGGAATCTGTTTCATTGACTTTCTCAATAACAGCCGCCCAGTTCTCAGTGCGAAGCAAAGGCAGTTCCGCGGTCAGATACCAGCTGGTAATCAACCCGTTGCCGTATATGAAGATGACAACCAGAACAGCTGACACGAAAAACTTCAACCAGCGACTTTGAAACGCCTCGATCGCAAGCCCGCATATCACCGGCAGTCCTGCAACGCCTATCAAGGTGTATCTGGACAGAGCGAGCGGCAATCCGGCGAAGTGCAGGACTGAAACACAGAACAACGGAGCAAGGCACCAGCAGGCCGCAAATAGCAGCAGCCCGCGATAAGAAACAACTGCAGCGTCGTCCGGTGCAGCGTTGTTTTCCACTTCGGATTCAGATTGGGTCAGCCCGGATTTGGAGACGCAACCGATGGCTCCAGCGAAGGTCGCCAGCCCGATAAGAACCAGGTGACCGCTCCATGCCTGAAACAATCCCGGTATCGAAGAGAGGCTCGCCCAGTTGGCTCTGCGCGAAAACAACTCGCGAGGATCGCCGACAGCCACAAAAACCAGAACCAGCGTAGCTCCCGCGATATAGGCGCTGGCAGGCGCCCCGATCTTCTGCCAGCGACATGTGGCAGTTATCCACACAAGCTCTGCGAACACAATCCAGATTCCTGTCACGTGTGTTCCTACAACCAGCGCAGTGGTCATGGCGAATATCAGCACCGTGCAATGAAACTTCAGGCCCCCCCCCTGCCCTGCACAGGTTTCGCGCAGACAAAGAAAAAACGCAATCACCTGTAAAACACAAAACAGCTGCATCAGCACGTAGGGCCGTGCTTCGGTTGCGTAAAAGACGAATACCGGATCGAGCGCTGAGATTGCTACGGCGACAAGGACCGCCGGAAAACTACCGGTCCAGCGCCAGACTAGAAAACCAATTGCGAGAATCAGCCCGACGCCGGACGCCAGTGAAACAAGCCTTATTGAGAACGGACCTGCCGGTCGTTCACCGGGCAAACTCTGAACAGCGGCAAATACCAGATGAAAATACACCGGCGTTTGATTACCGATTTTCGCACGTTGAGAAACGTCCGAAAAACTGCCGCCGGTTACCCATGCCGTATGCAGTTCATCAATCCAGAGCGACTCCTGAGCCACTTGAAAACGGATGAATAGGCCCAGCACAAGAACAGCCAGGCACGCCGCAATAACCCTTATGTCAAAACCGCCCACGAGACGCCTGGTTTCGTCATCAGTCGATGATTCCGATCCGTCCCGCTGACGGGCCGAAGGACTATGGGATGAAGTTTTCTGCAAAAACGACCTTCTGGACGCCGAAACCGGCGAGTGCTTTTCGCGTAATCGCTGTGCCGCCACTCCGAGCCGGATCGTGAACGACCAGTGCAGCATCAACCAGACGTTCGGCTGAGCTGAGTTCGTTGGTCAACTGGTCCAATGGTCCGATATCAAAAATCACTGCGTCGAAATGCGAGCGGACTTTATCGACGATGGGACTGAGTGAATCGTAGAAGAATCTCGGCCAGTTGACTCTAGTCAGTATACCGGCCAGAGGCAGGACACAAACTCCTGAATTTGTCGAACGGATGATCGCGTCACCGGGATGGCGGTTGCCGTTAATCAGATCCAACCATGAGTAGTTGATCGGAATTCCAAGACGACGACTGAGCGCAGGACTTCCGAGGTCGGCGTCAACGAGCAGGACATTGCGTTTAGATGCGGCGATCGTTTTCGCAAGCACCATCGCAATGGTGGTGCTTCCATGCCCCCTTACCGGGGAAGTTACAGCCAGCCGGTTTGCATCTCCTTTAAGAAGAATGTCAGTGGCTTTGAGGAGCTGGCTTGCACTGGCGACTTTCGTCAGCGGGTCAATCGCAGCCGGCCAGAGGAAGTCGTCGACATCCCAGGAAACGACGTTCACCGGCGGTAGATTTACCTCGCCGGTATTCATCCCGAAGTGTTCACGAAAATCTGCGTTCGCGGTACTTCCGCCCGTTGTATTGCCGGGAGTAGCCGAGCCCGGTGCAAATGAGACCGATGCAGTTGTCCTCGAAGCACGCTGTCCAGTTGCCTGAGACGTGCCGCCTGAAACAGGTGAGTTCCGCACGGAATAGGATCGTTTACGGCGAACCCGTTTTCTGGATGGTGCGTCGACAGTCGCGGTTCCGACGGTCGATTCAAACACCGGGATACCTTCGTTGCCGTTTGCGGAAACGGCCAGCTGGTTTTTCAACGCGGTCTGCTTGCGGACGAACTCTTCGGTCAACTCAAGCAGGTGATTTTCATCGTCCTGGTCATGCTGTTCGTCGATACGAACCTGCGTCTGAGCTGAGATGTTTCCACCCGGTAAAACCTGGACCCCGTGATTGAAACTGAGTTGATCGACTTTGGAAGGATCGATGTTCGGCGGCATCGTGATCCCTGAAACTCCAGCCGCACCGTGGCCGTCATCGACTCTTTGAATACCGCCGCCCTTGCCTGCCCCGGCACTTTCGCGGGTCGGCACCTCAGGCTTGGCAGGCCTCTCGGTGGTCACGCCATTCGCCTTGCTGGCAAGCCGGTTGAAGCGGTTGATCCTTTGCAAAAGGTCATGCTTTGCGTCGATCCGGTTTTCTGCCGCCGACGCAGCAACCTCTGCGTTATTTCCGGCTACGGCTTTTCGGGCCGGCCGCATTCTAGTTGCATGAGGGGCTTCGAGTGCGGTTGAGATCTGGTCGGCGATAGCCGCCTTCCAGGCCGGCACATAGTGGACATGCTCTGCATCAACGGGTTCCACAGAAGCTGCTTCAGCGGGTTGAGGTGGAGTTGCCGTTTCGGCTTCCGTTACCCGGGGCTCAACGGCTGAATCATTCTCACTGGGGTTCTTATTCAGCCAGCCGGTGTACGCCCGGAAGTCCTCAGCCAGCCTTTCGCTTCCGGGAACCCGCCGTGGAGATTGTATTGCCGGTGGCACGCTTAGATCTGATTCAGGGCTTTGAACGCGAACGCGGGTCAAGCCAAGGGGATCTGAAACATTGAAAGCGCTCGAGACAGAATCAGTCTGGCTCTGATTTGTAGGATGCATAGCAAAACCGCCTGTTTGCAAAAGAGTTGCCGGTGTTGATAAGCATCGGTTCGCATTGTTTTCATCTTGAACGACCGGTACGATTAACGGGCCTGTAATGGCACAGATCCGGCCACAACCGATACAGATTATCATCAGTTACACGAAGACCGGTTATCACGGGGTTTTGACTGGCCGTCGCGCTTCGCCAGCAGATGCCCGAAGGGTACGCCGGTCAGCATTTCCGGATCGGTGCAAATAGACTGTAAATCCCCTGCGGTTGACTTAGTCGGAATCCGGTTTCCCGATAACAGTCGCGATGATTTCCGCATTTCTTATTCACGGACATTCCTTTGGTAACTGCTAACGACACCGATATTGCAGCCGCTTTTCTGGCACGTCTTGAGAACGAGATTCTGCTTCTCGACGGCGCCATGGGGACGATGACGCAGCGACTGAAGCTGGATGAAGCCGCGGTGCGCGGTGAAAGATTTGCCGACCACGACCCCGAAGTTCAGCTGACCAACTTCGGCGACCTGATGGGCCTGACCCATGCAGATAAAATTGTCGAGATTCACCGGCTCTATCTTCAGGCCGGCGCTGACATCATTGAAACGAACACATTCAACGCCAGCCCGGTAGGGATGCTTGAATACAAGATGTCAGACGAGTTGATGTACGAGATCAACGAGGCCGCTGTACGAAATGCCCGCAGGGCAATCGACATCTACTACGAAGACAATCCCGGAAGCCCGACGAAGTTTATTGCCGGTTCCATAGGACCAACGGCGCAACAGACTGCGATCAGTACCCGGGTCGATGATCCGGCCTGGCGTGGCGTGACCTTTCAAGAGATGGAGCAATCGTACTACCAGCAGGTACGGGCACTGATCGAAAGCGGAGTCGATGTCCTTTTTCCCGAAACGGTTATCGACACACTGAACCTGAAAGCCTGTCTGTTTGCGATCTCACGCTATTTTGATGAGTCCGGAAACGTCGTTCCTGTGATGGTTTCGGGAACCTTTGCCGAGTCCGGCTCCACATTCGTTTCCGGCCAGGTGGTCGAGGCATTCTGGAACAGCATTTCTCATTTCCCGATGGCGTCTGTGGGCATGAACTGCGCGCTGGGGCCTGACGTGATGCGCTCGCATCTCGAAGAGCTTCAGAAAATCGCGACACCCTATGTAAGCGCTCATCCGAATGCGGGGCTGCCCAATGAAATGGGCCAGTTTGATCTCAGCCCCGATAAGATGGCCGAGATGGTGGGCGAATGGGCGGATGAAGGCTGGATCAATATTATCGGCGGTTGCTGTGGCACGACGCCTGATCATATCACCGCTATTTCCGAACGGGTCCGGGGCAGAAAACCGCATCGCCGGAATCAGGTTGAGCCACTGACCCGTTTGTCCGGATCGCGCCCGCTGACGATGCGGAAAGATGCAAACTTCCTGATGGTCGGTGAACGTACCAACGTGACCGGATCGCGCCGGTTTGCGAGGCTGATTCGTGACGGCAACTTCGAAGAGGCGCTGGAAGTAGCGAGAGACCAGGTTGAAGGCGGAGCAGCGGTCATCGACATCAACATGGACGATGCACTGCTTGACGGCGAAGAGGCGATGACACGGTTCCTGCGATTGATCGCGGGCGAAGCCGACATTGCTTCGGTACCGGTCATGATTGACAGTTCCAAATGGACGGTGATCGAAGCCGGCCTGCGAAACTCCCAGGGCAAAGCGATCGTGAATTCGATCAGCCTGAAAGAGGGTGAAGCCGACTTCCTCGAGAAAGCCCGTACCGTCCGGCGGTATGGCGCTGCTGTAGTCGTCATGGCTTTCGATGAAGAAGGTCAGGCGGTGGAAACTGATGACAAAGTCCGGATCTGCAAACGCGCATTTGACCTGCTGACCGAAGAAGTCGGATTTCCAGCAGAAGATATTATTTTCGATCCCAATATCCTCACGATTGCCACCGGCATGGAGGAGCACAACAACTACGCCGTCAACTTTTTCGAAGCAACAAAGCAGATCAAAGAAGTCTGCCCGGGAGCAAAAATCTCCGGTGGAGTATCAAACGTCAGCTTTTCGTTCCGGGGAAACAACACGGTTCGCGAGGCAATCAACGCAGCGTTCCTCTTCCACGCCATTGAAGCCGGACTGGACATGGGAATCGTGAACGCGGGACAACTCGAGATCTATGAGGAAATTCCTGCGGATCTACTTGTGTACGTGGAAGATGTTCTGCTCAATCGCCGTGATGACGCAACCGATCGTCTCCTCGAGTTCGCGGACACGGTAAAGACGACCAAAGGACGTAAGGGTAAAACTGAAAATCTCGAATGGCGCAGCGGCCCGGTTGAAGAACGACTGTCACATGCTCTCGTTAAAGGCATCGACAAATTCATCGAGGACGACACTGAAGAGGCGCGTCAGAAATACGACCGCTGCCTTCAAATCATCGAAGGCCCGATGATGGATGGAATGAGCTACGTCGGTGATCTGTTCGGAAGCGGCAAGATGTTTCTGCCGCAGGTCGTCAAGTCGGCTCGTGTCATGAAGAAGGCTGTTGCCTACCTGCAGCCGTTCATGGAGCAGGAGAAGATTGAAGCGGGCCTCGAGAACGAAAGCTATCGCGGGACCGTGCTGATGGCGACTGTAAAAGGCGACGTCCATGACATCGGCAAGAACATCGTCGGGGTTGTACTCGGTTGCAACAACTATCGTGTCGTTGATCTGGGCGTGATGGTCCCCTGTGAAAAAATCCTTGCCGAAGCTGTCAAACACAATGTAGACATAATCGGTCTGTCAGGTCTGATCACGCCGAGTCTTGATGAAATGGTCTACGTTGCCAAAGAAATGCAGCGCACCGGAATGAAAATCCCGCTTTTGATCGGCGGTGCAACGACGAGTGACAAACATACCGCGGTCAAAATTGCTCCGCGGTATGAACACGGCGTATTCCATGTGCTCGATGCCTCTCGAAGCGTTGGCGTCGTTGATCGCCTCAACAGCGATGAGCTCAAGCCAGTCTTTGTTGACGAAAACAACCAGCTTCAGGAACGCCTTGTTGCAAGCTATGAAGAGCGCAAAATGACCCTCGTTCCCTACGAGGAAGCATTTGCAAGTCGATACCCGACAGACTGGGCGACGGTTGACATTCCATCACCGTCGTTCACCGGGGCAAAAACACTCGGCTCGTCACCGGACACACAGCCCGACGTTGAAATCACCCTTGCCGAAATCGCAAGGTACATCGATTGGACCCCATTCTTCCTTTCATGGGAGTTGCACGGTCGCTATCCGAAGATTCTGGATGATGAAGTTGTAGGAAGTGAAGCTCGCAAGCTGTTTGATGACGCCCGGCGGATGCTCGCAAAAATCATCGACGAAGACCTGCTTCAAGCGCGAGGCATCTTCGGCTTCTGGCCTGCTGCTTCAGAAGGCGACTCTATCATTGTCTACGGCGATGATTCGCGATCATCAGAGCTGACCAGATTCCATATGCTCCGTCAGCAATGGCAGCGCAAGGGCATCAAGCACTTCCGCTCACTCGCAGACTATATCGCTCCAGTCGATTCCGGCCGCGCCGATTACATCGGCGGATTTGCTGTTACAACCGGCCATGGATGTGACGAACTGGCCGGGAAATACCGTGAACAGCTCGATGACTACAACGCCATCATGGTGGCGGCCCTGGCTGACAGACTGGCCGAAGCATTCGCAGAATTGCTGCATCATCGTGCACGAATCGAATGGGGATTCGGCGCATCTGAAAGCCTGTCCAACGAAGAGCTCATCAAAGAGAAGTACCGTGGAATCCGGCCGGCAGCGGGATATCCAGCCTGCCCTGACCACACCGAAAAAGGCACACTGTGGGAATTGATGAACACTGAGCCTGCAACGGGAATCAAACTGACCGAGTCATACGCCATGTGGCCCGGCGCAGCGGTGAGCGGGCTGTATTTTGCTCATCCCGAATCGCGGTATTTCGCCATAAACAAGATTACGAAGGATCAGGTTGAGCATTACGCCCGACTCAAAGGCGAATCTGTGGAATACGTCGAGAAGTGGCTATCACCCGTTCTGAGTTATTGATAACCAACCGGGTTGAAGCACGGCTATAAAACAGAAGCGGGGAGACGCACTTTGCATCTCCCCGCTTTGTTGTTTTCAAAACTGAGAATCAACCGTTACTCGACAGTCTGCCCCAGCGCCTCCCGAAGCGCTTCTTCGCCGCCGACGACCGGCAACTCGATTGAACTGCCGGAGAGGTCCAGCATCAGCTTTGTTCCCGGATCCGGCCAGAGCGTGAAATCGCGATCGCTGGAAAAGACCATCAGCCCGATCCTCTGTCCTGCCGGGATAATCTGGTCATCCGGCTGCAACGTGAAATCCACATCGTAGAATTCGCCGGGCACCATCGGCTCACCGTCAGTTTGCGACTCGTGATTCTGAGGATCTGCCCAGCCGCGTGTGATCAGGTTGTCATTGATCTGACGACTGTTGACGATCGGCAATGAAACCACCCAGACGGACAGATTGACCGCCTCTTTATCAGAAGCAACCCGAAGGGTGATGTTCGGAGTACCTGAAATGTGGACCGGCTCTTTGAGTTCGGGAGTTGCATATAGCAAACGGTTTTCTGATTCATCTTTGGCCGCGAGTCTCATTCCACTGATACCGACATCATCAATCAGTGTTTCAGTCCCCTGCCCTCCTTCAATTCTGCTGAAATCAAGCGACCCGATCTGCAAACCGCCTTCGTTGGGATAAAGCTCAACGAGGCTGGCCTCCGGATTGGGGTAGTCGTCATACTCTGTCGGCGATGAGCGACGGTCTCCCTCGCGGACGACCCATGATCGTGAGTCTTCTTCGACTCCGTTTTCCAGGCCGTACAAGTATCGCGTAAACCAGCGATTCTGCATGGACATCGGAGGCGGGCCACCATGGCCGCCTTGATGCAGGTAAATCATCACGGGCACGCCCTTGGACTTCAGAGCTTCATACACGCGAATCGTGTGGCCCGGCATTACGTTCCAGTCATTGAGCCCGTGTGCCATCAGAGTCGGAGTTTTGTATGGCTCGAGATCATTCATATAGTCGCGACCCGCCCACCATTCGCTGTAGTCACCTGACTCACGGTCAATGTTGGCAAGCAGTTCTTTTTCACGAATTTCGCAGTCGCAGTACTCACGCATTTCAGGATCGCCGCTGTTCACGAAGTCATAGAGAACGTCAGCGTCTTCACCCATGTATCCGCCCGGGTGACGGACGAGGCCGAATGACCGGTAGTAGTGGTAGTACGATGTATTGGGAGCGATTGGAATGATTGCTTCCAGACCGTCTACTCCTGTCGTCGCGCAGGCGATCGGGAGAGTTCCGTTGTATGAGGTTCCAGTCATGCCGACTTTTCCCGTGCACCAGAACGCGGTGACTTCTTCATCACCATCCGGTGTGGTGTAGCCTTTGGCACGTCCGCACAGCCAGTCGACGACCGCTTTGGGTGCAAGCGACTCGTTGTCACCGCCAATCGTTACACAACCTTGAGACAGGCCGGTGCCAGGCGAGCAGGAGTGAACAACCGCAAAACCGCGAGGCACCCATTCTCTTGTATGGCCGTTGGATATGACCGGCCGTTTTTCCTGTTGGGCGATTTCAGGCTTCTCGTGGATTTCCGGCAACTCACCGATCTCGTGTTCGGTGTCCCAGAAATATTCACGGCCATTGCCACCGGTACCGGCAAAATAGGGGCTGGTGTTATAGACAACCGGAACTTTCAGCCCCTGATCAGTCTGCTTCTGTCTGGTTACGCTGACGTGCATCCGATCCGGTTTGCCATTACCGTCCGAATCGAACTCGGTTTCCACCCAGAGATCATGCCGGATCCATTCGTCCCGGTCATTGAATGCCTCGACAACCTGTGCCTGGCCGTCTTCGAAAACCGGCGAGGGAAGTTCGTCACCGACTGGTGCGTCGACCTGCGCGCCGGCGGGCAATGCGCTTGTCAGTCCTAAGAGCGCCGCAACCAGACTCACAATCGCTGATGAGTGGATGCGGGGAAATAACGTTCGTTTCATTTATGGGTCGCCCGTTGCTGGTTTGAGATTGTTAATTCACCCGCTCAATCTAACACCGTAGGATGCTCGCCTCAATCAAACCGGTATCGGCGTGTAATTCAGTGGTATTTCCAACGAACCAGCACGCTATTTAATTGGATCTGGTCCGACGGACTAATTCGAGCTGCGCCGATGGAAACCGTTTTTTCTACGGTCGGAATTCGTCCTGGCGATGACCGGGTGAGACGGTCCACGCTGGCAATACGGCCTGGTTCGTTGTTCGGAGATTTGCCGGAAGGCAAACCCTACGGTTGAAGTAGGGTTTCAGTTTGACTTGCCCCCTGCTTCGACCAACGGTTGCAGTGAAAAGAAGCTCAAGCCGATCTGGATTGTGCTCAATTGAAATCTGATTCAGGCAACGCGGAAGACAAGATATGCTGGCCACCCTTTTCAACGCTCTCAAGTTTGTCGTAAACCCGTCAGAGCGAAGCGCGAATCGCCGGCGCTTGAAACGATACAGGCACAAGCTTCCGCTACTCGTACAGCCGCTGGATGACGACTACATGGAGACTGGTGATCCTTTCTGGACGACCTCACGGGATTTCAGCAGAAACGGCATCGGGTTCAACTGGCACAAGACACTGGAATGCCGTTTTGTGAACATCTCCATTCCGGACCATTCTTTTTCCGGGATCGCGGAAGTCCGCCATTTCACGCAACTCTCGATCGACAACGGCATGTACATTATCGGCGCAGAGTTCATGGATGAGTTTGACATCGCAATCTGCTGATGCCCGGCCCCATCGAGGTCAGGCGCTTCAGGTAGCCGGGCAAGCGCGCGACATCTTTATCCGCCCGTGTCTTTATCCGCGCGTGTCTTTATCCGCGCGTATCTTTATCCGCGCGTGTCTTTATCCGCGCGTCAAGAAAAAACGGCGCCCGATACCGGACGCCGCATGAACTCAATCTCATTGCTTGACAAGGGCAGCTCCCGTTACTTCGAAACGTACGAAGCGCCGACAGGTCCACGTCCGATTCCCGGTGGCGGGAAGCCCTGACCGTCCCATACAGTGACTCTGAATTCGATCACGTAAGTGTTCGGCGGATCAGGATATTCAACAATAATTTCAGAACCGACTGCCACGTGGTTCGGCGGAAGATCGAGGTTGGCCAGCGCGATCTGCATCTCGTTGAGCGCATCCTCGCGGGCCTTCGCCATCGTCGTACCGTTGCCCTCAACGACCCTGTCGATGTAATAGGTGCCCAGCGTAGACGCCGCTTCAGAAGTTGCGGAACCTGCTCCGGATACGGGGGTGGCGGTACTCACTCCGGAGAGATCGGCGGCCATGAAAAAGGGGACTACTGCGATTGCAGCAACGACGGAAATCTTCTGTAACATGTTCCAGTACTCTCTCTGTAAAAGGTTAATCCCTGGGTACAGGCGCAGATCGACCGCCCGGGCGCAACGTCCCCGTTACACACGTCTTTCCTTAGGGGAGAGAAACGAATCGTTCTGGATCCTCGTTCCGGCGCAATGCCGGCGCAAAGCCATGGTGATTCCGGCGCAAAATCTACAAGTGCCTGCATCCGTAACAACGCAGACGTTCAAAAGCAGGTTGCTTTGAAAAAGACCGACAAAAGGTCAAGCCTGCCGGTTCACATGCGAATCCGGGCCCGGCCTAAACAATGCATCGGACTAAAGTTGCCTTGAGTCCGCTTCAATCAGCGGGTTAGAAAACGGAACTGTGAACAGTGCCGCACATCCGTGAGTATTTAGAAAAGTCGCAGGTGCAAAAGTAACTCAATCCTGTTTGTTTGAGCGATCGGAATCAGAATCCGAATTCGCTTAACCTATTGAAACGGTCCAGTGGCAACTGTAGCGAAGATAGCGACCATTCCATAACGAATACTTGCACAGTCACTATCTGCGGCAGACAAATACTTCGCATGCCCACGTTCGCGGTCAAGAAAACACACGGGCAATGATGCGGGCGTGTGCTTGTTTCAGAAACGTTTCAGAGCGTTTCATGAAGTTTCAGTCAGCCATAAACCGTTTCATGAGCCCGGAAAATCCAAACCCACGCCGGAAAAACCGAGAAACCGCCCGAATACGCCACGCGCTGAAAAAACGGAGAACCGAAGAATTGACACAAATTCTGAAACGAAAAGGAAAAAAGAGTGATTTTCAGATTTCCAGATTTTTCAGTTTCCAATGACACCGAACAATGTTGGTTCATAAATGTCCAGTTGTGTCACACGGTGTTGGCGCGTGCCGTGACCTCAAAGAACGGCCACTGACCGGAACCAACGGAATCAGGAAGCAGAAAACGCTTTTCGCATATTCAACCAGAGCAGGTGACGCGGGAACGGTTTCTGCATAACTGCCACAACCTGGTCGTAATTCATGAACGAATTCAGATCCTGGTGGCTGAAGCCGCTCATGACGACCGTCGGAATGGCGATTCCCTGAGTGGAAAGTTCGCCCAGAAGATCCTCTCCGTTCATGCCGGGCATAATTACGTCGATGATCATGCAGTCAATTTCCGCCGACCTTGTTTTTAGTATTTCGATCGCCTCGAAACCGTCCTCGGCTTCGACCACACTCCATCCGCCGACTTCCAAAAGGAAACGCGTACTGGTTCGCACAACTTCCTGATCATCAACGACGAGGACGAGCCCTCCGCCTGAAGCAGGTTCGGGCGGCCTGCTGGGCTTTGAGGAACCCACGAACGATCGATTTGAAATCGGAAGGTACAGGCGAATGGTAGTTCCTTTCCCGACTGTCGATTCCGTTTTGCAAAAACCTTTATGGGCTTTGACAACACCGAATACCAACGACAGTCCTAGCCCCTTCCCCTTGCGACCGGTGGTAAAGAAAGGGTCATAGATACGGTCGATCTCATGCTCCGGAATTCCTTTGCCGAAATCCTCGACTTCAACAAATGCCATCTCGGGAGGAGTCCCCTCGTCCTCAGGACTGACCTCAGGCGACGCAGCACGGCCGGTTCTAATAATAATTCCCGACGATTTATCGTCTGCCGCCTCTAATGAATTCACGACCAGGTTTGCGATTACTTTTTCAAACTGAACTGGATCAAGCTCAACCGGTTCAACGTCGTTCGCAAAATCTGTTTTTATCAGTTCCTGGTTGCCGGTAATCGCACTTAACCGCGGAAGTAAACCTTCGATATAACGGTTCAGACACTGTGGCTCGCAATTCAGCTGCTGCCGTCCGGCAAAGGCGAGCATCTGCCTGCTCAGTTCCGCTGCGATCTCGACGGACTCAATAATCTGGCCTGACCGCTGCTCGTCTACCTTGTTGTTGTTTCCAGCCGCCGAAATCTGCAGCAACTCAGCGTTACACATGACGCCGGTCATTAGATTGTTCATATCGTGAGCAATGCCGCCGGCCATAACTCCGAGACGTTCTGTGCGATCGTAAGCTGCCAGCTGCCGGTCAAGTTCCGGGTTAAACCGGTCTCCAACAACCAGAGGACCGAGATTTCGGCGGGCCACAAGCAGCGCGAGCAAAGAAATCAACCCGATTGCAAGGAAGGCAATTACGGCAAAAGCAAGCAGACCTGCGAGACCACTGCTCGAGCTTACTATTTGGCTGCCTTCGCTCCCATTGATCGGATTTTTCGGGGTCGGGGCAACGACCATGATCGGCGGTGGAGGACGGTAAACCGGACGCGTCGCGTCTTTTGACAGACGCTCGTAGTATGCCACCTGCTGGTCACCACCTTCGGTATTTTTGTAGGCATTGATTGCATAACGCAGAAACCGGAAATGTCGCTGACTCATGGTCAAGGCTGATGGCGAATGTGCCTCTACAGCCTCAATGTAGCCGATCGCTTTTTCGTAGTCGGCTTGAGTTACGGCCTGACCCATCAGATGGACGGTCATATCCAGCATCATAGTCGTTGAATGCAACTCGTTTGCGCAATCGAGACACGTTTCGATTTGCGATTTGAAAAAGGCCCGGTCCCCCTTGCCTGCCATTGCAGCCCACTTGCGAGCGACTGTCTCGAGTCGAAGATTCCCTGAACAACTGGCAGTCTCAGCGGCCGCCAGAAAAGACTCGCGAGCCAGTTCGCCATTATCTCCACTGCTTTCATCTTCGATCTGCCGGTAAGCTCTGACCATCATCAAGGCTGCTTCGGAGTCACCACATTCGCGTGTCGCAGCGTCCGATTCCAGCAATGATTCAAGAGCGACAATCTCTGGTGAATCGGGAGGTGTGAACAGATGCTCGAGGTGATTAATGGTCAACGACAGCCGATAGCAGGCAGCCAATTCGCTGTCTTCGCATAGCGAAGCGTATTGGCAACATTTCTCGAAGTAGATATCTCTCAGCTGAATGCCATCGCCGCTGATGGAGTCCCGTCGGCGGCACTCAATACCAAGCAGCGTTGAATAAAAGTGGAGCTGCAACTCCGGTGGCGCGTCGTCTGGAAATGCGCGAATGGCAGGATGCGCGAACACATTCGACTGGGCGGGACCATTGATCAGCGAGTTAAGAAAAATCTTCTCGAGTAGAACAACGGCGAGAACTGTGTCGTCACCTTCTGCCTGCGCCAATTCGATTACATCATCGCACCGATTAAGCGCCTGATTCACGTCGCGGAAACTCAGCTTATCTATCCGCTTTACACGCACGATCAACTCATCGCAACAACCATCCTGACCGCCACAATTCTTGTTTGGACAAATGGCTCCCGGACCTTCGTCAACAAGACCTTCGTCAACAACATCGGAGATGTCCTGAATCGAACCGGCTTCAACAGAAGGCCCCAGTTCATAAGACGCCTCAAACAGAGGCTGCCGAATCAGAAAGTGCGCAAGCAGAAACGCAACGAAGCACAACGCCATTAATGCGGCGAGTGGCTTGAGAATTAGTGAGACAGTCCTGGGACTGTCATGGCGGGTTGTAGTAGCGGTAAGCTCCTCGTTACCGTTCATACTCCGACTCCTGGCAGGATTCGCGGCACACTCCATCGTGGCCGATGCGCGGAGGGATGACTCGGGGTGCAATTCAAATGCGCAACAGAGAGTATAGCGGAATCAAGCCGACGCCACCCCCCGATTCAGCCCATCAAACCGGGTATTCCCCACAAAAGCTATTGTGAAGGATGTGTGTTATCGGCAGTCGAATCTTGCCGGGAAATGAACGCAGGCTGCATTTTCCCGGAATTCAGGAAACACAATTTGCTAAACAAGCGTTTTAATTACCACATTCAACCGAGTGGATCACACACCTCTTTCCAACTATCCAATCTGCCTTGCGCAGCAAACCTGAATTTAGCCCCTGAAATCAAACATAGCCAACTCGCTATTTCCTCTAGCTCGCCGAATCTTCGCCTACTTCAAAGTCGATCAGAAAATCGTTGCCGTTAAGAACAAAATTGTCCATACCTGCATCGCCCCTCATTCTGTCTACTTCGCCACCGCCTTGTAACAAGTCATTGCCCGCACCGCCGCCGAGCCAGTCTTCCCCGTCGCCGCCGAACAACCGATCAAGCCCGCCGTGACCTGCCAGCGAGTCGCGTCCGGAATTGCCGCCAAGGATATCGTTGCCTGAACCTCCATATATGTCGTCGTCTCCTGATCCGCCATAGACGACGTCATCACCATCGAATGCGTAAACGACGTCATTGCCTGCGTTGCCTGAGATGAGATCGTTACCCCACGAGCCGAATATTTCATCGTTTCCGTTGCCACCGACGATCTCATCGTCGCCGCTGTCACCACGAAGCGTATCGTCTCCGGCATTACCTTGAATGACATCATTGCCCGGGCCTCCGTTGACGATATCGTCTCCCGCCCCGGCAACTATTTCGTCATCACCGTCCTGTCCATGCAGGAAGTCGGCTCCTGCGCCGCCTTCAAGCCGATCATTCTGCGGACCGGCGTAAAGCACATCATCTCCGTCGTCCCCCGATAGGTCATCATCTGCACGGCCGCCGTCTATCGAGTCGTTTCCTTCTCCGCCGGAGATTGTGTCCATATGGTTGCCACCGAGCAGGTTGTCATCCCCCTGACCTCCGTTGATGGTGTCATGTCCGGAGTTGCCCGAAACGAAATCGTCCCCGCTCCCAGCAACGAGGTCATCGTTCCCGTTTCCGCCCCGAATCACATCGTTCCCCGCGCCACCGATTATCGTGTCGTGGCCGGCCTGACCACTCAACAAATCGTCGCCGAGGCCACCTCGAATTACATCATCCCCTGGCCCTCCATAGAAGATTAAATCCGCAACAACAGGGTTGGGAATGGTATCGACAACAGAAAACCTGTCGTTGCCCGGACCGCCGATCGCCGTGACCGTCGCGTTGCCGATCGCCGGCGCATCCAGTGAAATGAAGTCATCTCCAGTGAATCCGGAAAAATAGATCGATGACAGGTTATTGAAATCCTGAACGGAAAATTGAAATACGTCGTCGCCCTCGTTTGCAAGGAATCGGATACTGCTGACTTCTGTTTTTGCAAAACTGAATATCTGGGCACCGCCGTTTACATCCACATCGATTTCATCGGTGTTCGCGAAATCATCGATTGAAACAACGTCATCGGCGTCTGTCCCGGTTATCAGGAGCACTCCTCCTGACAGGTTCACCGTCGCGAGAAGGCATCTTCGCTCAAGTCGCGTGTAGGTAGCTCTACATCTCGAATTCCGGAACAGGCTCATAGTTGACTCGCTGCTTTCAATGGCACTACATACAATCTGTTACTTGCTACCGGCATTGTAACTGCCCGCCAAACAATATCTGCGGACGCGTTTCAGATGCGCCGACCGGCAAGTCATTTCCAGACGTCTCGCAACCTTCCAGCTCTGGAGAGCAATGATGTTCCTCGCAGCCTGCGTTCAATTGAGATGCACAACTGAGGTCGAACGGAATCTCGACACTGTTGACAGGCTGGTTCGTCGAGCAGCAAATGCAGGCGCTACGCTTGTTGCGACGCCTGAAAACACGGCTTACCTGGGACCACAATTTCACAAGGTTGCCAACGCGGAGCCAATCGATGGAAAGATTCTCACGCGACTCGGGGCACTCGCCAACGAATTGAAGATTCATCTGCTAATCGGCTCTGTGGCAGAACAGCGCACTATCCCACATAGTGACTCCAACGAGGTTCACGTTGACGAGGAAAAGTGCTTCAACACGAGCGTACTTTTCGGACCTTCAGGTAATCGCCTCGCAGCTTATCGGAAGATCCACCTGTTCGACGTTGATGTTCCCGGCGGTATCAGCGTCAAAGAATCAGATTCGATCGTTCCCGGCTCGGAGATTGTTGTGGCGGAAGCAGAACCTGCATCAATCGGCATGAGCATTTGTTATGACCTGCGCTTCGGAGAGTTGTATCGGGCGCTTGTTGAAAAGGGAGCGCAGATTCTTTCTGTGCCCTCGGCGTTCACGCTGACCACCGGAAAGGACCATTGGCACGCCTTATTGCGTGCCCGCGCGATCGAAAATCAATGCTGGGTTATCGCACCTGCGCAATGGGGGACACATGACAAAGATGGTATCCGCAAAAGCTACGGACACAGCCTGATCGTAGACCCGTGGGGTGCCGTCGTAGCTGACAAAGGCCAGGGAGAAGGCCTTTGTCTCGCTGAGATCGACCTGGATCGCGTCACCCGGACGCGGGAGGCAATTCCTGTCAAGGATCATCGACGCATTGGCATTGCCTGATGTGAACGATGAAGTTTTGCTTTGGCGAAGTACAAGTCAGGAAAGCAACATGCCAACAAAAAAAGCCCGTCACATGGACGGGCTTTTGATTGTCAATTCCGCTCAGCTGGACTAGCGTCCGCCGCCGGCTTCTTCTTTTTCAGCCTTCAGTTCGTCAAGGTAATCAGAAAGGTCTGAACCGAACTGATCGCCTGCATACTCAACAGCTTTTTCCTGAACTTCGATCGCACGGTCAAGGTCGCCCTGCATGTGCAGAAGGTGAGCCAATGTGTCCAGAATCGCGCCGTCTTCCGGCTCCTGTTCGACGGCCAGTTCAGCCGCAGCAGCAGCAGCGTTGATCATGTCTTCGCTGACTTCACCACCAGCCATGTGCTTCTCAACGATCGCCCATGAGATCTGGTTCAGCATCATCGCGTCTTTTTTGTTCTCTTCAACCATCTCGTTGAAAGCTCCAACGAGCTGTTCACCACCTGATTCCATCAGGATTGAGAAACGAATCTGCTTGAGGATGCTCTGGAGTTGTTCGTTGTCAGTTCCAGCCATCTCTTCATCGATAGCTTCGAGGGCTTCTTCGAATTCGCCTTCGTTGACCATCGGACCGATTTTCTGGATCAAGTCCATGACGGCCGCCTCGGCTGCTGCCTCGGCTTCCTGGGACTTTTTCCACTCTTCCAGATCCCACGAATCAGAAACGATCATGTCCAGAGGCTCGTCCATTTCCATTGGATGGCCGATCCACTCAACGTTTCCGGTTTTGCCGACGATGAATGCAGTCGGAATACCGTTCTGGCCTGCAGCCAGCATGTAGTCGTCGTAAACCGACTCATCAGGATCAGTAGTCAGGCAATATGCGGAAGTAAGTTCGGCGTATGTCTTGTCTTCACCACGAACGTCCCGTTCAAGAAACTCTTCAACGGTATCAAGATCTTCGTCACTGACGCTGATTACTTGAACGCCTGACTCCGCATACTTGTTTTGCAGTTCAACAATATGCGGCATCGAAGCAATGCACGGACCACACCAGGTTGCCCAGAATTCGACGACGTAGACTTTGCCCTCTTCGAATTCAGCGACCTTGTCAAATTTACCGTTGCCGTCAGACAGCCAGTGTTCAATATTGATCGACGGCGCTTTGTCGCCGACGCTCAGATCCTGAGCAACTGCGGATGTGGCCATCAACATTGCCGCAACGGCGATCGCCGGACCCAGAATTGACTTTCTCAATGTAGACACAAAATTCTCCTGTTGTTTTGTTGTTTATGGGCCGTTATCGACGGTAATTCCGGTCGGATTACGGTGTCGTAATGATAATGCCCGTGGTTATAAAGACGCAACAGATTTGCCCTCCTTACGGGGAGCGTAACTGTTTCATCCATCGCTCATGTAAAAGTAGCCACACAAGGGACGGAATCATACGTTAAGGCGTTGGAAACGCCCCCGAAGTGACAGCTGGTCCCGGGGAATTGAAACTGTTTGCGACGGGACGCCTTGCGGGAGCACCCTGACCCCAATGGCTGCAATCTGATTACGTCGGCTGACTCACACCGGCCTGCTGCAAGAATTGAGGGCCGACACGACGGCTTGCCATCCTGACTGTCTACTCACGCTGATTCCGGCCCTACCGACGATCTGCGACAATAATCTTCGGCAAAACCGGACAGGCTCTGCGACTACAACTTAGCGAGACTGCCTTTGGTATTCTGCCGAACATTTCTCGGACAGGTGCTCGACCGGTAACCCCATACGAATGTCAGGCCTGACAAGTTCAAATCAGGAATGGAAACGGAGTTGCCGACTCAACTCATCAAGCTCGTGCTGTCAAAAGCAAAAAGGTGAAAAGCGTTGAATCGTATCGTTTATAAGATCGCCGAAGCTCCAGCCTGGAAGAAAGCCGAAGCTGCCGGAGAGTTTGTTGGCGCGCCGATCGATCTCGAAGACGGCTTTATTCATTTCTCTGCAGCCGACCAGGTCGTCGAAACAGCCCAAAAACATTTCGCTGGCAAGAGTGAACTTCTTCTTGTCGCGGTAAACAGCAACAAACTTGGTGCAGACTTGAAATGGGAGCCTTCCCGCGGAGGTTCGCTTTTTCCGCATCTCTACGCGAACCTTCCGATGACAGCGGTAATCTGGGTCAAGCCACTCCCGCAACTGGGAGACGGCTTTCAATTCCCCGAGTTGCCGGACGAAATCCCGGCAGCCTGAACGGTACTTGTTCAGTTGCGTTGCCATTGCGCGATGCCTGCGACCCGACCGCCAGTACTGCCAACTCGAAAGGTATCTGTTACTGACGCAGCACGCATCAGGAATTCGTACCGGAACAAATGCCTGTCAGCCACCTTCTGTCAGCCACCTTCGTTTTCGGATCGCCGTGCGTTCCACATCTCGATGACTTCGGGTAGCGGGAAATCAAGAATCGCAGATTCACCCATCGCACGAATTTCTTTCAGGCGATGCCAGCCACGGGTAACAAGAGTTTCTCGTTCTGTTACGAACTCTGGATCAAGGTGCTGTTTTCCAAACGGTCCTTCAACTAGCTCCGGAACGAAATCATCTGCCACAATAAACTGAGCCAGTTCGGGATTGCAGCGAATGTGTTTTTCAGGAGTCGCGTGGAGCAGTTCGGGATCCAGCAAGCCAATGACGTACCTGAGATACAGTTCGCTTTCGGTCACATTCTCGACATCACCTCCGCATATACTGCAGAGATACCCCTCATCACACTTGGCCATTTGAACCGGTTCCGTAACAGAAAACTGCTTTCAATCAGAGGCCAAGAATTCAGAGGCCAAGTACGTCGTACATCGAATACATGCCCGGGGCCCGGTCGACGAGGAACCTGGCAGCCGCAAGGGCTCCCGCAGCGTAACAATCACGATTAGTGGCAGCGACGCGTATCTCAATCGTCTCTCCCGCCATTCCGAATATAATTGTGTGCTCGCCCGGATTGTCACCTGCGCGGACAGCGTGATAGCCGATTTCAGTTGCAGGTCGGGCTCCAATAACTCCTTCCCGTCCGTGGCGATGTTCCGTCTGGCCCATCTTCCCGGCGATCAGCTCACCGAACTTCAACGCGGTCCCGCTCGGTGAATCCGCTTTGAACCGATGATGCCGTTCAATCACTTCGACGTCCACATCCTCCTGCCCCGCCAACGCTCCGGCAGCGGTTTCGGCCAGCTTCATTGAGAGGTTCACGGCCATCGACATGTTGGGAGCATGAACTATTCCGACCCGGGCGGCGGCGTCTTCGACTCGCTGCAGGATCTCCGGCTCAAGTCCGGTTGTCGCAACTACCAGTGGAACGCTCTTTTCCAGGCAGTAATCGAGAATTGCTCCCGTCGCTTCGTTGCAAGAAAAATCGATAACGCATTGAGGAGCAATGGCTGAGTACAGTTGTGCAAGACTGGTGATCGCAACTCCGCAGGAGCTTGCCCCTGCGACCAGACCGGCGTCCTCGCCTGCAAAAGGGCTGCCCTCAGGCTCAATTGCCGCGGTAAGGCTGAGGCATTCATCGGCGATGGCGAGATCAATGAGTCGCCGACCCATTCTCCCGGCAGCACCATTGATTCCGATATTGATTGTGGATTGAGTCGTCGATTCGGTATTCAAAACGGCCTCCAGAACTCCGGGCTGATCAGAATTGAAGATCTATAACCATTCCGCTCCCGCAAGCGCTGTCGAATGGGACCCG
>JBCCFB010000039.1:0-31509 GCA_039029995.1 Planctomycetota bacterium
CTGATGGCTCAGATTAGCAGAGTGAATGGCCAGGACCAGGGCAGAGAAGATACGAGTAGTATAGTAGGGGCCCTAGGGCTAGCTAGCTGCATGAAGTACCTCCCATCGATTGTCCGGTAATGTAGATCCGGTCCGGGTCAACTGGCAACGCGCGCTGAATTTGCGAAACGCAGGATAAGATCAGGGAGTTGCCGATCTGCCCCCAACCTCGCGTTGAAGCCGGCGCGACAAGAACCGCATTCATCGCAGCGCCCATGGAACTGTAGGCTTGCAGATACATCCGCGCCGTTCCTTCGGCTCGCTGCTGACTCATCGAAGAATTTCCGCCGTGCCCTACGATCACGAGAGAGACCGATTGTTCGGTGTCCAGCTCCGGCGGAACGAAAAGAAAATAGGTCGTGGCGTAATCCACATGCAAACATTCGACCTCATGTTTGGTAACGTTGCCCACCCAGGCCGAGGTATCCGGATAAGAGTCGCGATTGCTTCTGAGGACATTCTCGAGATCATCCAGCGAAGATACTCCTGCCTCGTTTAAGCGCGCGAGCAGTTCGAGAGTTTCTTCTTTGGTGCCTTCGAATCTTTCGTCGATATAGCTGTCGACCAGTAGCGCAATTCCCGACGAGTCCGCGACCTCTGCTTCTTGCGCCAATGAACTGCCAGTCGTCGTCAGCAACGCAGCGACGAGCAGCAAACCTGCCATGAATTGAGTTGTTTTCATAATTTCACCCTCTTAGTTGAGCCCCAAGTCGTTAGCGTACATGCAGTTTGCGCACAAAGTGCTGACGCGTTACGGCTTGCCTGCGTTCCCGTAAATTGGTCGCAATCCCGTTCGAAGCGTTACGACAAAACTCATGACGAATTCCGGGAATGGTCATTAGTACCTATCCGGAGATTGAGTTGAACTTTAGATCAACCAATACTGCCCCATTCTGGCCGAAAACCGGAATCAATGTTCGACGTAACTGCCATTGAGCCCATAATGAGGTATCACTGCCTGACGTAAGAAAGAAGGCCAGCCAATGAATAGTCGAAGAGCTTCAGGGTTTACTCTGGTGGAATTGCTGGTGGTGATTGCCATCATCGGCATTCTGATCGGGATGTTGCTGCCAGCCGTTCAACAGGTCCGAGAGGCCGCCAGGCGGATCAATTGTGCAAACAATATGAGGCAGCTCGGCCTGGCCGTCATGAACTACGAGTCCGCTTTTCAACATTTCCCGTCCGGAGTAGTTGATAGCGACGACGACCTGACTGATGCATTGCACAGCGGCCTCGTCTATCTGCTGCCGAATATTGAGCAGAACAACGTCTACGAACAGTACGATTTTAATTCCGACTGGAAAACTGGGACGAATCTGACTTTGACGCAGGTCAAAATCGAGACCTTTCTTTGCCCGTCCAATACCAGCGCTGTCGGACAGGATGGAGGCATTCCCGGAGCGCCATCGGATTACGCATTCAATAAAGGATCCGTTTCCACACTTTCAGCACTGCCCGGCAGTTCGACAGGCCCGTTTGGGGTCAATTCGCAGACAAGGGTCGCAGATATTCGTGACGGAAGCTCAACGACTTTCATGATCGGTGAGGCAGCCAGTAACCCGGAACTGGATTGTTATTCGTCCACGTGACCATGAAGTAATCGCATGATAATGGGCCAGGTCTGGTCCAAAGCAGATTGCGATGGAATTGAAACTGCCGGCCACGAAGGTGGACGGGGGAGTTGCATTGCGGTTACCGCCCACACTCCCGGGCCTGATGGGTTCTGGGACGGTATAGATGACTTTTACGCGCCAATGAACACTGAGCCAGGTGAAGCAACCATCGATATCGGGTCAGTTACCGGAGACCGGGTTCGTGGCTTCAACAGCATGCATTCTTCCGGGGGTTGCAACTTCGTCAAATGTGACGGCTCAATCGAGTTCATTACTGAAACAATTGACCTGAGCGCATATCGCTCGCTGAGCACGATCAACGGTCGCGAAATGGTTGCAGACTATTGATCAAACTCAACAACTCGTTCCATGAAAAAAGCCGTCTTCGTTATTCGAAGACGGCTTTGAGTTTTACATCGTTTTGAGAACGTCAAATTCAGTGTTTGACTGTGTCTCTTTTACAGCCCGAACAAGCGGCGAAGCAATCCGCCCCGGCCGCAACGGTTTGTTCTGCTGAACAGTCCGCAACGCGACCCGCAGCGATCCGGAAGCCATGGGGTGCACCCCTGTTGAGTCCAGCCACACCCGTTACCGCAATTGTTTCCGCAGTAACTGTTGTTGCAATTATCATAGCCATTTCCGCAGCCGTTGTTGTAACCACAAACCGGAGGACCGGTCGGGCAGCACGGTCGGAAGCAGCTGACCGGCGGGCAGGGATCGTGATAAACAGGAGGCGCTGTTATCACAGGTGGCGGGCTGACAACTACCGGAGCAGGCAAAGGAGCCGGCATTACCGGAGGGCATGAGATAACCGGCGGACAAACCATCGGGCAACACACAGGTGGCGGACAACAAACCATCGGCCGGCAATAGTTGTTGCAGAAATTCATCGGACGCCACATCGGGCGTGGTTGACAGATGTTGTACGAAGGGCAGCAGTTTACCGGTGGGCAAATTGAGAAGCCCGGTCGAACGCAGTTGGTTCGAACAGGCGCACATGCTGTGCGGCTGATAAAATTCGGACCACATACGGGTCGGCAGAGGTTACGAGTTGGTGCGCAGCTTGCGCGACCGCCGAACAAGCCACGAAGGATCTGGGCTTCAGCAGTTTCGGCCGTCAGCATTGCCCCCATGGCAACAACTGCCAGAGAAATACTCAACAGGCGATTCATCTAGGGTCTCCCGAGTCAAAAGAACACGTTGCAATTGACTTGACCGTAAGGACTAACGGAACGAGTGTCAACTAAGGCAAAGTGGACAAACACGGGAACTGCCATTGGATTTGGCCGAATCCGGCTGATTTGAACCCATACAGCAGAAAATTGCCCCGATACCAACCGTCAGTCGCGCAATTCCAGCGTCTGCCAGAGCGCGGGATCTTCTTTGATTGGCAATTCCGGACCTGCCCCCAGCGTCTGCCAGCCGAACTCGCGATCGACCACAGCCAGATTGAATCCGATCATGCGGTGGTCCTCGGTGTTCCAGCCGTTCATCGACTCGGCTGGAATAAATGCGCTTAGCAGGTAGCCGTCCTTGCTCGTTTTCGCCGAAACGGAAATTGCGCCCGGATTGAAGGATGGTGGATCATCTTTCGCGCGGTTGATCTTCAACATCGTCGCAACCGGTTGATCGTGGCTTGACCCTCCTCCGGCAGGCAGCAACAAAAACCAATGGCAGAATTTGGTCGCTCGATGAACGTTTCCAGTATTTCGCGTATCGATGTGAACTTGAATTCCATCGCTTTCCAATAGCTGAGTCGAACGGCACCAGACAGACTGCTTTTTGCCTTCAACGCGGACAGACAAAAACAATCCACCGGAGTTCCAACCGGTCCTGACGTCGGCAAAACGCTGCTGCTGTTCAAACTCACCGAAGCAGGGCAGTTTATGCGACTCTGGAAGCTCGAGATTTTTCTTCCACTTTTTGTCAAAAGGCCGGCACGCAATCCTGTACTTGAACATCAGATTGCGCGGTACGAGAGATACTATCTGCTTACTCATTTGGGCCTTCGGATCCTTCGGAATCGACTGGATAGTCCCGAGTTGCCGGACTCACCATGCCAGACAAGACGGAAGAGGACGTATTAGGACAGGATAGTCCCGTTTGTACGCCCTGATGCCGGTACATTGTGACGCTAATCGCCGAATTTCAGCAAGACAGGCGAATGCAACGCGACTTTGAATCCCGGACGACGTTTACGGGTATATTGTCGGACGCGGGGCGACATCATTCTATCCTGGAGGTACGACCATGGTGAAGAACTGGACACGACTTAAGGTCAGTTATCTTTTTTCAATCGTCATTGCAATCGCGATCGCAACACCGGCAAATCTACAGGCCGGCTGCACAATCTTCTCGTTGCAGGAGGATGATCAGGACTCAGTCGAAGACCTGATGGCAGAAGCAACAGCGATGCTTCAGAGGGAAAAATACACCGAAGCAGCGGCAATTCTACAGAAGGTCGTAGACCAGGACGAGGAGAATGGTCAGGCGTGGATGTTACTGGGCTATAGCCTGCATGTCGGTGGAGAGGTGGAAAAAGCCATCGAAGCCCATACCCGAGCTGCGACGTTTGAAGATTTCAAACCGGTAGCGCTTTACAACCTTGGTTGTGCACACGCGCTGCTGGAAGATACCGAAGCGTCGATCCAATGGCTGGAAAAAGCGGTAGATGCAGGGTTTTCTGATATCGAATACCTGACGACGGACACTGACCTGGACGGTGTACGCGACGACGAAAGATTCAAAGCGCTGGTCGCCAGAGTGAAAAACGGCGGGGAACCGGTATTCAATGCTTCGATGCTTGTCGGAACATGGGAAATGCTTGAGGGTGTTCGAGCCGGCGAGGAACTCGACGGCAGCCGCCTGCCTCCAAGCTTCGAGATGACCGCCGACACGTTTGAGCTGACCGGTCCCGGTGGAACGGGCTCATTTGTCATGGGTTACGAAATCGACTCGTCCGCCTCCCCGATGACGATTGATATGAAAATCGACGAAGGCCCGGTCATGGAAGATGGAACCGACACTGTCGGGGCGCCGGCACTCGGGATCATCAAGTTTGACGACGGAAAAATCTGGCTTTGTTACGACGCCATGGGCGGTGCCCGGCCGGAGACTTTCGAATCTACAGAGGAGAATGGTTATCATTTGTTCGTCGCCGGAATCATGACGCCTCCGTTGACTGCGGAGTTACTGGCCGGTGAGTGGCAGATTGTCGGTGGCGCCCGCGGAGGTGAAGAAATCGGTGAGGATCGTCTACCTGCGATCACAATAACCGAAGAGACGATTACCATTCCTGCCGGCGCAGACGAGTTTGTCATGAGCTACGAGATCGACAACTCGACATCACCCGCCAATATTGACATGTCAATTGAATCCGGCCCCGCACCTGCCGGTGCACCCGCCGTCGGCATTATCAAGATGGAAGGCGACATGTTTAACATCTGCTACGACGGAATGGGCGGTGAACGGCCGGCTGATTTTGAGTCAACGGCCGAAAACGGCTGCTTCCTGTTCAAGTGCAAACGCGACTGATAACAAACGGCTTTGCCGATTCGACAACATTTCAAGACACCTGCTCGCAAATCACGGGCAGGTGTTTTCTTTTTGCCGGGTCCGCCTTTCTGAAGCAGTTGTTACGATACATGCGCTATGGCATCAGTCTTCAACAGAATTCAAACCTCCGGCAGTTACGACGCACCCACGAACTGGTTGCGATTCCGGACCATTGACATGCACACGGCGGGAGAGCCACTCAGGGTGATTGTGGAAGGAATTCCAGATCTGTCTGGAAACACAATTCTGCAGATGCGAGACGAAATGCATCGCAATCACGATCATTTGCGGCAACTGCTGATGTTTGAGCCGAGGGGACATGCTGACATGTATGGCCTCATTCCGGTTCCTCCTGAACGTCCGGATTCTCACTTCGGTGTTTTGTTTACCCACAACGAGGGCTACAGCACCATGTGCGGTCACGCGACAATCGCAATCGCTCGACTGGCAGTAGAGCTCGGCTGGGTGGAAAAAGTCGAACCGGTAACCGAGGTTCTGATCGATGCTCCATGTGGCCAGCTAAAGGCGTTTGTTCAAGTCAGTAGCGGCAGGGCAGGGGAGGTCAGCTTTCTTAACGTACCGTCATTCGTGGTTGCGTTTGATGAATGCGTGGAAGTTGCCGGTCTGGGCAACGTCTACTACGACCTTGCTTACGGCGGTGCGTTTTACGCATACGTCGATGCAGATCAGTTTGGACTCGATCTGACATCTTCCGGCTATTCGCAGCTGATAAGATTCGGACGCGACATCAAACGTGCGGTGATCGATCAGAAATCAAATGTGGTTCACCCGTTTGAGCCGGAACTTAGTTTTCTTTACGGAACAATTTTCGTCGGCGCTGCCATGGAACCCGGATCTCATTCGAGAAATGTCTGCGTCTTTGCTGATGGCGAGGTCGATCGCTCCCCCACGGGTTCAGGAGTATCGGGCAGGGCGGCGATACACCATTCGCGAGGTGAGCTGTCCGTCGGTCAGGAAATTGTCGTCGAGAGCATTCTTGGAAGCCGCATGAGTGTGAGTGTAGCCGGAGCAACGACGTTCGGCCCGCATCAAGCTGTCGTTCCCATGGTCAAGGGAATCGCACAGGTAACCGGACAGCATGAGTTCTTTCTCGATCCGGACGACCCCTTTCCCCGCGGATTCATCTTGCGATAGAAGCGATACCAGTTGAAACCCTAGAACTATTGTCGAATTTGACAACCAGCCACGGGATCGTCGTCTGATTCGCCAGCTGATCGGGGGGTGATCAGTCGATATTCTCGAAAAAGAAATCGGGCACAATGTTTTCCTTTCCAAGCGGCTGGCCATCCACTTCGACGTACGGATAGACGAAGTAGTTGAGTGGTTCGCCCGCTGCTTCAGGAACCAGAACGATGTCGCGGCCCGTCGAAAAAGACACCCGGTCTTGAGTCAACTGACCGAAGTAGTAGTCCTTCATTTCCGGATGCTTATCCGCCTCGGAGATATCAACCGGCGTCCACCCCGATTCACCATGGAACCACGCCCAGCAGTGATAGCCGCCGATGTTTCCACGGGCAGATTCTGCCGGCAGAGGAAAACCAATTTCGAATCTAGCTGGAATCGACTGACTCCGTGCGAGCGAGATGAATACGCTGTGAAAGTCCGTGCAGTTCCCGGTCTTACTGTCGCAGGCCCACACTGAATCACCATTGCCGTAACCAGCCTGCGACTTGTCGTAGGTCATGTACTGTTCAACCACTTCGTACAATGCCTTACCGGCTTCGGTGCTGGAATCCGCCGGCAACTCTACACCATCGAGCAGTTCGACGGGACGACCATCGATAGGAACAAGAGAGTTAGCTTTTAAAAAGTTCTCCTTCTCCTCGTCGGTCAGGCCATCACCTCCGCCGAAAGCCGATGCTTCCGATCTTTCAACCTCGTAATTGACGCGAAAACCGAATACTCCCGCTTCTCCGACGACGACTTCGAAATAGCCGATACGATTGCCATAGGCTTCATCCTCAAATTGCTCAAGCGTTGTCGGCGTGGAGATCGCAGTCACTTCGACATTCTGATGTTCGTTATTCCGGGCAATCGGAACCCATACCCGCGCAGTCGCTCCGGGTTCCAGTCCGGTCACGGAAGCTCCGTAGCGGAATGCAAACTTCCGCGTTGCCGCCCCGTCATCAGATTCTTGAGCGATTACGGGGACAGCGACGAACGACACGACAAATAGAATTACGATTCTGTTCAGCACGTATGGCTCCAACTTGAAGATTTGAATTTTGATTCCGGCTACTGACTCAGATTCCGCAGCGTATCGATTAAGTCAGCAGTGAGTTTTGCGAGCCAGCAATAGAATTTGTTTTCACGTCGCTCAACTGCTGACAAAAACGGCGCCGTCCACTCAAGCCGCTGGCGGGCAAAGCGAACTACAATTTCGAATACTTCCGGCTCGTCGGTATCCGCCTCAAGTACAGCAGCGACAAAGTCGAGCTGGGTTCCAATATGGTCGGAGATCTTGCTCGGCGGCTGATACCGCGGAAGCAGCTCGAAAAACGTTCGTGAGTCCGCTGCGGGCTGCCCCTCGAAGCGATCAGAACGCCAAACGGACTCAACCGGCGGCACATGGCCTTTGGGACCAACAAGCAGACTGCAGAAATCCACCGCCAACTCGTCAATCAGGGCGCTGTCGTTTTCAGTCGCCGCGCTTTGCGCATCGTTGTTCTTGTCCGCCAGAGTTTCCGGAACAGGAAAGCCGCTTTCGGAAAATGCGGCGACGATATCGGCGTTGCGTAGTATCGAAAGCATCTCCGCATCGACTTCAAACAACCACAAGCGGGCCGCAAGTCTCGCAACCGCCGCGAGCTCTTCGCGTTCGAAAGCCGACGCTTCATCGGGCCTGGATGAAGAAGTAGACAACTGGATACCCCGATTATGATTGGTGTGATTGGGATCGATGACTGGAAGGTTCAACAACGAAAACGGCACATTCTAGCGGCTCACGTGGGGATTAACACGGTGTCCCGACACGATCACAAGACCGGCCGCCGCGTGCCTGAACTTTGTGAGTTAGAGATCAAACACTTCACCTTCTTCTGCAATGCTCATTCCAGCGCGTTGAATCTGCGTGGATGCAGGACTATCCGGCTGAAGAACCGGGTTGGTGTGATTGAAATGAATGAAGCGTACTTTGCTGCGCTGTTCTGCATCGAGTACTGAAAAGCGGTTGATGCTCTCACTGACAAAAGGATGTGGAATGGAAGCCATATCCCGCCCGGGTAGTTCACCATCTTCGAAAAATGTTCCGTCGAGGTACGCGTAGTCACATGCGCGGATTACATCTTCAATCTGAACGCTCCATCGACCCCATTTGTCGATGTCCGGCAGGAACACGACTGATTTCTCCGGGCCTTCGATGCGGAATCCAACCGTTTCCGAGAATTCGTCGCGGTGAGGTACTTGAAACGGCGTGACCTTGATCCGATCGTTCAACTGAACCGGCTCATCTTTTCGAATCGGCTGAAGCGCTATGTTTTCCAGCGTGACCAGCTGGCTCCACGGGCCGTTGTTTTTCAAGAAGTCACTCATCCCCGGCATTGCATAGACCGGCGTATTGCTCGCCCCCATGACCTCCCTGCCCAGATGGATCAAGCCGGCGTAATGACCGATATGAGCATGCGTCAGAAAGATTCCATCCAGCTCGGAACTTCCATTTTCCTTCGGGTATCTTTCGTCGAGCATCCGCAGCTGCAGCGGAAAATCCGGTGTGCATTCAAACAGCCAGCGCTGCCCTGTTTCCTGATCAATGACGGCGAGTGAAACGACATTCCGCCTGATGCTTTCGTCATCCCAGGCTTGAGCACAGCAGATTTTCTTACAACCGGCCTGGGGGAAACCTGCGTCTTGAGCGATCCCCAGCACGATCAATTTTACACCACTGTTATGTGTGACGGCTTCCGCAGGCTCGTCGGCAAATAGACATGAAGCCGTCAGAACCGTCACAGCTAGAAAGCCGCAAATGGCAGCAAGCACTGATCGTGTAGAGCTATTCATCTTCTCTCCCCAAATTTCGCCCGACGACTTAATATATCGTGATCCTTCCTTCACCCGCCTGATTCTCAGGCCACTGTTAAAGGTCACATGCGATGATTCAATCCATAGTATCCCGCGCGGCTTCGTTTGCCGGATCGATCGTACTTCTGTTGATCGTACCTGTCTGCCTTGACGCGCAGTTTTATCGCCAATTTCCTCAGCAGGGTTACGGGCAAGCGGTCCCGATGCAGCAGTTCGGCCGACCGGGATTCGGACAACAGCCTGGTTCCCCGTATCAGCAGCGTCCGTATCAACAGCAACCTCGAGGCTGGCAACCTCAAGCGTCTCCTCGCGGGGCCGTCACTCCCGAACAAGCTCAACGCCTCTACAACCGGCCGGCAACTGATCCTCCGCCGGAACGATCGGAAGGCCAGGTTTACCCTCGCATCGGTGGAGAGTTCGAACCTCAAAACGCAATCGTAATCAGTGTCAGCGAACTGCTTCCCCAGCACCATGTCGTCTTCAGGGGAATTTGTGAGGCAACGTCCGGCCACGTACGCCTGATCGTTCTTTACAACTCAGGCAATCAGGTCCGTGAGGCGATCAAAGCTCTCGCGACATCGGAGGCTGACCTCAGCCATGTCTACTTTAAACAGCTCGAAATGAACACGATATGGCTGAGAGACTTCGGGCCGCGCATGTGCGAACTTGAAAACGGGCAATCCATGTCACTCGATTTCTTCTACGACGGCCAGCGCCCGCAGGACGACAGCTTTCCACTTCGCTGGGCGGATATGACGGAAACAGACAAAATGTCGGCTCACTGGACAATGCATGGCGGCAATCTACTTTCTAACGGACGCGGACTGGGCCTCACGACATCACGAATCTTTGAAGACAACCGGATCACGTTCCCCAACCCGCGACCGGGCAGTAACCCCGGACAGGAAGCCCGCGAAATGGTCTACCGCGAGTTGAAACAGTATTGCAACCTCGACCGTTTGATCGTCCTGCAACCATTGCAAAACGAGAAAACCAGACACGTCGATATGTTCGCCACATTTCTGAATCACGACACCGTGCTGATTGCCAGGCTCGATCCGCGACGCGACCCCGTGAATGCTCGGATTCTTGACCGCAATGCGGAATATCTCGAAGACAATGTCACGGTCGATGGAGAGCCGATCAAAGTTCACAGGATCGACGTGCCGCCTGCACAGGGCACTTCATGGAGCCCGTTTACGAACAACATCATGGCCAACGGATTGATCCTGATGCCCGTTCTCAATCGTGACAATCCGCAAATCGTTCAGCGCGCATTGCAGACGTACCGTGAACTTCTACCGGAATACACCGTCGTGGGAATTGATACGACAACGCTCAAGGACCTCGAAGGCGCACTGCACTGCATGTCGGTTAACATTCCAGCCTACGCCTCACTACCGGCTGAAATGACGACATACGAAGCAGCGCGAACCTGGGCGCAGCAATCAGCACAACAGTAGTTCGAGTCACGCCGCAAGCGTCTGTCTCAAGCCGCGGCGAATCCTCAGGAACCGCGCTTCTGTCCGGCTTCCAGAACCAGGCGATCCAGCACTTCGTTCAGCTGGTCTTCAGCAAGCCCCTGTGACCGGTACTGAATGACTCCGTCTGCATCGACAACGATGATGGTCGGCCAATGCGATACCGCGAACGTCTTGGCGATCGGCCCCATTGTATCTCCGCCGTCCCAGAATGACCGCCATGTCAGCGCGTCGGATTGTTGAGCGCGTCGAGTCGTCTCGCGCTGGTCACTGTTGACGCCGATCAGGGCGAATGGTGCGTTGCTGTACCGTTCGACAACCTCACGTTCGTACGGGTACATCGCACGGCACGCCGGACACCAGTGCCCCCAGAATCGCAACATGACAACCTTGCCTCGATAGTCGCTCAGCTGAAATAGCGCCCCATCGACATCCTCTCCCGAAATTGCCGGAGCCTGGCGGCCGACGGCAAGGTTTTCAAAAAAGTACGTTAATTCTGCGACATGCTCGGAATACGTTCTACCGTCATATTCAAGATCTCCGAATGATCTGTCTAGCTGCTGCAGCGACATCATGCAGAGTTCGTCCTGACCGTTGGTTCCGAAAT
Source organism: Planctomycetota bacterium (assembly GCA_039029995.1). Taxonomy (GTDB): domain Bacteria; phylum Planctomycetota; class Planctomycetia; order Pirellulales; family Pirellulaceae; genus Mariniblastus. Next base: position 11,334 of record JBCCFB010000039.1, read on the forward strand.
AGCGGGCCAACGAATACAGCGCTAACGCTTTCGCGGGAAGCTCGGGATGATTCTGGATCACGTCCAGAAAAACGGGCTTCATATCGATGATTCGTGTGCCGGCCAGTTCCGGGAGGACGCCTTCAATCAGTTCACCACGTTGATGCGGCTCCAGCAACTGATGGATCTCCGTAGTAGCGGTTTCCAGCAACTCGATCCTACGGCTCTCACCATCGGCGGCGCGAAACTCATCCACGAACTCCTGATAGATGCTCCGGTAGGAGCGTAACAGTTGTCGTGAACTGGTAGGAGCGTCGCTTTCCTGGGCCAATGAAGTTCCCGTACAAATCAAGCCCGACAACATGAAGCTTGATGCCGCGAGTATCATTGATAGAAGCGACAACCGACGCCGATAAAACCTGTTCATAACCACTCCGGATTCCGGAAACACACAACGTTGACATCATCGACCAATTGCGGTTGTGATTCAACTGAGAACCATCCTTCAAACGCCCGGCGACGCGGAAAGTTCTGGAACTGATTGACTTTTCAACTGTTCTGAATGCATCATATTTCCCAACCCGAGGAAAGTTCTATGAAGCCCTATACCGTTTCGATTGATATCGATCTGCCGCGCGACAAAGTAATCGAGCTGTTTGACGACCCGGACAACCTCTTCAAATGGCAGAACGGGCTACAGAGTTTTGATCATGTCAGCGGGGAACCCGGCCAGCCCGGAGCAGTTTCCAGAATGGTTTATTTGAACGGCAAGCACCGTATCGAACTGATGGAAACCATCACGGTGCGAAACCTCCCGGATGAATTCAGTGGAATCTACGCGTGGGGTGGCGGAAGCAACACACTTGTCAACAAGTTCATCGAACTGGCGCCTGACCGGACTCGCTGGGAAAGTACCTGCACCTATACGATGAAAAGCCTGATGCTCAAGTTCATGGGCTTTTTCTTTCCGGGAATGTTCAAAGAACAGAACATGAAATTTCTTCGCAACTTCAAAGCGTTTGCCGAAGACGGAAAAAGCGTTCAAGGCGATGCAGGATAATGAAATCCAGAATCGCCGTTTCCAGGGCTGAATTCAGTGCCGGCGTCCTCGAAGAACAAACCTGTTCGAATGCAGGCTCCATGTTTCGTGAGCATGGCGCTTTGTGGCTGGAAGACGTAATCGATAGTGAACTGGTGTCGGAATTGGCGCGCGTCTACGAGCAGAAATATGTTTCGCTCGGCAAGGGCATACTGAACCGGCGACACGCGAAAGTCGGTCACAGCAGGTTCATGGTTACGCTTGAAATTGAACCCCCGTTCGATTCGCACCTGCTTTTTGCCAATCCGCTTTTGCTGCCGATCCTGAAATCCCTGCTTGGACATGACTGTCGAATCTCCAGCTTCGGATCGGTGGTGACTTTCGCCGGGGCTGACCAGCAACAGGTGCATCTGGACTTTCCACCTCTTTACGAATCGGAACAACTCTGCGCTTCGCTGCCTCCTCATGCGATCACGCTGGTCATTCCGCTTGTTGAACTGGACGCGAAAACCGGTTCGACCGCGATCTGGGAAGGCAGCCATCGTTCGCCCGGTAGCCGGCAACTACTGACAGACCTGATGGAATCACCGACTCTGGATGGATCGGTACATCCACTTGCACGTGCCGGAGATGTGTATCTGATGGACTATCGCGTTATCCATGCCGGAATGGCGAATGACAGTGACGTCAGCCGGCCGATCCTCTACATCGTTTACTGCAGAAAGTGGTTTCGCGACGCATACAACTTCCATGATCAGCCGCCGGTCAGGATTGCGGCCGATCGGTTTAACGCCATGGAACCCCGTCACCGCCAGTTGTTTGACGGCCACGCAAGTTAGCCGTCGCTTTCCTCGCCTGCCTCTGCGGCCGCATCATCATTCAGATGATCAATACTCTGACTGATACTGGCCAACGGGTCCGGCGACTGGTCCTGCTCCACATGGCAGAAGCTGACACCGTTGTCTTCAGCGACTTGAAGAACCTGCTCCATGTCGATGACACCTGCGCCGACCTCTTTAAACGCTTCGTGCGGAACCTCTCCTTCGTCGTATATCGTGCCTGTACCTTCCTGGAGATCCTTCAGGTGAACCTGCGCAACACGGCTGCCGAGCTGTTTCATTACTTCGATCGGATCGCGCCCTCCGACTTGAACCCAGAAGACGTCGATCTCGAATTTCACGAGTTCGTGATCAAACCCTTCCACCATCATGTCAAATCCACACTTGCCGTCATCCAACGGCTGAAACTCAAATGAATGGTTGTGGTAGCAGAGCTGGATACCGGCCTCTTTCGCTTTAGCCCCTGCTTCGTTGGCTGCTTCTATATGACGCTTGTAGTGATCAGCTGTCTCGCGATGGCCTTTGCCGATGTAGCCGAACACAAGATGGTTGAGTCTCCAGTCGACGGCTTCGGAAATTATCTCGTCGATCGTCGGCACGCCTTCTCCGGGGTTGGCAAGCGTCTGCCAGTTTAGAAACGCACTGTTGACACCCATAAAAAGTTCACTGGCGATCGGAACAATCTCAGAAGCCTGATTCATTACGTCCATCAGCTCAACCTGCTTGTAGCCGGCTTCCGAAATCGCCTCCATCGTTTTGCGCGGGTCTTCTTCAAGCTGGTTGCGGACGGTCCAAAGCTGCAATCCGATCGTCTCCAGATAGACGCTGGTTTCGGGAACTATCTGATTAACCGGTTTCATCTCATTGCACCCCGGGAGAGCAAGGCTGGCCGCCGCAGCACCACCAAGCGCCATAAATTCTCTTCGTTCCATCTCAAGCCCATTCACTTTCCGCATCAGTACTTCCAGTCCGGTTCAAATCTTGACGTCTGCTAGATTGTGACTCTCAGACGCTGAGTGATCAATCTGAACCAATGAACGCGCATTTCGACGCCATAAAGATGCCGATGACTCCGCGAATTGAGCGGATTGGACGTGTGGGCGTTTAAGGTCGGTTTGTAGACAGACAAAAATACGGCATTTGTTTCATCGCAAACAAACCATCGGGGATCACCGCGGTTATAATCGTCACCGAAAAATGTTGTGCAAATCGACTCCGGTAGCCGCTGTTCCGGTGGTCGGTTCACCCCATCTTCATAATCATTGTTGAGGACACCGATGAAAAATTTTGCCTACCTGTGCGCAATCGCGCTCGGGTTATCTGCCTCCGTAGCCTGGGCCCAGACCGACGGCACTCGTACAAGTGCCGGAGATAACTACGGACCACCTGTTTCAGTTCAAACGGTTCAAACACAGTTCGGCGATTCGATGGGTAGCGGAACTGGCGGTAGCGAAATCGACGCCGTCTATGCCTGGAATGACACAGAGAACCTGTACCTGATGTTTACAGGTAACCTTGAGAACAATTTCAACAAATTCAATCTGTTTATCGATAGCGTTCCCGGTGCGGGCGAAAACGTAATCACGGCCGACACCATGAACGGTGGAAACAACCCGACCAATGACAACTGGGCGAACAAGTACGCCGGAATGACTTTCGACGCCGGCTTTGCAGCAGACTTCCTGATTATCTGCCGGAATGGAAACTTCGGGGGCGATCGTTTCGATCTGGACTTCTCGACCGTCGGAAATGACACCGTCGCGATTTCGGGCCTCGATGTTTTCGGCGGAATGCTGGAGGGTTCTGAAGGTGCTCTGAGCAACGGCGTAACCGTCGGCTTCAACAACACCAACTCAATGGGAATCGCCGGTGGAACAGCTGCAGCCAATGAGGTTGCTGCTATCGCAGTTGAAACTGGAATCGAACTCAAGATTCCACTGACTGAGATCGGTGCCAACATGGGCGACACCATTAAAGTCTGTGCAATGGTCAACGGCTCGAACCATGACTTCCTGTCCAACCAGTTTATGGCCGGACTTGAGGCTCCTCAGGGCAACCTTGGCGGCGACGGCGCTGGAACATTCACAGGCGACCTCAGCCAGATCGACCTGAACCTTTTCAATGGTGACCAGTGTGCTGAAATCGACATCATCAACGTCGGTACTGTAGACGTATTCCCTGACGCGTTCGCTGTCACACAAGGGCAGTACAGAAGTGGTGGCCTCCCGGAACTGATGTCCAGTGACAACATGGACTTGTCCGCGAGCCGGCTGTTTTCAGACCTTCAGCCATGGGTTTACTTCGAAGTCTCTTCGACGAGCCCGACCGGCGCCCCGACAGCACTCACATTCAATCTCGAGTCATCTGTTTTTGCACGTGCAAACGTGACTCAGTCGATTGATCTTTATGACTACGATACCGATGCGTGGGAGCAGGTTGACACGCGAAACGCCGGACGATTCGGCGACACGACTGTCAACGTTTCACCGGGTGGCGATCTTTCCAGATTCGTAGAACCCGGTACCAACCGGATCGAAGCACGCGTTCGTTACTTCGGATCGAATCTCCGGATGAATTACAGTGCGAACAACGACCTGATGTCCTGGACAATCACCAACTAGGCCACGAAGTCGATTGACCTCAATAAGAAAAGCCCGGCGAACATCGCCGGGCTTTTTTTGTAGCTTCTACTTTGCCTTACGGTTTGTGATCAGATCTTTTTCAAACTGACCACCGTTGAATGAAAGGCCTGTTGACCAGTAACCGGGTCGGGAGCAATCGGCATGATCCGGTTCTGGTTCCAGCCGTTACCGGTATTCTGTTTCCACGCCGTTGGGTCGCCACCTGACTCATCTTCCCACCACATGTTCCGCTCCCAGTCAGGGTCGCGATAGGTCTCACCGTCAGAGCCTTCGAGATGCCCGGTTTCAGCAGGTGATTTTCGAGCCTGAGCGACACTTGTGTACTGCCAGTGTCCACAACTGTTACTCATTGCAATTGCTCTCGGGTGAATGCCGGGCATTGTCACCACGGGCACACGCATCCGGCCGGCAATCAGCCGCCCCTGCTCATCTTTCTCTCCATGAGGTAGATGAGGCGCCGTTTCTTCAAGCATCCGGCTGAAATATCCCGTCAGCTCGATCCAGTCGCCATCCTTTAGTCCGTACTTCTCTGCGGTCATCGGATTGATCCATGCCGGATTAGTATGAACGATCTCGGCGAGCCACTTCAGGTTCATCGTGCGACCATGATTGTGCACGTTCCACTTGAAGCTGGTCATGATCAAATGTTCTTCGTCCAGCTCGACATGTTCAACCGGCTGTAACCAGACCGGCATTTCGTCAATATCCAGTTCGTGCCCCTCATGCTGTTCGGGACGCGCCTTGGTTTTTGACATGCTACTTCGGGCGATCAAGTCTTTGACATCCTGATTCAATCCTGCGCGGCTGATAAAGACACTGCGTATTTCAAACTTGCGACTTGGAGTCTTGAATCCGCGAACCGGCTGGCCATCCATCATGATGCCGATCCCGGTGCCCTCTTTCATGATGACTCCGGACTCTTCGTCCACTTCCGCGCCTTCCATCTCTTCTTCCGAAAGCGACTTGAGAAACGGCTCATAGAAGGGCTCGATTGAGGTATTCTCCCACGCGCCTTCATCCATCAACCGGTCGAGACCTGACTTTCCGGTGTCCGGATTCTCTGGAATCGTCGAAGCCCACTGCTCCATGTACTCTTCCTCCGTTTCGGAATACCACTCTTCCATTCCGCCTCCGATACGACGTGCGAGTTCCGGGAAGATCCAGCGTACATCGCGAGATTCTCCGAGCGGCTCGACCATCGGTGTTCGCAATCCGACGTAAGGACGAAGGTTGTAGCTTGCTCGCGCGTCCAGGTCCCAACGTTCCAGATAGGTGGTCCACGGCAGAACGATATCTGCGTAATGCGCGGTTTCGTTGTAAAACGGATTGATGCAGACGTGGAACTTGATCAATTCCTCGTTGCACAGAACGTCATTGGTCAGACTCTCTTCCGGCCAGGTAAGTGGCGAGTCGAGGTTGTACGTCATGTAGGCGTCCAGCTTGGCACGCCCCTGAAGCAGGTAGAGGTAGATGATCTCGCCAACGCGCATCCGTCTCCAGACGTTAGCCAGCGGATATTCGGGCGGATCTTCAAGAACACTCCACGTCTTTGCTCCGGGAGGCATTTGCGGAGTCTTGACCAGCGGATCAAGCCCGCCCCATGGAGACCAGCACCAGCCACCTTTTTTTCCGACGCTCCCGACCAGAGCATTAAGCAGTCCGATAGCACGGTCGTTGTAGAAACCGTTCAGGTGTGCGGAGGAACCACGGTTACACATCGTGGTCGCGGCGGGAGCGGCTGCCGCAAACTCCAGTGCAATCCGGCGAATATCACGTGCCGGAACACCACTGATCGATTCCGCCCATTCCGGTGTCGAGTCTTTCAAATGCTCTTTGAGCTCCTCGACACTGCTCGTGGTCCAGTTGTTGATGAAAGCCTCATCGTAGACGCCTTCGGTCAGAATAGCGTTGCACATCGCCAGCGCGACGGCACCGTCGGTTCCCGGAAACGGAGAGTGCCATTCGTCACTTGCTCCGGCAGTGTTGGAAAGGCGAACGTCAAACGTCACCATCTTGGCACCGTTTATGAATCGCCCGTTCTGGATGCGGTTTGCAAAAGGAACGTGCCCCTGATGAGCCTCAAAAGCGTTGGAGCCGAAATTGAGAATGTATTTTGAGTTTTCTACGTCGTTGAGATCCCAGTCACTTTCCCAGAGGTAAGTCAGGTTTGCCGCACGTCGGTTGCCGCTGCAGAGCGAACGGTGTGAAAGCTGTGTTTTTGTGCCGTAGGCATCGAGAAAACGCTTCAGCGCATCCTTACTACGCTGGCGTCCCTGATGAAAAGCAAAGTTTTCCGGAGTTCCAGATTCGCGGATTTCTTTCAACCGGCCCGCGATCTCGTCCAGAGCCTCGTCCCAGGTCAGGCGTTTCCATTTACCCTCTCCACGGGCACCGACGCGCTTCATCGGATAAAGCAGCCGCTCCGGGTGATAAAGATGGTTCAGTCCGGCCTGTCCACGTGCGCACAAGCGGCCACGACTGTTCGGATCGTTAGGATTACCTTCAATCTTGATCAAACGGCCGTCTTTTACATGGCCGATGATCCCGCAAATCGTACTGCAAAGCTGGCACATCCCGGGAATCTGTTCGGTGCCTTTGTACTTATCCGGATCGGGCCAGTTCTTCTTCTTTCCGGGCCCGGGCAAGGGACATACGCCAGGCGTTGTTTCAGTACCCTCGGGCCATTGCTCACCTTTGAGGCGGGCCCATTTTTCCATGTCGATTCCCTGCGGAGGGGCATTGGCACCCGCCTGATCGGAATCCTGCAGCGCCGCACCATTACCACCACTAGACGAAGGTTCGTCTTCCTGTTGTTGACTTCCCGCGTCACAGCCTGCGATGGCGGTCGTGGTGACGAGAGCAGCCCCGAGTTTGAAGAACCGGCGGCGGGATTGAGTCACATCCTTTTGAGGATCAGCTGGGTCGATTTTTTTCATCGGAAAAATGATCTGAGGTCTGAGTCAGAGGAAGGCTGATGCGCTTGAGCAGCTCATCTCGCAAAACAAAGCCGCATCACTACGACTTCTCTTTCCAGTTGTAGATGTTGTAGGCGTCCGGATTATAGGACTCGCCCTCATGCGGAATCCGTTCTTCGATCTCAGCCGGAGCCGGACCTGCAAACCACATACGCGGCCTGGTTTCCTTTTCACCACGCAACTGAACGAGTTCCAGGTCACGCTCTTCAGCGTCCGACATCGCCCTGGATACTTTGGAGTCTGGATCGTTCAGATCGCCGAAATAGATTGCGTCAGAAGGGCAGGTCGTAGCACACGCTGGATCCATTCCCTCGTCAACACGGTGATAACAGTTGTGACATTTCACCGCCTGATTGGCGACGGGATCAATGTAAATCGCGCCGTAGGGACAAACCTCGACACAGGTCGCGTGCCCGCAGCAGACGTCATAGTCGATAACGACGCTCCCACCAGAGCCTTTATGCAACGCTCCGCATGGACATGCTTTGACGCATGGTGCGTCTTCACAGTGCTGACAGGCCATCGGAAGGAACATCCGCGCTACCTTGGGATACTCTCCAACGTCCTTGTAGAACGTCTGGCGTATGAAATTGCCCAGCGGTACATCATTTTCCGCTTTGCAGGCAACTTCACATCCGTGACAGCCAAAGCAACGTCTTGTGTCGATAAACCAGCCGTATTTCTTTCCGTCATCGGGAGCCGTCATGCGGTCTTCCCAGTAACTTTTCGGCTGAAAATAAGAAGCGGGGTCGTCTTTAGGCGCAGCTGCATGTGCTTCTGCGTCGCTACTCAGCGCCCCTGCGGCAGCCGCTCCTGCGACTGTACCGGCGGTCTTCCCGAGAAACTCCCGGCGATTCTGTTTCGTCATTGTGTTCGGAACATATCAGTATCAGCAGTAAAAATTCAGATCGAGAAGATACCGAAAGTGAGCCAATTTTACAAATTTGCCCTCGTGTGCCCAGAAATTTTGCGGAACCGGATACACAGCCGGAGGCCGGAGCCACTACTTTTGACCGCTGTTATTTTCAGATGTGTTCGTTGTTTCCCCGTTAGAGTCCTCTTTACCAACGGGCCATGAGGCAGTGTCGGGGTCCCATTCAGGTTCGACTTCAAAACGTGCCGGGGTAAGCAAACGGAAGCCGGCGAACCGGAGCATCGAGAGTGGCATCCACAGAGTTACGATGGCCCCACAAAAGAAGATCCAGAAAAACACCGCTGCCTCAATATATGGCGGCGCACCAAGAACTACGGAGATCACCAGACTTGTTATCAGACAGAATCCGAAGATATATCCGAATATCAACATGCAACCATTCTGGTTCTGTTTCGGTCGGAATGTCAGAAATGTCACGGGAAGCCCCGCCAGCAACGAAGTCCCGAATGCGTAGGCCGCGACCATCGCCGCAACTTCAAAATTCAAATTTTGCACCTGACGGTTGAATTCCGATTCTGTCGGGACTGCATCTGCAGAACCTGCAGAACGAGGCAACTGAATCGTCCCGGGTTCAAGAAGATTCGTACTGATGTCGGCCACCAGAGTCGGAGCCGAAACAGCGATCGCACAGAAAATCGTGAGAATCAGCAGATCGCGGATAGAATACCCTTCGCGCGGATTTTCTCCCGCAGGAACCAGTTGCCAGCTACCAAGGCCACGGCAAACCCAGTAAGGCAGCTGACCGGCTACCGACGCAGGAAATGCAAACAGAATTCCGTAGGCCAGAACCAGAGCGACTTCACTATACCCCGCACCGGCTCCGGCAACGTTCAATAGTACTCCGGTGAGAATTCCAACTAGAACGGCAAATGCGAATCCGTGCGAATACAGCAGACGCAACCAGTAAGGGCCCGGGCCGAGTACCGAAAAACAGACTGCAACTTGAAATGTCGAAACCGCCAATGCCGCGACGATGACAATGGCAAAAGGAGCCGCCTGCATGGTCGCGGAGAAAACGAGCCCCAGAAATGCGTACGTCCCCGTCAGGATCGCGCATTGAGCGAACATCGAAGTCTTCTTCGCAGGAACATCCGCTTCGGGGGTCATGACAGCCAGGTCTCTCCGAAAAAAAAAGCACCGGAATCCCGCCCGGTGCTTTTTGCTTTTATCTACTCACGACAGCGAATCCTACCGGTCGAGATCAGGAATTCCACCGTCATTGGTAAGGAATAACATTTTCAGCGTTTCCGCATCAATCGTCATATTAATAAACCTCGTACTGCCGTCCATGAACGCAGCATTGAAGCCACCACCGTAAAGGTCTCCAAGATTGTTTGCGGGATCTTCCAGATCGACTTCCAGATCCTGGGGCTTTGTCCAAGGCACTGCAGCTACAGGATCTGCCTCAACCAGGGCGATCGTATTCGACGATCCATCCATTACCTGCCCGAACGTCACTCCGGTGGGAGTACCGTCGACAAACATGCTCTCACCCTTGACCGCGAGGAACACCGTGTTGTTTCCAAGGTCAGCGATCGGACTGGCATAAATTCGTGGCATTCGATCCAGCAATTGAATGTTGTGCTCGCTGTCCCACGGTTCATCGAGATGAAACTCTTCATAGAGTTCAAGTTCTTCGATGAAGGGAAGGATCGCCACCCGCCAGCTCAACAGCGGATTTCCATCTTCGTCGAAAATCGCCTGGGCAGGCATCTTTGTGTAAGCACTCTCATAGTTGAGCATCGCGAGCATGATCATACGCATCTGATTGGTAGAGGGCAGCTCATTGTCAACAACTGCCATGGGTGCCGCGAGCGCCATACCCTCAACCGCCACGCCGGGTTGCATGTCGATAGCTCTCGCGACAGAGAACATCGAAGTCATCCCTCCCAGTACAGCAAAAGTCGAAATCCCCTGCACGCCGGGAAACTCGTTCAGATCAACGACGAGCTCCTCGCCATCCGCTTTGATCATGTCTTTCACAAGGCCTGCCATACGATCACCGTAGGCGAGCATAGCGGCGTCGTAATCAGGATCGCCGAAGCCACCCCACTCGGTTTCGCCGGTGAATCCGCCTTCTCGCATCAACTCATCTTTGATGAGGTCGATTCCTGACCTAAGCAGAAAATCCAGCTTGCGCAGGTCCTGCTCATTGTTTGATGAAATCCTGATTTCAGAAATTCCACCACGTGTAAGGCTCTGACGCATCTGAACCGTTCGCACAAGATCAGGTAGTTTGCGAAATCGCTTTTCCTGTGGTGACATCATTTCTGTCGGAGGCAGATTGTCATTGATTACCTGACGGATGTCCTCGACAGACACAAACACGCCGACGTGATCAGACGCGTCTGCTCCGCTCATCATCGCCGTCAGATTGGTTTCCGATCCGCTTGCGCTGAGCATGCTCGTAACCATCGGAGTCGAACCGAAAACCATCGTCTTCTCGTCAAATGGCACGACGACCAGCTGTAGTTCCCTGTCTTCGACAAGGTATCCCTGCAGCCCCGCAACTTCCATCGGTTCTAGTTGTTCGACGACTCTTCCGCCAAGCGTTTGCGGGGAGTCAAATTCAAACATAACGCCGAAATCCGGCGGATTACGAGTGTCGTCAAATGTGTTGACCAGCATGGTCACCTGCCGCAGATCCATAAGATCGACACCAAGTTCCTTGTCGCCGAAAGCCTTGATGATTTCGCTCGGAAGCAGATCGAAAGCCTCTTCATCAAAAGCGGCTTTTGGCCTGACCACCAACGCCGCAAATGCGGATTCCGGAACATGGTCTGTTGACTGAGCCAGCAGTGAAGCCGGCGAGACGACGAAGGCGAGTACAAGGCACATCGCTGTACCAATTCCCCGCAAGCTATTGATTGTCTTTTTCATTTTTCAACCTTTTCAATGATTGCAAGAGAATTTGTAAGTTAAGGTGCCCAGTTCCAGTCCACGACATTGCCGTCGTCGTACTGGAACAGGTTCATGAGATTTTCGTCGTCGATCCAGGCATCAATAAACTGAACGCTGCCATCGAGCATCGCTGCATTGAATCCACCTGGCCTCAGGTTGCCCAGATTTGAACCTGCCCAGTCGGGATCGACGGCGTAGTCAGCCGGCTGAGTCCACGGGACAGCAGCATTGATGTCGGCTTCTACAAAGGCAATCGTGTTAGAGGTTCCGTCACGGATATCAGCGAATCCGAGTTCGCGACCTCCGTTGAACAGCATGTTTTCGCCTTCGATTCCAAGAAATATCGTTTGGGATCCAAGATCAACGTTCGGGCTGACGTAGACCGGCGGAATTTTGTCGAGCAGCTGAATGTTGTGCTCACTGTTCCATGGCTCATCAAGACGAAACTCGTCGTACAGCGCCTGCTGCTCGATGTACGGCAGGATTGCGACGCGCCAGCTGAGCAGTGGATTCCCGTCGTCATCGCAAATCGCCTGAGCCGGGAAATGGTTGTAGGCCGATTCGTAGTTGTGCAAAGCTAGACAGATCTGGCGCAGATTGTTCATCGCTGTTGTACGACGCGCCGCTTCACGCACTTGCTGAACCGCGGGCAGCAGCATTCCAACAGCAACTCCGGCGGTGGCCACGCCTGAAACTGCCATCGTCTCCTCGAGGTTGATGACCAGTTTGTCCCCGTCCTGCGATTCTTTAATCGCTTCGCGCAACGTTTCTGCAAGTCGGTTGGAATAGTCAATTGTCGCGTCCTGATATTCCGCATCCATCGCTTCCATCATCATGAAAGCCAGCCCGCTCAAGGCTCCCTGCTTCGCCAGATCGACGCCGTCAGCCAGCAACAGTGCCACTTTCTCGGCGTCATCTTCGCTGGCAGTCTGAATCGTCAGACGCGAAACTGCGTCCTCTTCAAATCCCTGACTGATCGAAATACTTGTGATCAGATCCAGCAGGTTGTAGTACCGGCCGAACATAGGAGGTACGTCACCACGCGGTGGCAGATTCGCGAGGATCATTTCCCGCATCGGTTCGATTTCGATGTAGGCATTCATTTGATCCGTGGGTGGCACTTTCCGCATCAAATCACGCAGCCCGCCACCTGCAACTGTCCGGTCAAGCATGTCCGGCATCACGATCATAAATGTCTGCTCATCCGCTTCGACAAAAAGCGGGCCATCCGGAACCGGCGGCGTCCACGCTCTCATTCCGTCAATCTGTTCGCGCTGGAACATCCCCAGAGTGTTGCCACCGACTTCCTGAGGCTTGTCGAACTCGAAAACGATAGCGAAGTTCGGAGGATCAATCAGATCGTCAAACGGTTCAACAATCATGCTGACGCGTTCAAGCGCTTTCATATCGACGCCGAATTCTTTTTCACCGGCGACGTTGATTAATTCGTAAGGCACCAGCGCGAGTGAGCGCTCCTGAATTGCCTCGTTATATTTCGCAGTAATGACTGCGAATGCGTCTTCTGAAACGTGATTGACCTCAGGTGCCTGAGCGGACACCGGCGTCGTGAAACACACGACAGCCAGAAGGCCAATACAAGCGAACGCCCCCAATTGCTGCTTCATCTTGTCTCTTTCGTAATAGGTTCCGGAAATCTGCACTTGTTGTACGCGAAAGCGCCACCAGTTCAAGAAACGAAAGTCATTTCACTAAACGAAAGTCATTTCACTCCCCGGCTCACCGCGAAGGCACCCACATATCAACTTCAAGGAGACTTCATAAACCACGGCGATCCGTTTCCGTGTTCGTGTTTATCCGAATTTTCCCGGACAAAATACTGTCAATCGGCCCCGATTGCTCGAAATGGCGTGCTTCTGAAGATTTGGCCCTGATCTGTACGGTTGGGCATATGCCACAACACGCGTAAAATGCGGGATTCGGATTTTCAGACTTAAGGACGGGGCCCCCGCCGCATGCCCGCATCGGACATCGTCATCAAAGGAGCGCGCGAGCATAACTTGCGCGACGTAGACCTGATTCTGCCGCGCAACCAGCTGATCTGCCTTACGGGCGTCAGTGGCAGCGGCAAAAGTTCCCTCGCGTTCGACACGCTGTTTGCCGAAGGCCAGAGAAGGTACGTCGAAAGCCTGTCCAGCTTCGCGCGTCAGTTTCTCGGTCAGATGCCTAAACCGGACGTCGATCTGATTTCCGGCCTCAGTCCATCGATTTCTATCTCGCAGAAGTCCTCAGGGAACAATCCTCGTTCCACCGTCGGAACGATCACCGAGATCTACGACTTCCTGCGGGTGCTTTATGCGCGCGTTGGACAGGGATATTGCCCGAAATGCGACAAACCAATCGCCGCCCAGTCGCGGGACCAGATTATCGGCAGCATTCTCCAGTTACAGAAAGGCACCCAGTTCTCGGTACTCGCACCTCTGGTACGTTCCCAGAAAGGGGCGCATCGGGACCTGTTTGAAGATCTGCTCAAGCGTGGATTCGTTCGAGTCCGGGTAAACGGTGAAATACGTTCGCTGACCGAAGACATTAATCTCAACAGGTCGAAGCGACACAACATCGAAGTCATAATCGACCGACTCGAAGCCAAACAAGGCATCCGTGGCAGACTGAGCGAAGCTGTGGAAACTGCTTTGAAGTTCGGTAGCGGAACCCTCATCGTCTCAGTGCAATCAGACGAAGATGATGCCGGACCTCAGCCGGTTCCTGTCGGGGAGGATGCTGACGAATTCGCAGATGCGCCGGCGACCAAACGAAGAGGGAGAAAGTCGACTCGAAAGTCGCGCAAGACCGAACGTGAAAAAACAAATCCCGGCGACCGTGTTTACTCAAGCGACTATGCGTGCTCCAGCTGCGGAATCAGCTTTTCTCCACCCACCCCGAGGATGTTCAGCTTTAACAGCCCGCAAGGCATGTGCCTTGGCTGCGACGGCCTTGGTGAAGTATTCACATTCGACCGCGACCTGTTGATCCCCAAACCGCAAAAATCAATCCAGCAAGGCGCAGTCGAACTGCTGGGGAACTGGAAAAGCCTCGGTCGATGGCGACGCCATATTTATCAGGGTGCCGCGGACACAATCGAGCGTCTCCGTGAACTGGAACCCGGCACCATGCTGGAAACAGCATGGGAGGAACTCCCTGCCGATCTTCAGGACATCTGGCTTTACGGTGCCGGAGACGTTCACGTCACCTACACGTGGCGCGGCGGAAATTCGCCCATGAAATATGGCGGGACTTTTGATGGAATCATCGCAGAACTCGATGAGCGGTATCGCAACCTCAACAGTGCCCCCAAGATCCGCCAGCTCGAAGAATACATGGCGGAAGTATTCTGCACCGAATGCGAAGGCGAACGGCTGAACAAACAGGCGCGGCATTTCCGGCTGAAGACGCTCAGTCCGAAGTTTGCTGACAACCCGGAAAAATCACTTCCTGAAGTCTGCGCGCTTTCGATCTCGGATGCCCATGAGTTCTTTTCCGAACTTGAACTTGATGACACTAAACAGTTTGTCGCGGTTGAGCCTTTGAAAGAGATCCGCAACCGGCTCGGATTTCTTCTCAACGTCGGACTCGACTACCTCAATCTTGACCGGACTGCTCCGACACTTTCCGGAGGTGAGACGCAGCGCATCCGACTTGCCGGACAGATCGGCGCCGGACTTGTCGGTGTTCTCTATATCCTGGACGAACCGTCGATCGGACTTCATCCGCGAGACAATGACCGGCTGATCGGCACGCTCCAGAATCTACGTGACCTTGGCAATACGGTCGTTGTGGTTGAGCACGATGAAGACACGATGCGGGCTGCGGATCATCTGATCGATTTCGGCCCGGGACCGGGCGTTCACGGCGGCGAAGTCGTGGTACAGGGTCATCCGTCTGAGATCATCAAGAATACAAAGAGCAGGACTGCCCAGTTCCTCAGCGGTCGCGAGGAGATTCCCGTCCCGGAAACCAGACGGGCGATCGATCCTGAGAAAATGCTCAAGGTTGTCGGTGCAGCTCACAACAACCTGAAAAGGGTTGACGTCGAAATTCCCATCGGCAAATTCGTCTGCATCACCGGAGTCAGCGGCAGCGGAAAAAGTTCTCTGGTCAATGAAATCCTTGTCGAGACACTTCGCGAGGAATTAAACGGAGGAATCGGTGATCCCGGTAAATACGACGAGCTCCTGGGAATTGAACATCTCGACAAGATGATCGCCATCGATCAGTCGCCGATCGGCCGTACTCCCCGCTCCAATCCGGGTACCTACATCAAACTGTTTGATGAGATCCGGAAATTCTACGCGCAATTGCCCGACGCCAAGAAACGTGGTTATGCACCGGGCAGATTCAGCTTCAACGTAAAGACCGGTCGCTGCCAGGCATGCGAAGGAAACGGATCGAACAAACTGGAGATGGACTTTCTGGCTGACGTCTGGGTGCAGTGCCAGGTCTGTCAGGGAAAGCGATTCAATCGCGAAACGCTTCAAGTCAAGTATCGGGAAAAATCAATCGCCGACGTTCTTGAGATGGACATCGAAACCGCGATGGAATTCTTTGAGAACTTCCCGAAGATTCACTCCAAGCTCGAAACGCTTAAGAGTGTCGGTTTGAACTACCTGCAAATCGGCCAGCCCTCTCCGACTCTTTCCGGCGGCGAAGCGCAACGAATCAAACTTGCCAGAGAACTTGTCAAACGCAGTACCGGCAAAACGCTTTATCTGCTTGATGAGCCGACTACCGGACTCCACTTTGCCGATATTTCATTGCTTCTGAAGGTGCTGCATGATTTTGCAGATGCCGGCAATACAGTCCTCGTTGTCGAACACAATCTCGATGTGATCAAGACTGCCGACTGGGTGATCGATCTCGGCCCGGAGGGTGGAATTGGCGGAGGACGGGTCGTCTGCGCAGGCACTCCGGAGGAACTTGCGGCTTGCAAGGAATCACACACGGGAGCCGCACTTGCAAAAGCAATGAATCCGAAACCGTCGCTGAATACAGCCGGTTCGAATGCCAAACCTGAAAAGAAATCAGACCCGCCGCAGCTTGCGAAAGAAATCAAGGTACGCGGTGCTCAGCAGCATAACCTGCGCAGCCTCGATATTGACGTCGCTCGTGACAAAATGACCGTTTTCTGCGGACCAAGTGGAAGCGGCAAAAGCTCGATGGCGATGGACACGATCTATGCCGAGGGCCAGAGGCGATATGTTGAAAGCCTCAGTTCCTATGCTCGCCAGTTCGTGAACCAGCTGGAAAAGCCGCGTGTAGATCAGATCGAAGGGCTCTCACCTGCGATTGCAATTGAACAGAAGAACCTCAGTTCATCGCCGCGCTCGACGGTCGGGACGATCACAGAAATATATGACTACTTCCGGATTCTGTTCTCGCGCCTGGGCGTTCCCTACTGCCCGGACTGTGACAGGAAAATCGGCACCCAGACCAGCGACCAGATCGTTGACAAGATTCTCGCCTACGAGGAGGGAACCCGGTTGATTCTGACCGCGCCGATCAAGCTGGACGCTCAGCAGAAATACGGCGAACTCTGGGAAGAGATCCGCGGAATGGGCTATCAGCGTGTTCGCATCGACGGGACGGTCTACAACGTCGATGAGATTCCGGTGCTCAACCGCCAGTCAGCACACGCAATCGAAATCGTGGTTGACCGGATCGTCGTGCAGCAGAAATCACGCTCGCGGATTGCGGACTCGGTCGAAGCTGCTTTGTCTGCAGGGGCGGGCGAGCTGAATGCGATTGAACCACTCGAGGGTGTTGATGAAATCCATTGGAATGTCATACGGCACAGCCAGCATCTTGCCTGCGACGAATGTGGACGAAGTTTCGAACTCCTGACTCCGCACAACTTCTCGTTCAACAGCAGACTCGGCTGGTGCCCTGACTGCGAGGGAATCGGCACCCAGAACGGTGCTTCTCCGGCTGCGGTAATGCGCGACCCTGAGCTGTCGCTCGAACAAGGTGCTGTAAGCCTCTGGCCCGGGCTTTCCAGTGAAACCGGCAAAGCAATGCTCCGCGCGATGTGCTCGGCCACAGGAATTCCTTCGGACAAACCATTCAGTCAGCTCGACTCCCGCCAGCGCAGGCTGGTCTTTTTCGGAACCGGAGAGCGCTGGTTCAGCGTCACCCTCGATGATGGAACAGAATTTTCGTTCCAATTCAAAGGAGTCTATCCAACGCTCACCGAAGCATCCCGCCTGTCCCCTTCTTTGAGACAGCGTCTTCAGGCATTGGTCGGCGAGGTGGAGTGCGGCGCATGCGGTGGCAGCCGGCTGCGTGACGATTCAGGTGCAGTAAGATTCCGCGACCTCACCATCGACGGAATCTGCCGGATGCCGCTGGACGTACTGGGCAGAGAAATCGATTCATGGAAGCTCGACAAACGGGAACAGAAGATTGCCGGTGAAGTCCTTCGGGAAGTTACCAACCGTGTTCAATTTCTGAACGACGTCGGGCTCGACTACGTTACCGTTTCCAGGCCGGCTGCGTCTTTGTCAAACGGTGAAGCCCAGAGAATCCGACTTGCCAGCCAGTTGGGAAGTGGACTCTGCGGTGTCCTGTATGTTCTGGACGAACCGACAATCGGGCTGCACCCGCGCGACAACACGCGCCTTCTCAAAGCGCTTCACCGGTTGCGTGACCTCGGTAATACATTGCTGGTGGTCGAGCACGATCGCGAGATTATTGAGAACAGTGATGCGGTTTGTGACTTCGGCCCCAAAGCGGGTGTTGAAGGTGGAGAGATTGTCGCCAGCGGAACACCTGCTCAGGTTTCAAAGAAGCGGGGTTCTGTCACCGGGCCATTCCTGAGTGGCAGGAAAGGCATTCCGATTCCGTCCAACCGCCGGCCGACGCTTCGCCAGATTCATGGCGCTACCAACGGCAAAGCAAAATCGACAACCACCAAGAAGAAAAAGGTGCCCCGGAAGAAGCCCGAGACGCCGGAAGCAAACGCCATCGAGGTCGTTGGAGCAAGACACAACAACCTGAAAAACATCAATGTTCGATTTCCGCTGGGCTCATTCAGTGTAGTTACCGGACCGAGCGGCTGTGGTAAGAGTTCACTCGTCAACGAGATCCTCTACAACTCGCTTGCGCGAAGACTGCATCGGGCGTCCGTCACCCCCGGAGCGCACCGCGGTCTTCGTGGACTTGAGTATGTCAACAAGGTAATCCGCGTTGATCAGACGCCACTTGGCAATTCACCGACGTCCTGCCCGGCAACATACACCGGTGCGTTCGAACTCATCCGCCAGTTATATGCTCAGCTACCTGACGCAAAAATCCGCGGCTACACGGCGAGGCGTTTCAGCTTCAACGTACCCGGCGGACGCTGTGAAGAGTGCGCCGGAAACGGCCAGAAATGTATCGAGATGCATTTCCTTCCGGATGTGTGGGTTCAATGCGAGGCCTGCAAAGGGCAGCGATTCAATGAGGACACACTCGCAGTCCGTTATCGCGGCCAGACCATCAACGATGTTTTGAATATGCCGTGCGGTGAAGCCGTTCAACTGTTCGACAACATCCCCAAAATCAGACGTATTCTCAAGACGCTTTGTGATGTCGGACTTGATTATGTAACGCTCGGACAATCCGCTCCGACCCTTTCCGGCGGCGAAGCGCAGCGAGTCAAACTCTCCGCCGAGCTATCGCGACCTGATACCGGCCGCACGCTTTACCTGCTGGACGAGCCGACGACCGGATTGCATTTCGCCGATGTTGAGCGGCTGGTGGGCGTGTTGCAGCGTCTCGTGGATGCCGGCAACACCGTGATGGTGATTGAACACAACCTGGATCTGTTGGCGGCCTGTGACTGGCTGATCGACCTCGGTCCCGAAGGTGGCACCGGTGGCGGCAAAGTCCTGGCCGAGGGGACGCCCGAGCAGATCGCCGCCGCCCAAGACAGTTTGACGGGGGAGCACCTCAAGACTAAGTTCTTGGTGTCACTTCGGACGCGCCCCATACCGGGGCGCGAGACTTCAATCCGAAGTCGGCTCCGGTTCATCCTGTTGCCGCGCCGTCCAGATCAACTGCACCGCGTCGTAAGTCGCGTGGGCTGCGATGGGAATCAACAGGTTCTCGGTCCACAGCAACAGCACGCCAAAATAGACGCCCATGAGCGCCGCCAACACGACATAAGTCTTGGTGATGGGATGCATCAAACCGAATGCGATGGACGAGCCCACCACAGCCAGTCCAAACTCGAACTGACTCGGTTCAGTGGTACCGCCGACACCGGCAAACCAGTTCAGCATCCACCCGCGAAACAAAAGCTCCTCCCCAATGCCGGCGCAAATACTGATCAGGATCAGCTCCACCGGCCGCAGAGATAAGAGCGTGCCGATCATCGGGTCGTCGCTCAGCCGTTCCAATTCGCGAATCGGCTCCCAGGGGATTCGCCGGACCCCTTCGATGATCACCAGAATAGGAACGGCAGCCAAAGCTCCGTACATCAAGCCGGACGCGATCGGCCACCACTGCTCGAGGTTGAGTTCGGGAACCAGTGCCCGAGGATCCGGCCCCAGGGCCCAGCCGAGGATCAGCGCCAGCACGCCGAGTGCCGATTCAAACACCACGGCGGTCAGGAACACCTCATCCGCGGTCTGCTCGGTCGTTTCCTCCGGCTGGTCCATTAATCTTTTACTTTCACGCGAACCACTAGCGTCGTTTTGCGATGCGGACGACCTCCCCACGCAGACGCGATCGCCAGCGTAGCCGTGCTGTCCCGATTCAAGCCTGTTCCTCAAGGTTGCCCCGGCGACCTGCCCCCGCACGTCAAACGCCCGGCACGGCAAACGCCGGGCACGGCAAACGCCCCACACGGCAAACGCCGGGCACGGCAAACGCCC
>JBCCFB010000040.1:0-30758 GCA_039029995.1 Planctomycetota bacterium
GGATCCAAATTCCTTCCATGCATCTCCCAATGCGACCGAAAATAACACTCTGCGACTCTGCGGCTCTGCGTGATCATCAAAATCTCGCGCAGAGACGCAAAGACGCAGAGAATAGAAGCGGTGCCTACTTGGAGCCAAGCGGCGAATACGGACCTAACGAAAAACCAATCGCAAGCCTCTGCCTGAGCCTTGCTACGAGCCGGACTTCGCGCCGTCTGCCTGCTCTCTCATTTCATTCAGCGAATCCAGTGCAATAGTCAGATACCCCGGCTCCTCATGTTCCAGTAGCCGGCGAATCTGAACTTCAGGATCATCCATCCAGCGCATAAACGCGGCAGTGAACAGACCCACGAACTCGTAGTCACAGGTCTGTAGGGCGCGAACATATCCTCGCTCCACAATTCCCAGCGCACTGTCAGGGATAGACTTGCTGGCGGCCAGACCCACCAATCCGGCAAACACAACGTATCGAGCACCGTCGTTGATCATCGATGCAGCGGTCTCCACAGATCTTTCGTCAAGCTCTGAACATCGCGCGAGTGTGATCATTGCTTTCGCGCGGGTTTCCGCATGACGGTCCTCCGTCAGAATCCGTAGCTCTTCGACAACTTCATCGCCGGATGCATTGGCCGACTCAACGGCCGCCAAAGCATGAAGCACGACATCCTGATTGGAAGAACGGAGGTTGTCCGTAAGCATTCGCTCCTGCCCGGAAGCCAGCTGCTCTTCAATGATCAGATTTCGCATCGCGATGATCTGTGACGAAGCCGATTTACCATTGGCGATTTGCAACCAGTCGTTCTGGCTGTGATCTGCCGATGGTTTGCCACTGGCCGGCTGAATGAAACAGTCGCTCGTTTTGTTCAGATATTTGAGTGACTTGCGTGATGGGCGAACAAGTTCTCCTCGAAACGAGCCGATCCAGCCGGGATCCTTCTCGCCCGCCGTCCACGCTTTCCATGCCATCGCATAGGCCAGCGCGCTGTCATCTAGAAACGGCCTTGGCGTCATGTTCCAGCGAGTCGCGTCCCAGAATCTCGCCTGCTTTTCCTGCACAAAGCTGATCTCACTTTGAAGAAGACCAAGCCCGCAACCGATGACGGCGAGATCAACGAATTCCGGCAGTTCTGTCGTTTCGAACCCGCTCTGATTCAAAAGGTCGCTGACAAGATGGTGAATCAGAGCCGCTGACGTCAGTCGCCGGTCGCATTCAAGCTCTGTACTTAATACGACCAGTCTGTTTTTCTCATCATATCTGCCCGGCAGACCGCCGAGGCCCTCGATTCCACCGCCGCCTCATCCACCGCCTCCCTTTACCTTCCGGGGTTGCATCGGAAGGGTTTGAACCTTGACCGCAGAAACGTCGTGACCGAGGTGTTCACCAACGAACTGTTTAATTTCACCAACGTCTTCAAGAGCAAGAATTTTGTCCGGCTCAACAACGGGGCGGAGCATACGGTCAAAACCAATATGATCTGCAATCAACTGCAGTTGAAACTCAATACGGGCTTTTTCGTTGTCAGCCAGATTCGGCGAAGATTTGAAGAACATGTCTGGTCACGTGTTGCGGGAGGAAACAAACGCAGCATACATGTTTTGCGCCGAAATTACATGATCACAGGATCAATATGCGGAAACGAACCTGAACAGGATTCTTTTGACCACCTTGATAATTTGCAGTGATAACCTGGTGATCACTTTGAGATTGCTGCGATCAGTCCTACCCAGCAAACGATGATGTAGATCGCAGAGAAAGCGGTCAGCAGAATAAACGAACCGATGGGCCATCTCGCCTTTGCACCTGCGGCAAACAAGGCAGCAGGTATGATCGCAACCGCACCGACAGTGATCGGCCAGCCGAGCATGACAGCTATTTCGAACCAGTCCGGAATCTGACTGGAGTTAGCGCTGTCCATCGAGAACGCCATCATCAACATTCCGAAGACGATGACTGCTGCTCCTATTCCCCCGAGTACCACCATGGTTACGACTGCAATCATGATGCGCGCCCAGACGGGCAGGCCGTAGGGAAGTCGCGGTTTTTGATCTGGAACTGCGATCTGATCGAATCCGGTCGCTCCGCTGATTCCGGCTTGTTGCTGGTCTGTTTCCATTTGATAGACGGCCTGAGCGTTCATTTGTCTGAGTTCCACAGGGAATTTCGCTTGTCACCGGGCATATCCGGATTCACACGGTTTGTGGACAAAAATTCCTGAATTTTTGTCCACCGCCTGAAAAGATTCGTATTCACTGTTAGCGAAGACTGCGCGCTGCTGCCTTCAAACCACATGAAAAAGTTGAAACGCAGTGTTTTGTCTACAAAACTGATGATCTGGATCGCACGCGAGTTCACTCAGCATCACCATCACCCGGGATCACCAATGGAAAGTGAAACATCTATTCAACTCCTTCAACGCTGGCGAGACGGTGATGAGTCGGCGGCCACCGAGATGTTTGAACGCTATGTGAACCGGTTGTGCGCCCTGGCAAGAACCCGGCTTTCCGAACGAATGAAACGACGCGTTGAAGCCGAAGACATCGTTCAGTCCGCCTATCGCAGTTTTTTCCGGCGAGCTGGTGATCACTACACGCTTGAGAAAGCAGGCGACCTCTGGAGGCTTCTGGCCGCAATCACAATCAATAAAGTGCGCGGCCAGGTCGAATTCCATACAGCTCAGAAGCGGGGCATTCAGGCGGAGGAAAGCATGATGGCGGATCAAAGCATGATTCGCGTTTCACCTATCGTTATCTCCGAGGAACCAAAGCCGGACGAAGCCGTTGTGATGGTTGAGCAGCTGACCGACGTCCTTTCCGGTCTGGACGACACCCAGCGGGCGATCATTGAACTTTCCATGCAGGATCAGACCGTCGAGCAGATTGCCGAAGAGGTTCAGCGATCTCCCCGCACGATCCGCCGAACAATCCAGCAGTTCCGTGAACATCTGGAGCAGAGGCTGTTGCAAAGCATCGGCGGAAGGTAAACCATCGTCACATGCTCTATTGCAAGTTGTTTCCCGCACATTCTTTGACTGGAAAACGATCCTTCCCCGCCTTTTCACCAGGTGAATATTGCTACCTGACAGGCAGCGTTGCAAAATAGGGTGGCGAACAAATTTCTTCTTTGCACCGGAATGTCCGGACCATCCCACCCCGGATAGCGTCACTTCAGACGGTAGTTGATGACAAAAGCGGCGGACGATTTTTCACGGCTGTGTGCGGACAGCGAACAGCTCCCCGATGTCTTTGAATTCCTGGCCGGACAGGACGGCCTGTCCGCGCGCGAACAACTGGATGTCGTTCTCGTCGATCAGTTTCAGCGTTGGAAGAACAACCAGACGATTCCCGTGGATCACTACATTGAACGTCTGGAGGAAATGGATGACATTCACAAAGTCGAACTGCTGATTGAGGAGTTCGGTTATCTCGAGGAACGCGGAGTTGCACCGCCGGCAGGTGATTTCGCAAATCGATATCGTTCGCTTTCACCACCCGCAATCAGCGAACTCTGCGAAGCACTGGAGATTGACCGGATCACAGACAACGGCTCCGACGGCAGTCGGGAGGAAGGTAGCGGAAGCGATCCATCACCCGGGACTTCCGAAAGCGACGATTCGCGATCGTTGATCGGCCGCTATGTGGTCGTCCGGTCGGTTGGAAAAGGCGCATTCGGCGAGGTCTTTCTGGCACAGGATCCGGATCTGGACCGGCAGGTTGCGATCAAAGTGCCATCGCAGAAGCGGATTGACATGGGCGGAGGAGCGGATGAGTTCCTCGTCGATGCCCGCGCTGTAGCAGGGCTTGATCACTCCAACATCGTACCGGTTTACGACTGTGGTGTTACCGCCGGCGGCAATTGCTTTGTTGTCTCCAAATACATCAAGGGCAAAGATCTGCGCTCGGAAATCCGCAAAGGCATTGAGCATACCGAGGCTGGACGAATCACCTCGACACTTGCGCGCGCACTTCATGTTGCCCATCGCGCGGGAATCGTCCACAGAGATGTAAAACCGGCCAACGTGATTCTTGACGAGCATCGTGAACCGCACCTGCTGGATTTCGGCCTCGCGCTTCGTGAACAGGATGCTGCGGAATCGGGAGCCCTTGTCGGGACACCGGCGTACATGAGTCCTGAGCAGGCGCGCGGAGAAGGCCATCGGGTCGATGGTCGCAGCGATGTCTACAGCCTCGGAGTTGTGTTGTACGAGATGCTGTGCGGTCGCAGGCCGTTTCAAAAAGAGAAGGCTGCCGACGTACTGGAGCAGATCAAGTTCGGTGAAGTCCGCCCGCCGCGACAGACGGTTGATTCGATTCCACGCGAACTGGAACGAATCTGCCTCAAAGCGCTTTCGCGGCGTCTTTCGGATCGCTACAGCACTGCAAAAGATCTGGCCGATGAGATCGATGCGTTTCTAGACGAGCACGATTCGGACCTGAAGACAATAAAAGCTGCTGCTCCGGTAGCGAGTTCGGTGACGATGCCGGCAGTGGAATCTGATTCGGAAACGACGGTTCAAATGGAATCAGATTCGGGGCACCAGAGCGGCTCGGTCTCGCGTTCAGGAATTCAAATCGTCCCTAAGGGGCTGCGATCGTTCGACCGCAACGACGCGGAGTTTTTTCTGCAACTCGTACCCGGACCGCGCGACCGGCACGGGCTTCCCGACATCGTCCGCTTCTGGAAGAACCGCCTGCAAGAGCGCGATATGGACGAGACCTTTCCCGTCGGTCTCCTTTACGGCCCAAGTGGCTGTGGAAAGTCATCACTGGTCAAAGCGGGTTTGATTCCGCACATCGATGATGACGTCAACGTCATCTATGTCGAAGCAACCGCACAAGGTACCGAATCGCGAATTGTGCGTCAGATCCGCAAGCGACTGACACACCTTCCGGCTCAATTGGACCTCTCAGGAACACTGGCCCACCTGAGACGATCAAGCGATGAAAAGACCGTCATCATTATCGATCAATTCGAACAGTGGCTGAATACCTGGCGGCACGATGAATCACACGAGTTGATCCAGGCTTTTCGACAGTGCGATGGCGGCAACGTTCAGGCATTGCTGATGGTGCGCGACGACTTCTGGATGGCCGCGACACGATTGATGCGCGAATTGGAAGTACCTCTGGTCGAGGGACACAATTCCGCCGCAGTCGATCTGTTTGACAAACGACACGCACGTCGCGTGCTGACGGCCTACGGACGCGCGTTCGGAGCGTTGCCGGAAAAATCTTCTGAGATTACGGCGGCTCAGGAAAGCTTTATCGCGCGGGCTGTTGACGGACTGTCACAGGACGAAAAGGTCATCTCGGTCCGCCTGGCTCTGTTTGCAGAGATGTTCAAAGGACGGGACTGGAACCCCGTCGAACTCGAAAACGTAGGTGGCACCGAAGGCGTTGGCGTCACGTTTCTTGACGAGGTTGTCGGCGAAAAAGCATCACCGCAACTCCGGCCGTACTCCAGAGGAGCGACGGAGATTCTCAAGGCATTGCTGCCCGAAAAAGGATCGGACATCAAAGGTAACATGCGGAGCAGCTCCGAGCTCATGAAGGCATCAGGCCTTTCCGGCAGCCCGCGTGACTTTGATGACCTGATTGGAATACTCGATGGTCGTTTGCGACTGATTACGCCGACCGAACCGGAACTCGGGTCCTCCGAAAACGAAGCTCACTACCAGCTGACTCATGACTACCTCGTTCCCTCGTTGAGAAACTGGATTACCCGCAACCAGCGATCAACGGTCAGCGGACGCGCAAAACTACGCCTTGCCGAGCGGGCGTCTTTGTGGAAACTGCGCCCCGAAAACAAACTACTTCCCGGGTTTGTCGAGTTTTTTACATTCCGCAGCCTGACAGATAAAAAAAACTGGTCAGACTCCGAGCGCCAGTTGATGAACCGGGCTGCGTTTCAGAATCTGATCCACGCCGCACTGATCTTCGCCGTGCTTGGCCTGCTGATTTTTTCCGGAAAGGTACTCTTTGAGCGATTCAAGGCGAACTCGCTCCGCGAAAAGCTCTACGCAGCCGAAGTCAGCGAAGTTCCGGGGGTCATCCAGGAAATGTCGGATGTCGCTGGCTGGTCAGACCAACTGCTCGGCAACGATCTGGAAAGCGGTGATGCAAGTCGCGAAGGGAAAGAGCAGCTTTTTGCGCTTCTTGCGCTCGCACCGCGCAATCCGGAACGCGTCGAAGAACTGACTCAATACGTCTATCGTTCAACGCCGGATGAACTGCTTGTCATCCGCGATTCCATTTCCCGACATTCCCCGGACAAGGCCGCTTCCATTGATTCGATCTGGCAGCAGGCGATTGAGCCGCAAAGCGATGCGCGCGTACGACCGCTCAATGCCGCCGGAGCGCTGGCGGAAATGGATCGCGACAATCCCGACTGGGATAGAATCGCCGAAGGAGTTGCAAGAAATCTGACACTCGTTCGCTCAAGTGCTTTGCAGGACTGGATTGAAGTTTTTGAACCGGTAGGAGACAAACTGGTTTCGCCACTGGCCGTGATGGTGCTTGATGAAGATTCGACAACGGCGGTTCAACGGGACCATGCAGCAGAATTGCTGACCCGGTATGCCGCAAACGATGTGGAGCTGATTTGCGATCTTGTAACGAAGGTCGGAGCCGCCCAGTTCAACATTCTCTATCCCGCTCTGGATAACAACCGCAAGCAAGCCGAGAAACTGCTCGAAGCAAGGGTTAAGCAGATTCTCGAACATCCGGAACCAGTGCCAACGGGATTACCTGAAATAGACGAAAACCTCCGGGCCAGAGTCAACGAATATCGTGGAGTCGTTCTCGACAAACTTGCCGTTTGCCATCAGGTTCCCGCAGATGAACTGGAGTCATTGATCGCCGGGATGGCGGAATTCGAATATCGCCCGGACAGGATACAGCCGTACCGGATGTCTGCGGACTGGAAATATCTGGTCGTATTCCGAAGGGATGGAATTGAGTTCGACTGGCAGTTGAGACTGGCCGAAGACCAGCTTGATGCCGAGATTGAACAGCAGATTGCCAACGCAATGGAGCCGGTTGACCTCAGCATGATTCGCGACGATGAAACCGGCGAGCTGTTCTACAACCTTGTCTTCAAAAAGAGCGACGACGGCCCTGAAGTCATTTATGAAATTGATACGGGCTGGACGAACAAGACTCACGCCGAATACTCCCGGGAAAGATACCGCGACGGTTTCTGCCTGGTTGCTATTCACAGTCTCTATGACGCGGACGCGCAGCATCGCGTAGCGACTCTATGGCGCAAGGAGGAGTCGGTACCACCACAATGGATATGGAAGACGTTCGAACGCATTCCAATGCAAAACAACAAGGATATCGGTGGAACACCGGTGGATTTCTGTTTTCTGGAGGAAAAACGGACGCTGGAAGACGACCAGTTCCTCTTCTACTACATGGTGATCCGGAACCGGCCGGAGGAACGTATCGACGTCTGGGAACAACACCATGTCACGACGCGGGAAAGCAGGCGACTGCTGGAGCAGAAGTATCACGAGAACTTTGAACTGGTATCCATGGCGGGGACTGTCATCATTCCCGGCAACGGTCCGGTTTTCGGCCTGATGTGGCGGCGACCGGCGATTGAGCACAGTGAACTCGCTGCCGATGGTCGCGAAAGAGCACGTGCAGCCGCGGCGCTTTACCGGCTGGGCCGCCCCGAGCCCGCACTTAACATGCTGAAGTTCACTGAAGATCCGACCGCACGAAGCCAGCTGATATCGCGGCTGGGACGAATGCAAGCTGACCCCGCGGTTCTGATCATCAGTCTCGATTCAGAAACCGACCCGTCAACGCGACGCGCCCTGTTTCTGACGCTTGGTTCGATGAAACATCAACTGAGCGGAAACGAAATCAACGAGCTGATCGCAGTCGCTAAAAAAGAATTCGTCGAGAACGGCGATTCGGGTTGTCGCGGAGCTGCGGAATGGCTGCTCAGGATGTGGGGTGAAACTGATTTTATTGATCAAACCAATGCGGATCTCGCCAGTGACGAAATTCCCCATGACCGTTCATGGATGGTAACGCCGTCGGGTATCAGCATGACGATCATCGAGCCGGTTGATGAATTCTGGATTGGCTCCACGATTCTTGACCGTGAGCGGAACTCATACGAAACGCCCCGCACCTTTACGATCCCCAGACGGTTCGCCATCGCGACTCATGAAACAACTCGTGAACTCTACGACGAGTTTGTCAGCGAGACACCGGAAGTACCGGGCACTTTCAAAACTTTCCGGACGGTCGAAGGTGGCCCTGCGATCGGAGTCCGGTTTTTCGATGCGGCTCGATTCTGCAACTGGTTGAATGAGCGCGAGGGGATTCCCGAGGACCAATGGAGCTTCTCCCCGACTGATGGCGACCGCTATGATCAGGGAGTGACGCTATCGGAAGAGATTCTTGAACGAGCCGGCTATCGCCTGCCAACGGAAGCCGAGTGGGAGTATGTGTGTCGCGCCGGTTCGATCTCGACCAGGTATTTCGGCTACGGAGATGATCTGGTGGACGACTACTTCTGGCATAGCGACAACACCGAAGGACACGCCGAAGCGGTCGGATGGAAGAAGCCGAATGAGCTTGGAATGTTCGATATGCTGGGCAATGTCAGTGAACTGTGCCTGAACCGATATACCAAATATAAGTCGCCTGTCGGACTCGACCCGCGCATTGACAGCTTCATATCTCAGAATGATTTCGTCGCCGGTTTTGATCAGAACCGGATCCTGAGAGGGGGATCATTCGATCATCGTTTCAATCTGGTCAGGGTTCCGGCAAGAGACCGGCAGGCGGCGCAGTTCAACAGCAGTCGCGTTGGATTCAGGCTCGTTCGCACCTTGAGCAGCGAAGACGTTGAATGGGTGCCGCCACACAACAGCGAAGATGACGAATGATTGGCAGTGGCCCGCCAACTTTTTGAGCTAGTTCTCCTTCGGTTCGAATCGTGAAAAGACTGCAACTCGTCGAACTTGAAGATCTGAGCTGGTTTCCGCCGCTGCTTCGGAACTACATGACCGATTTTCTTCGAACCATCGAAGAGAAGACGGACTTGTTCGGACCGGCGGTCGATACGATTGCCGGGCTGCTGGAATCAAACGGGCAGTCAGCGGTTGTCGATCTTGCCTCGGGTGGCGGCGGACAATGGCGGACGCTGTTTCCACGTCTTGCAACAAGAGTTGCGAATGCACGACTAACGCTGACTGACTACTATCCGAACCACGATTCGCTCAAGCGAATAGCCGCTATCGACCAACAGGCTGTTGCTGTGGAAAGCGACTCCGTGGATGCCCGTCAGGTTCCGGATCATCTTCATGGCGTGCGCACCATGTTTTTGAGCCTGCACCATTTCAATCCGGAAGACGCTACGAAGATCCTTGCTGACGCAGTCTCTGCTAAGGCACCGATCGCCGTATTTGAAGCTCAGCTTCGCGATTTCAAGCACCTGATTCAGTTCGCTATTTCGCCGCTCGCGGTACTTGCACTGACTCCTTTCATCCGGCCGTTTTCTTTAGGCCGTCTCTTTTTCACCTACCTTGCTCCCGTCGTTCCTTTGTGCGTCGGATTCGATGGTGTGGCTTCTGTATTCCGTACCTACATGCCGGACGAATTACTTGAGATGGCTGCCGTCGCGGATCCAGGCGGATCTTACGAATGGAGCGCGAAAGTCGTTTCCCACGGACTGCACAAGGTGCAGATCTTTACCGGCCAGCCAAGAGTATAGATCCGGCTGGAAAGTTGAGGCAGCTCGATCAATTCGATTCGAGTTCATCTTTTTCTGTCCATTTCAGTGAGGGTTCCGGATTACCACTCGTGAACACACGTAACTTACGGAGAAAGATAATGCCTGCTTCAATATTCAAAGCGCTCAATTCAATGCTGGTGCTGCTTCTGCTTTCTATGCAACTGTCGGCTCAGGAAACTGAACAAGATTTGACGACTATTTCCACAGAGACGGTTCTGTTTGACATGGGCGACGTAACTTTGACTGCGGAGCCGGGGCAATACGTGTTGTGCCCGTCGCGACAGTTCTACGATGCTGCGGTTTCCAAAGGAATCGACCAAACCACATTCATCTACTACGCAGCGGTTCTTGTTGAAAACGGACAAACAAGTTCTACGGTGCGCAATCTTGCAGGACGTGAATTTTCGCTACCGAATCAGATGATCATTCCGATCCCGAAAGGGCAGACTGCGAGCACCGGTGACGTTGTCCTAACGTGGTGGCAAACGGGCTCCGGCATGCAGCGGGCGATTGTCGTTGGCGGAACAGAAACCGAGCCGGTCGTTCGTTATCTCGACATTTCGCTGGACAACCCGTCCGGAGCGGGGCTGCGCGAAGACACGCTTAAGCCTGATTCGTTTGTCCGGCTTACTGACCAGTGGCAACCCGGTTCGACGGTGGCGGTAACGACGGAACAATCGACGATTCACGGGCAACTGCTTGCCGTAAGCGAATCGAAAGTGCTCGTGAGAGAGTTTGCCGGAAAGTTGAATATGTACGACCGCGAAAACGCTATGCCGTTGCCCGTCGTGCCTGAGCTTGGCGAAGGCGATGCAGCTCAAGCAGCGTTGTGGGGAAGCTTCAAGCCGGTCACCGTCACGCGAGTCGATTCCGAAATCGGTCGCGTCTACGCAAACTTCACTCTGGGGCGAGAGGAACAGGAAAAAGTAATCGCGTTCGGTGACATCTACATCGAAAGATAGGTGCTGCTGTTGCGGACCGACCACCAATAGCGCAAACGCCCTGCCACCGGGCATTTGCGCTTTCTTTGCGCGCCGCACGACGTACGGATGTGTTACCTGCCTGGAAGCGCCGTACAAACGCTATCCAAGCTGCTCGCGATGCAGATACAATAGGGCGAACAACACTTCCAATCGAGGTTGAACCATGCGAGAGCTGCTTCTTGTCGTCATCATCATTGCAACGGCTGCAGTCGGTTTTCTTTTTTACCGAAACCTGTCGCATACGGCAGAACTGGAAGCTGCAGCTGAACGGGTCCACCAGGAACTCGAAGAACAGGAATCAGGTTCTTCACAAACGGATGTATCTCTTTTTGTAACAACGGAACCGACGTCGGCTTCCGGAGTCGAAATCGACCCTGCTACACATCGCAGTATTACGTTTGAAATGTGGTGATACGACCTGGGCGCCGCCGCGGTTCGCGGCAGAGACGGAGTCGTCGATACGACTCGAATGGTCCGGCAGGAACCATTCGGTGAATGGGTTAATGTTTTCTACGATCCTGATCAGATCGACGCTGCCACCATGTTGGACCTGATCATCAAAGAGGATTGTCCGAATGCAAAGCAGACAACACGCGCTGCCGGTGAAGATGGCTTTGTCTTGAACCCCATGATTGCTCCGGGCGATCCGGTCCAGTTCGAAGTTCAGCTGGATTCCGAGGCCAGACTTTCCGCAAACAGTGCGATTCCGGAAGGCTGGTCGATATTTGGTGAGTCAGAGCACAGTTTCCCGGAAGGCAAGCAGATTGTCACACTAATAACCGGGAATGATGCCGTTGCCGGCGACCATCCGGTTGTGCTTATTTTTGACTCGAACCAGATCGTCACGGGCGTCGTAACGGTCGTCGATCAAGTGGGGCAGCATTGAGTCATTGCCCCGGCCGCAAAACAGATTACTGCAGGGAGATCGCTATGAAGCGAAGTATTTTCAGCGTTGTTATTGTTCTTTGCTCGATAGCCCTCACCCCTGATATCTTCGCACAGGGACGCATTCAGGTATTCGGTGCCGCCGGCAGTCCGGTTGCGCCGGACGACAGCGATGGGCTGGAGTTCGTCCGTGAGTCTCTTCAGCGTTCAATCAATATCAACATCGCCGACATAAATCGAGCATGCGATCTTTCAGAAGAACAGTTGAAGAAGCTGGAAGTCGCCGGCAAAGGCGCCATCGTTAAAGCTCTGGAGATTGAACAGGAACAGCGCGAGCAGATGCAGGCTCAAATGGGTGGCATTAATATCCAGTGGGCCGCTCCGGCAAACGGGGCTGCAATTGTGGTCAACGGCAATGGATTTGTCATTGAAGAAGACATTCCTGTTCTTGAAGAAGGTGAATTTGAAGTTGCAGAGGATGACGAAGCCGCTGATGGCGCGGATGAGCTTGGAATTGAAGAAGGCCAGGTTGAGTTGGAATTGGTGGAAAACGGAATTGCCGGGGCATTCGTTGAGAACTTTGCTCCAGTTTTCGGATTCGGTAACGAACTGATTTCCGGCGTCCGGCCAGAGCATCAGGAGATCTGGACCAACGCACTCGACAGAACGCTGACCGAAGAACAGAAAACCGCTTATCAGAATCACCTCGACCAGCGGACGCAGTTCCAACGCGAAGCAGCCGTCGCTCAGTTTATGTATCGCGTTGATGCGAAATTGATGTTGTCGACGGAACAGCGCGAGCAGCTCTCAGGCGTAGTGCTTGAACACTATGGCGACCAGCTACGCTCGCAAATGGAAATGAACAACCCGATGAACATGAACATGATCAACGTGAACTTCATGCAATTCAACAATGATGTCGAGCAAGTTGATGAGGCTTTCGTTGAAACTGTCGAGTCTATTCTCAACGAAGATCAGTCGGCAATCTGGATGCAGCAGTTCGAACTGGAACTGACCAATGGTGGTAATTTGTGGATGGGAGCCCCGATGATGGCTCCTGCTGTCCCGTTCCCTAACGCTCCGATTCAAATCGAAATCGACAACAATGGCGGCTAGATCAAATCTCGCAACGTCAACCCTGTGATGTCTTTCTGCTTGCGTGGCAGAATGAAGCTCATCGTGTATCCGACCACGTAGCAGATCACGATGCCGACGACCGCGTACAAGTAGCCTTGCATCTGGCTGATCCCCGGAACCGCTTCTTCGAGTGTTGCCCGGAAATCTATTCCTGCGATGACTTTGCCTCTGGCGGCAAAGCCAATCGACATCATCGTGATAATCGAAACTGCTGCGCCGACCAGAGAACCGGCGCCGCTTGCCCGGCGGGTTGTCGCCCCTAATGCAAACAGACCGGCGAGTACGCCCAGGAACATGCCCAGGATGCTGATGAATTCGTCGAACAGGCTTTTGATATCCGGATCAACAAACAACAATCCGGCGGCCGTGCCTGCGATGCCCATCAATACGGTGATCACCCGAGCGGCGCGCAGATAGCTCTTGTCCGATTTGCAGACCTTAAGAGGACGAAGAAAGTCGGTCACAATTGTCGTCGCGCCGGAGTTCATACTCGTCGAAACCGTGGACTGGGCAGCGGCGAAAATCCCGGCGACAACGAGGCCGGCAAGCCCGACCGGCAACTCCATGCTGACAAACAAGGGAAGTATCCGGTCTGACGCGATTGACGGATCAAGCTTTTCAGGATGCGAACGATAGAACATCCACAGCGCAGTTCCGAGTCCAAAGAACACGATTGCCGACGGTATTGCCAGCATTCCGTTCAGCCATATCGAACGCGATGCCTGATTCTGATCCGTCGTTGTCATATAGCGTTGGATGACCGTCTGGTCGGCTGTGTAGATCGCTACGTTCTGTCCCAGTCCACCAAGTATGACTACCCAGATGGCCATCGTTGTGAACGACATCGAGCCGAAATCGACGTTGGCCATGTGAAACTTCTGTTCGGCAAAGGCTGCGTCGAAGCTGCCGGGTTGTGACCCGCTGATGGCAAAATACAGACAAAGAATTGCCCCGCCTCCGAGGATAAAAGTCTGCGCGGTATCGGTCCAGATAACGGCTTCGATCCCGCCAAGGGTGCAGTAGATGATCGACAGAACACCCATTACCAGCACGCACTGCGCGGGAGTCAGCGGTGTAATGCTCGCCAGCGCGAGGGCTGCCAGCGCCAGAACAACTCCCATTCTGAACACATGGAACAGGCTGAAACTTCCCGAGCCGATCATCCGGACGCCACGGTTGAACCGGTGTTCCAGATACTCGTACGCACTCGTGATATCCAGCCGGTGAAAGAAGGGAAGGGCAATGTAGACCGCGATCGGCGCCACACACAGAATCATGACGTTGCCCATAGCATAGACCCAGTCCTGAGCAAACGCCTTCGCTGGAATTGCCATATAGGTAATCGAGCTGAGTCCAGTCGCAAAGATGGAGCAACCCGCTGCCCACCAGGGGATGTTCTTTCCGCCTCTGAAGTAGTCATCGGTCGTCTTGTTTCGCAGCGTAAACCAAACGCCAAGTCCAAGAACTCCCAGCAGGTAGGCCACGACCACCACCATGTTGACGGTGCCGAAATCCGATGCGCGCTGGTGAACACTGATCCGCCAGCATCCGGCCGAACGGATTCGCGGGCTCGTTTCCCCGCTGATCAAAAGAATGTCTTCGCCGAACCGGATCGCAGGTGATGTCACTTGAGCTGCTGGTGTTGCTCCGAATTCCGTCCACGTATCGGTGATTGTGTGATAGGCCAGCGCGGTTCGTGGAAAACCGGGATGCTCGTAATCGGATTGGGCGATTCCTGAATCGAGCCAGTCCACCAGCGCCTCACCGGTCGCATAGGCCGGCACGATGATATGAGCCGGCCCAAGTGGAACAGCGGTTCCTGCGGCAATCGGAACCGGCGAATCCTCCAGGCGTTTCCACGGGCTTGTGCCTCGATAGCTTCCTGACTTCTCGTGCAGTAGGTTCGGCTCAAACAAATCCGGATCGAATGACCAGCAA
Organism: Planctomycetota bacterium; assembly: GCA_039029995.1. Classification (GTDB taxonomy): domain Bacteria; phylum Planctomycetota; class Planctomycetia; order Pirellulales; family Pirellulaceae; genus Mariniblastus. The sequence goes on from JBCCFB010000040.1 coordinate 14,698, forward strand.
TCCGAACCGAACTTGAGCTGGTAGAGATCGGATTTGTCTGCGCCGTCGGGAAAATGCCGTCCTCCGAAAACGTACAGCCGGTTCTTGAACCCGTCGTGTTGAGCGGTAACCAGAGGATACATCCTGGCGGGCCCTTCGTCCGGCCAGCTGACTACAGGTTCCCAGCGCGCGTTTGGATCAGGGTTGGATGGATCAATTGCACTTAAACTCAATCGCCAGACATAGCGGCTGGCAATTTTTTCGTGGCCATTGTCAACCGCTCCGCCGACAACATACACGTAGTCTCCCACGATCGCCGCTCCGCCTTCGGTGGCGGCTCGAGGAAGATCGGGGACTACTTCGTCTTTCTCAACCAGGGTCCAGCTGCCTTCACTCTTCTCAAGACTCAACAGAAAAGCGCGATCGGAAACGGCTTCATCATTGTGGCCCCCGACGACCAGCACACCCCATTTCGTGTTTACAACGGAACTGTATGCAACCGGCTGTGACAGCCTGAAGTCAGCCCCGATATCATCACGCCATTCGTAGTCGCCACCAGTACGTTGGAGGACATAGGCGCAGTCATGATACTGCTTGGGCAGAATCCAGAGATCAGGATCGTCAGCTGACGCGAAGTTTGCGCCGCCTGCAACAATAATGAAATCCCCTACGTCGTTGCCCGGACTGACGTCATGGCAACCGACCAACGGTCCAGCCAAACCGATTTCGTCTGGCAGATCAGGCAGCGCGTCGAAGCTCAGGCGCGGCTCATCCGCGTGCACCAGCGGGCCCAGCGCGAGAATAAACCCGATTGCTGCGGTGACAAAATATCGAAGCATCATCTTCAGAGTCGTGAGGGGCAGTGAATCAGCCGCTGCAAAAAACCCGTCATCATGCGAGGCAAGCTGATTCTATGTTGATTGTTCTGTGTATCGTAACTGAAGTGTTAATCGCGCAGATGAGCCCGCACACGCTGGACGGGCAAAATCAGACTATCCAGAGTTCGCCACGAACCCTGGTATGCGGGTTTCGCAAACCATGGTTTGCCTGTGTATGCTAACGCAAAACGAAAACAGCCAGGTATACCGCGCCTGTTAGACTTACAAACTGTCAGTTGTAACAAGCTTTGTGGAACAACATGATCCGACTCAAAAGCCCCATTGTTCTTATCGCACTTCTAGTTCTTTCGACTGTTTTTCAACCCGTTGAAGCTCAGTCGATCCAGACGAAGATGCCGAATGTGGTAGTCCTTTTCTCTGACGATGCCGGCTATGCAGATTTCGGATTTCAACCTGATTGTTCCGAGGACATGAAGCAGCTGACTCCGTATATCGATTCGATAGCGGCTGACGGTGCTCGCTTCTCGAACGCCTATATGTCCGGGCCGGTCTGCTCTCCTTCCCGTGCTGGATTGATGACAGGGCGGTATCAACAGCGATTCGGATACGACAACAATCTGCCACCCGGATTCGAAAGCGGGCTCGACCTGAGCGAGACCTTTATGTCGACGCGCCTGCGCGAACTGGGATACTCGACCGGTTTGATTGGAAAATGGCACCTTGGTTATCCCGACCAATATCATCCGAATGAGCGCGGGTTTGACTGGTTCTACGGATGCCTGCAGGGATCAAGATCCTATTTCCCCATCGAACAACCGTCACCTCATCGCGTCATTCTGGAAAACCGGGAGCCTACTGCCGAAACGAGCTACGTCACTGACAGGTTCGGAGAAGCCGCGTGTCGCTTTATCACAGAGCACAAAGACGAGCCATTCTTCCTGTTCGTTTCGTTCACCACGCCTCACGGGCCACTTCAACCCAAAGAATCGGACGCTGAAAGAACGGCCCACATTGAAGCGACAAAACGTTCTAAGTACGCAGGACTGATTGTATCGCTTGACGATAACGTCGGTCGGATACTCTCCTGCCTGGACGAATACGGACTGGAAGAGAATACTCTGGTGATTTTCACCAACGACAATGGCGGACAAACAAAAACCGGTGCGATGAACACGCCGCTTCAAGGCTCCAAAGGGCAGATATGGGAAGGCGGAATACGTGTTCCATGGGCAATGCGGTTGCCCGGTACGATCGAAGCGGGGAGCGTCATTGACGACCCGGTTATCGCGCTGGACATCCTTCCGACTATCGTCGAACTTTCCGGTCATGAAATTCAAGCGGAATGGGAACTGGACGGGATCAGCCTGTATCCTCGACTGTCGGGAGAAACAGACTCGCTTCCGCAGCGTCCGCTGTTCTGGCGTGCCGGCGGAACTCACGGCAGGCGTGCGATGAGAATGGGGGAATGGAAAATCGTCGACAATCGAGACGGCAGGGACGGTGAGCCAGTGCCGATGCTGTTCAATCTATCCACCGATATCGCCGAGGAGAATGATCTCAGCGATGAACATCCGGAGGTACTTGGAAACCTGATCGATCGGCTGGACGAATGGGAATCAGAACTGGTGCCTGTTCCGTACTGGGGGCCGGGTTCGAACACTTCCAACCGTTAAGGGCGCAGCGTTGTTTGTATGCTTTGCAGCGCAAACACAGCACGGGTCAATTCTGGTGACTACTTAAAGCTGACTTCCAGCAGCGAAAAGTCATCATCCAACGACGGTTCACCCGCCCAGTCGGTAACGTAATCAAGTACCAGATTTACCCGGTCTGCGGTAATCGGACATGCCTGTAACAGGTTTTTCTGCAGCCCCTCATATCCAAGAAATTCGTCCTGCTTGGAATGGACTTCGTAAACGCCGTCACTGAATACATAGAGGCGGCTGTCCGGAGGAACCTGGACGGAACTGTTTGAGTACTCTGCAACCTCGCTCATTCCGATGACAAATCCTGGCTCTCCAAGCGAGTGGCTTTCTCCCGAACCACATGCGGTCAGGATCGAGGGATGATGACCACCTGAAGAATAGGTCAACTCACGGCTCTTCGTGTTGTAGATTCCATACCAGATCGTAAAGAACTTGTTCTGGTGCTGTTCCATCGGAAATGCACGGTTGAGCGACATCAGCACATCAGCCGGATTCGAATAGTCCGTATCCTTGAGCGTACGGTTCTGCAGCTCGTGATGCACGGTCACAGCCAGCAGCGAAGACCCGACACCGTGTCCGGCAACATCCAGCAGGTAGAACGCCCACTCGTCTTCTGAAAGCGGGAAATAGCCGAACAGATCTCCGCCCAGCATATTTGATGCTTGAAACGCCCAATCGACATCGAAGTGGTCAGTCTTCAGTTTTTCCGGAATCTGTTCATGAACATAGCGCGCCGCCTTGAGCAGCTCACCTTCAATCTGTTCCTGAGCACGATCAAGCTCCTGACGCGCAACGAGCAGCTCCCGTTGTGTTTCGATCACGTCAACCATCTGCAGTTCATGTTCGACGGCAACGGCAAGGTCACGAAAAATGCTGAGTTCATGCTCCGACATCTTGCGAGGCTTGCTATCGACCAGGCACAGCGTCCCGATATTGTTTCCGTCAGGACCTTTCAACGGATAGCCGGCATAGAACCTCACAAACGGCTCTCCTGTTACCAGCGGGTTGTCAACAAACCGTTTGTCTTCGAGAGCATCATCGATGATGAGCGGTTTGTTCCGGGCAACGGTGTGACTGCAGAACGAAACGTCACGACCTGTTTCGCTGGCGGCAATCCCGCATTTCGCTTTGAACCATTGCCGTTCGGAATCGACCAATGCGATGTAGGCGACGGGAACCTTGAATATGCTTCTGGCCAGGCGAACAAGACGATCGAACCGCTCTTCCGGCGGAGTGTCCAGTAGGTTGAGTGAACGCAGCTCCTGCAGTCGTTCTTTTTCAGTTTCGATAACCGGTGCTAGTAACAACTCAGTCTCCGTCGATTCAACAGAAGTAATGTGCTTTTATCAGCTGCATGACGCACGAAATCGAACATACGTACAGTAAAAACTTCGAACTGTTCGATATTAGTCCTGATTCGGACTATTCATCATAAAGTGGCGTTGGAAAATCCTCTTCAATGGTGCGATTGTTGATAAATGCAGCTTCGAGACGTTCCACAATTTCGGGGTGCTCTTCGGCAAGATCATTCGATTCCTGCGGATCCACGGCAATGTTGTAGAGCTCCCATTTACTTACCTCCTCCGCATTCCTTTTGTTCGTTTCTCTGCGAACCGCCTTCCAGTCCCCGTCCCGAACGGCGATGATTCCTCCGTAGCCGCGGAAATTCCAGATCAATGGCGTTGCCCGTTCCGGCATAGAACCGCCCTGAATCAGTTCCGTCAGATTCACCCCGTCCAGGATTTGTTCCTGCGGCAGGGCTCCATTTCCAATGTCAGCAAGAGTCGGAAACCAGTCGGGAAAGTAGGAAGCGAATTCCGTTTCAGAACCGGCTTCAACTTTGCCGGGCCACCTCACGACACACGGAACACGCAGCCCGCCCTCGTAACAGCTGCCTTTGTTGCCACGCAATCCGCCTGTTGAGTTGAAGAATTCGCACGCCGCGCCACCGACGCTGTGTGCAGGATTACGGCTGCCATGAGTCGGACCGTTATCTGATGTGAAAATGACGATCGTATTGTCAGCTAGCCCGTGATGTTCGAGCCGCTCAAGGATAGTTCCGACGTGTTCATCCAGATCCGAGATCATCGCCGCATATCCTGCTCGCGGACGCGGATGCGGCAGATAGCCGTTGTCACCCCGGTAGACTCCGTTCTCAGCATCCCATTCCTCGGGGTACCTTTCGATCCATTCCTGTGGAGGTTGCATGGCAACGTGAGGTTCCACAAACGGGAGATAGAGAAAGAAGGGTTTGTCCTTGTTCTCATCCAGAAACTTGATTGCTTCATCCAGAATCAAATCGGGAGCGTAGTTCTCTGCGCGATAATCGTCAGCGGAAACGTCGCCTTCGGGCTGCCTGAAGTGACCGGGCACAGGAAACGAGTTGACTCGCACTTCCCGTTCATCACTATCCAGGAACGGAGGATAGTAGCTATGTGCGTTTCGTTGACAGTTGTATCCGTAATACCTGTCAAAACCCTGCTTCATCGGTGAGCCGGTTGTGTTTGATGGTCCGAGCCCCCATTTGCCAAAGGCACCGTTTACATAGCCGGCATCTTTGAGGACTTCGGCAATCGTCACGATCTCATCGGTAATCGGCCATTGCCCGGGAAAAATCCGTCCGTTCCCCGAATCGCAATTTCCCCGGATTTCTGCATGGCCCAGATGTTGGCCGGTCAGCAAAGTACACCTTGCCGGTGCACAGACGGGCGCTCCGGTGTAGTGCTGCAAAAATTTCATTCCATCGCGTGCAAGCGAATCGATGTGCGGAGTCAGAATCTTTTCCTGACCGTAGCATCCCGCTTCACCATAACCGAGATCATCCGCGAGAATGAAAACGATGTTGGGTGGGTTCGTTTCATCAGCCTTTGCAGCAGCAAGAAAGCTGAAACAGACCGCAATGCATCCGGCGACAGTCGCTGTAAATGTGTTTTTGTTCATGGCCACTATCTTAGTCGATTACAGCTATAATTCAGGCTGCCTCCGACCCGCTTCCAACGGAGTTTGAAATGAGTGTTTTCCGGACCCCACTTTCATCCGGCATCATCTTTTGCACTTTGGTGTTTGTCTGCCTTCCGGCAACTTCCGCTTCCGGCCAGGAAAGAGAAGAGCGCGAGGGTATTTTCGAAAGCCGTGAGCAGTATTTTGAGTTCATGGGTGAGTTGCGGGAAATTGACAACCCGGAGCTGAAAGAGCTGATCCCGGTTCTCAACGACGTCATCATGGCCAGCCACGGGCTCAAAGACGAGTCGTACGGCACTCCGTTCCGGGGCGAAAGAGCGTGGATGACGCGCATGCTCGAACACGAAGTCGTCCGTAACGAAATCGATATGCTCGATTATCAGTACGAGGATCTGCAGAACGCCGGTCGTGACATTCAACGTCGAATGGAGTCTCAGATTCGTGACGCCCTTCGACAACATACCTCCGGCGCAGTCAACGCTGAACAGTTTCTTGAGCAAGTCAATGCGATACGCCGCCGGTCCGAACAGGAGATGGACGACACGCTGTTGCCGCACCAGCAGGACCGGCTACGGCAGGTCCTCATGCGAACCCGACTCAGCCGTGAGTCACCGGCAGACCTGCTCGGCTCCGATGCCCTGGCTGAGCAACTGGGCATTGACGACGCCCAGAAAGAAGAGCTTTCTGAACAATGGCAGATAATTCAGAGGAGACTCTCTGACGACATCGCCCGCCTCAGAGAAGAAGCCCGCCAGGAACTCATCGATCAACTCGAACCGGATCAACGTGCAAAGTTTGATGAAATCTTCGGCGACAACTTCAGTTGGAGATCGGGCGATCGTGATTCACAACGCGGGGAACGTGATCGAGAAGAAAGAGAAAGCAACGAGCGTGAAGAGAGATCCGATCGCCGTTGACGTCTGTCGCACGATCAAATCACACTGCGTCATCGCGCGTTAGCACAGCCAGTTGATCCAGTTGGTTCGCGAAATCTTCGTATTCAAATTCGCTTAACGGAGCATATGGCGCACGACACCAGCCGCAGTCCAGACCGATATATCGCATGATCGCCTTGCGGTAACTCCAGTTCTCGTACTGCACCATCAGACTGGTTACTTTGTTGATCTCGGCCTGCAAAGCCGCAGCGCCAGCGACGTCGTTTTCATGATAGAGCCGGAATATCTCCGCATAGAATCGCGGCGCAAAGTTGTAGGTGGATCCGATGCCGCCATGAAAACCGAATGACTGACCGGCGACGAACTGCTCATCGAACCCGCTCATCAATGAAACCGGCCGCTCCAGTTTCGCGGTGAGCTGCTGAACCGAAAAGAAGTTCGCACCCGTGTATTTGAGACCCGCAACGTTCGGGATGTCGAAGAAGGCGGCATCTCTCTCAGGATCAATTACGCCGCCAAGAGAATAGATCATAAACGGGAGTTCACTGGCCGAAGCGATGGCCGAATAATGTCTCAGCGTCCCCTCGAATGTTGTGCCGTAGTAAATCGGTGTAACTGATGAGACCCAGTCCGCACCGTCCCGGGCCGCGGCTTGCGCCAGTTTCACCGACACATCTGTGGACGGGTGTCCGACATGCGCGATGACTTTTGCGCGGCCTGAGACATGCTGGACAAGATGCTTCACAACCTCGATCCGTTCATCGGTCGTCATCAACAGGCCTTCGCCGGTCGAGCCGCAGGCGAAGAAACCACGAATTCCGTTGTCGATCTGATAGTCCGCAATTCGGCTGAGCATTTCGACATTCAATTCGCCGCGGCTGTTGAACGGTGTGAAGATTGCTGCAAAGGGTCCTGACAGAAATTCCTGTTCACTCATCGACTCCTACCTTTCATTCCTGCCTGCTACTCTGACTCTGCATCGACTTCCTCAGCCATCGGCCAGTTGCTTGTTCAATTGTCTTGGCCCGAATTCCGATGCAGATCAGCCAACGGGATTCTTGCCAGGTAGATCGAAGTCCGTTCTTCATGGCCGGAGTAATAGGACACTAACAATTCATCTCCGTGAACCAACATGCGCGGGTAGCTGGTATCGCCGGCTGACGGCAGCACGACCAGCTCTTCGAACTGTCCGTCGTCGTCAATGAACCCCACCATCGTCTGCGAAGGATCACCATATTTTCTCGTGGCAAGCAACCAGCGATCTTCGCCAAGTTTCAACAAATCCGGCCCACCCAGTCGAACTGGAATCTCTTTCCATTGGATCCCGGTGTACGGAGCTGCAGCCACTCCATAGTGTCCAATGTTGCCCTGTTCATTGCGTACAACTATTTGCATCTCGCCGTCATCATCGAAACGAATGGTGGACTCGTTGGGGCTGCCTTGAAGACCGAGAGATTCTACGAGTTCGTACGAAATGCCATCGCAGGTCTTAACCAGGTGCAGACCCCACGGTGACTCGTTAGCCTGATATACAACTCCGTAACCGACACCATCCAGCCACGTCACTCTCCACAACCAGTCGTCCCCTGTCGTTATTTCGGGAGGAAGCCGGACCGGAGCCAGCGGCGGAAGAGCTTCATCCTCTTCGCTCAAAAATGTGACCCGCGAACCGCGATCAACCAGGCGGCTTCCGTCGTAGTTGGAGCCTCCTATCAGCAGCATCAGGCGCCCATCGGGCGAGATAGATAACTTCGGGTCGCGAAGATCGATACCCTCTTCTTCAACGTGGGCAACGGACTCCCACAACTCACCGTCATCCGAAACGATCAATTGAATCCGGCCGTCCTCGCCGTTTTCACCGGGCACATGACCTGTTCCTGTCCGGAAAGTGCAATAGAGCTTTCCCTTCCAGAGGACCAGATCGGTAAAAGCATTGTGTGGCGATTGATCCCATATCCGTTTGACGACCATCTTCTGGTCAACATCTGCGAGGCAATCAGGATCGGTCGAGAACGGAGCTGCTGGAACGTCAAAAGAGTTGAACAGGTTTACCGGCGGTTCTGGAAACGGACTCCATGCGTAACGAACATGTACAGGTCGACTCACCATCGGAGATTCAACGCTTATGGAGTCGCGACCGGTAATCGAAGCGTTGGCTGCATGAAATACGCCATCGGCTCCAGCAACTTCAAAATGTTCCGGCTCGCCACCGGTTGTAGTTAGACCTACGGGGCAATGGTCAAACTTCAGGACCATCGCGCTGCCGTCTCTGTTCCACTCACGAATCAGCGGGGCAGAAGCTGGTTTTTCAGTCCTGCCGTAGACGTCAGCCAGCGCCCATATTGCCAGTCGGTTCGCAACGGGAGCTTTTCTGCGCGGGTGCACATCGTTCCGTTCGCCGACATCGATAGTCACAGCCATTCCGACGTTCTCGAGTTTACTGAGACTTCGGCGTTGTTGCTCACGAAAGAGAGGCCAATGTTCGCGATTCATCGACGGCAGTTGAACGAACCCGAACGGCAACCCCGGGTCCATGAACAGTCTTCTCCACGAATCCACCAGTTCTGGAAATGCTATTTGATACTGTCTGATTCTTTCCCGGCTATCAGCGTTCGACTCGCCCTGATACCAGAGCACTCCAGCCAGAGACAATGACTGAAAAGGCTCGACCGCAGCGCTGTACATAAATCCCGGTTTAAACGGATGGCCGGGTCCGAAAACATCTGACGGGATTTCCAGTGAGCCTGACATTGCATCTCTGAGGTTCAAAAGTGCTCGTTGTTTACACCAGCCGTCGAGGGCGGGATTCTCCAGCCAGCTCCCGTTAAGCAGGACCTCAAGGCCGGGATTGTCCGCCATCGTCTGGTATCCCAACCATGATTCAATCGGGGTACCGCCTGCTGAGACGTTTATGATTCCAACCGGACGGTCAAGTTCCTCTCTCAGTGAAAGAGCAAATTGATATCCGACGGCTGAAAAATCGGCGGCTGAGTCAACACCGTCCAACATCCATTCACCTTTTGCAAATGCCTGCGGCTGCAGAAACTTCAACTGCTCCTCGCTGTACACGTTCCCGCCACCGGTGACTCCACCTTTGTAGTTGAACAACCTTAGCTGCTCGTCGCCGGACACCCGCTCGATTTCCGAAGCTGACATCGTTCTCGAAAGCGGCCACTGCATGTTTGACTGGCCGGCACAGAACCAGACCTCACCGACCAGCACATCTTCAAACAGGACGGTTTCACCGCCGCAGTGGACCGACAATGATCGAGGTGATTGACTGGATTGCTCAGGAGCAAGTTCCGCAATCCAACCGCCGTTGTCATTAACTCTGGCGTTACTTGATTGTTGTCCGAATGTGACAGTCACTAGCGAACCCGAAGGCGCTCGACCGGATACACGGATAGGCTTGCCGGCCTGAAGAACCATATGGCTTCCGAAAACGCGTGAGACTGAAAGAGACCGGCCCTGATCTTCAGCTCGCAAATCGCCCGACGCATCGCTGGCAATTCCCGGAATATCGGCCAGCTTGACTCGCTGAAAAGTCATATGGGCCTGCGAGCCTTCATAGATGATTCCGACCGTTTCAGCATCGATCATTGACATACATGAGTAGCCGAACCCGTTTTGTTCGTCGAGCAACAGTTTGTGCTCCGGCCGCCACGATCGTCCGCTGTCGAGCGATGCCTTGATCGTCATATGGTTCCGCCCGCTCAACGAATCCGGATTTGAAAAAAGCAGGAAGGCGTCGTCTGCCGGCTCAATGCCCCTCCAGCCGAGTTCCCTCCCGACGTTGATCAAGCTGGCCATACATGCTCGAGGCTCATTCAGAACTTCAAGATGGGTTGCGTGTTGTTGCCAGGTCTCACCCATGTCGGTCGTGGTAAGTACGGCGCGGTTGTTCGACTCATTTGTACGTGCGTTGATCATCAACTCACCATCGCGCAGTTCGATCACCTGTGACTCCGTTGCGTTGCTCCACGCGCTGGAGGTGATTTCCCAGGAGTCCCCGTGATCGCGACTGAAAATAAAGCAAGGATGGGGCAGTCGGTTTGCGTATCGGTCGTCCGCGTGCGGCGGGTCCTGGTATTGAGCCGGAAAGACAATCGTTCCATCAGACATCGAGATGCCTTTTCCCGGCCCTTGCAGCAGAAACGACCAGTCCGGATCCTTCACTTGTGCAGTGATATTGACTGGCGGCGACCAGGTTATGCCGTCATCGTCGCTACGCGTCAGCATGAACTGCCCGGTTTCCACGGGAGACAGTCCCGGGCCGCTGCCGCGCCACGAACGGTTGCCGTGCGACCACGTTGCAGCGACGACGATTGTGCCGGTCATCCGATCAACCAGAACTGCAGGGTCTCCGATTCCATCAAAGCTCCATTCGGGGTCGCCCCCCATATCCATAATGATCTTCATTGGTTCCCATGTCCGGCCACCGTCTGCAGATCTGGACATTCCGACATCGATGTTGCCCGGCAAGTCCGTCGAGTTGTCGTAGCGCACGTCGTAAACGGCAATCAGAGTTCCTTCGTTGGTAGTAACCAAGCCCGGGATCCGGTAGGTGTGAGCACCATCGTCACCTGCGCGCCTGACGGCGACTCCGATTTTTTGAATGGAAGCCGGTTGGTCAATCGCAACAACCGTCGCATCGTCAAATCCGACATTGCTGAGTTTGACGCCAACCTCTTTGTCGATATCTACGTCTTCTTTCAGCGTGCACGTTATCCAGAAATAGTTGTCCCCTTCGACCAGTTGCTGCTCGCTGGAAAGAACCAGGTTTCTTTGAGGCCGGATCGACTTTAGAGCTACAAACCCTTCGTTGAACTGGTCATTGCTACCTGAGTAGACAAGCTGAAACGATTCGATTTCATCAGCTGCGCATGTTCCCTCCATGGTCGCGTGCAGCGCCCGGAATCGAACAGGGTTGAGCGAACCCTCGGTCCGGACCTTTAGCTTCAATAAAGCGCAGTCAGAATTTCCGACAAGCGCGGGAAGAGTCAGCGGCACCACCTCGACAGAGGTAATCTGTTGCGGACTGGCCGGACCTATCTTCAAGTCATCGATGAGAATCCCGGTTTCCGGAGGACACTCACATGAAAACCGAAGAGCAGAGATGTTGTCGTCTGCCAGAGGCACATCGACACGGGAAAGGAATCCACGACCGACAAGGATCGTTTCGTCCCCGTTGAAAATCTCCGACCAGACGTTTCCTGACTTCTTTTCGATACGAAAGGTAAATGGATCGCGGCGGGTCCAGCGCTCTGCATGAAACGTCAACTGCCCGTCTGTCAGCACGCCATCCGCAACTTCAAGTTCCACGACACCGCCGGCAATCTGCAGGCACTGATCGCCCGTTCTTGCATGAGCGTCGTCGATCCTCGTGTCGCCTGACTTGACGTTCCATGTACCGACACTTGTGCTGACCGATTCGAACTGCCCCGCTCGAGCGGACTCAAAGCCGGTTGAGCGGATTTCGTCAACGATCTGGCTGCTGGAACATCGCTCGGGAAGGACGAGAAGGGTCGCCATCATGGCGAAAAGAATCGGCAAACGGGTTTTGAAGGAAACCTGAATCATCAAATACACCTGAATTCGGGGCAGGGCAGGCGTACATCTTAACCCCGGTCGAGCATGCGCGGGTGATTTGCCAAAGGGCAGGATCAGTGAAATAGCACGTGGATTTACGTTGAATGGTCCCTCAAAAACTTTTTGCTTTTTGTGGCCGTCAGTGACAGAAGTTCCTATTCACTCTTCAGAAGACAATTCGAGTCCTGAACGTCCTGAAAAAAGCGAGCCTGAAGATGAACAACGAAAACACACCAGCGATCGACCGGAATGAAGAAATTGATGCTGCGAAGCAAGCTGCCACCGAAGCGGTGGATCAAGCAAAAGTTCTGGCGCAAGACGCTATCGACAAAATCAAAATTCTCGAGCCGACTCAACTGGGATACCTGATTGCCCTGGGCATCGTCGTCCTGTTCACGCTGGTATTCGACATCGCATCTTTCAGCGTTGGAAGCGTTCACGCCGTTTCAGAAACGGTTGCAGACGCTGAACGGTCGATGGAAGCAACGCTCAACGCGAATTCCTATTCGGCCTTCGCTTCCACCTTTGCAGGCAAACTGATGTGGTTGTGTGCTGTCGCCGGAATCGGAATTCTGATCTGGTCAACCGTTGCCAAAGTCCGCGCGGGCTGGATTCCACTCGCTCAGATCGGAACGGCCGCAAGTACCCTTGTCCTGATGATGTTCCTGTTTATCGCAGGATTCCCGGATGTCGGCGGCCTCGACTCACTTTTTGTATCCAACGTCGATGTAGACGCAACACTGCTGGGATACTGGATACCCTTGTTCGCTGCCGGTACCGCCACCGCGCTTTCAGCGAAAAGGCTGATCAAATAACAAGACAACCACTTCCTCGTTCTTCGGGGGCGAGTTCAGGACTGCCGGGCAAGCACCGCGATACTCTTCGTCGCCGTCCGGCAAACTCGCGGCCTCTCCATGAAAGTGGAGAGGCTTTTTTCGTTAACCTTCGACCGTCGAATTATCCCGGATAGAAATTTTCAGCCGCGAAGACCATCTGGTGAAAGGCCTGTTCAATTCCACCGATCGCATCATTGAACTCATCCGCACTTTCACTTTCACAGAATTCAAGTGCCTTGGATTTTTCTGATGCATCGAGCGCTCCGACGGATCCGAAACTGGATTTGAGCGAATGACCGTTACGTCTGGCGGTCACGAAATCGGCTCGAGCGACGGCGTCTCTGGCCCTTTCGAGAATCTGTGGAACTTCGTCGATGCAGGTTTCAAGCAGCACTTTTGCAAGATCAACGTCGCCGCCGGTCGCCTGTAGCGCTGCATCGCGATCGAGAACTCCGGATGCAGTATCCTGTGCCTGAGCGCCGGTTTTATTGCCTGCTGGCTTGTCAGCTTCCGGAGTTGAATCTTCCTGTTCTCCCGCCATCTCTCGATTCCTTTCTGGTTCATTTCGATCGCTTGCAGCTGACTGGATTTCGACGACGGCAAACAACTCGTCGGGTTTGAACGGTTTTACGAGATGGCCGTCCATTCCTGCTGCCAGAAACCGTTCACGATCCCCGGTCATTGCGTGCCCGGTCATTGCAATGACGCGGTGCCGGATCTCGCCATGCGTTTCCGATTCGCGCAGCCGCCGCAGCGCCGTCATGCCGTCCATCTCCGGCATTTCGATATCCATCAGGACCGCATCGTATCGATTCCGGTCCAGCAACTCCAGAGCTTCCCGCCCATTACCGGCCACATCGACTTCGTGCCCGCGCTTGCGAAGCAGGTTGGTGGCGACCATCTGATTCACGAGCGCATCTTCTGCCAGCAGAATGCGCAGTTTGCGGGGAGCTCTTTCGATCCGCCCGCCCTGTTCGGTTTGAGGCGGAGCAGGTTCCTGCGAAGTTACCGGCTGAAGGAGCACGGTAAACGAAAACTTGCTTCCCTTGCCGCGCTCCGACTGGGCAAAGGCGGTTCCGCCCATCATTTCGGCCAGGGTCTTGCAGATAGAAAGCCCGAGGCCGGTGCCACCGAAGTGACGTGACGTACTGCCATCCTCCTGTTTGTACGGTTCAAACACAGCATCGAGTTTGTCCGGCGAAATTCCGATTCCTGTATCCGACACGTCGAAACGAATAATGTGTTGATCGGCCCCGGCTGTCTTGTCGCAGCTGACGGTTAGGCGCACAACACCTTCATTCGTGAACTTGACGGCGTTGCTGAGCAGGTTTAACAGAATCTGCCGGATTCGAAGTTCGTCGCCCAGATAGCTTCGTCCGACGTCAGGCGCCCTTGCGAGTTCAATGTCAACGCCTTTCGGTCTCGCCTGCGTACTCATCAGCGCGATGACTTCATCGGTCAAGCGGAACAGTGAAAACGGTTGTTGCTCAATATCGAGCTTACCTGCTTCGATCTTGGAAACGTCGAGGATATCGTTGATCAGGCTGACAAGATTTCCTGCGCTGTTGGCCGCATAGTCAAGATACTCCAGTTGCTCTCTTGTAAGCCCCGTTTCACGAAGCAAATCACACATGCCGAGGACGCCGTGCATGGGCGTGCGGATTTCATGGCTGATATTGGCGACGAATGAACTCTTCGCATCGTTTGCGCGTTCGGCTTCACGTCTCGCTTCGTCCAGCCGTTTATTGGCCAGAACCGTGCGGCGCTTTTCTGCGGCAAGCAATTCGATGAATCGTGCCTGACGACGGTTCCACGCAAGCATGAGAAACGCACCGGTGGATCCGACCGCGAGCAATCCACAGAGGATGGCCCAGAATCGCCGGTCATCGTAGAACATCACTTCGCGCGATAATTCCTCGGTCACCCACTCATCGTAGAAGCGGGTCCTCTGTGATTGCGAAAGACGATCGAGTGTTTTCGAAAAGATACCCGCGAAGATTGCCCAGTCTTCCCTCACGCCGAATCCATTTGCGTAGATGAACTCGGTTTCCCCTGCGATCCGGATGTTCGTAACGCCGTCCCTCTTGGCCATGTAATTGACGACGGCGTAACCACCGAAAAAGGCATCGACATCGCCTTTGGAAACCATGTGAATCCCCTGCGCAGGGTCCACCACATCAACCACGCTGATTTCGGGATACTCGCGCCGAAGGTATGACTCGCCTGTGTAACCTTTCGGTACTGCGACCCGCTTGCCGGTAAAATCGGCAAGAGTCAGTCCATCGCGGGTATCGCGGTCATTAACAATCAGCAGAGCCGGATAGACGATGTATGGCTCGCTGACGCGGGCGTAGTCTCGATCGTCCCACGGAACCAGTAATGAGACGGCATCGATATTCTTCAGCTTCAGATCGCTGATGTTCTCCTGCCACATATTCGTGCGAACCATCTCGAACTCGATACCGAGTTCATCCTCGACGTACGCGAGGTAACTTGAGACGACTCCTTTGAAATTTTCCCTGCCGTCACCATCGCCCTCCCAGTATTCAAACGGAGGGTAGTCGGGAGTCGGAGCGACCCGGATCACCGGATGATCTTTCAACCATTGACGTTCTTCTTCGGTCAACCAGACAAGATCAGGAACCGCATCCGCCGGCGCAATCTGAGCGTCACTTCCGGCACAAAGGCAACCGGCGAGCACGACACCTAGAACAAAAACCGGCGAACGGAACATGAATTACTCCCGCTCGAATTCTAGGCGGTTCACGGCATGCAATCAAAGCACGAATTGAAAACGGGGAAAAGCACCGGAACATTCAGGGAAAGATTCTGCGTTGTCATTCCGGACAAGTCCGGCAATCCCGATGGCAGATCAAACGTGGCAACGCTCCGACTCTATATACACTACTCAACGAACTCAAAGACAGCCTCAAGGGCCGCATCTTTTCCGGCAAAGTAGTCACTGCTAAGAAACTCGACACGAACTTCAGGCTCGAGTGCAGCGGGATCTTCGTCCTGAAGGAACACCCAGTCACGGGTCGAATAGTAGAGCGTCAGCCCCGAAGAGGGTAGCTGAACTGACTTGACTTCGCCAAGGTGATTCGGCTTGCCACCGGTCGGTTCTCCGACAAAAACGGCATTCGTTTTTTTCATGTCGTAGGCCGCCCAGAGTCCTGACGAGAACGTACCGCGCCCGACAATTACGAACAGCCGGCCATGTTCATTCAAGTCCGGGTGGCTGGAAAGATACTCGAACAA
>JBCCFB010000041.1:0-30223 GCA_039029995.1 Planctomycetota bacterium
ATGCATTCAGTTGTTACGTCTGGAACATGGGCTTAATTCGACGCATACTTCCTACGCTAATGGCAGAGAAACCCCAGCTTGTCATAAGGCAGGACACCTCCGCCGGCGAGCGTGACTGTCATGCCTGACCGGTCCAAATCAACAGCCCAGTCGTGAATGATGTTTATGCCATGGTTTGCGGCCAGAGACCCGTATGTATGTCCGATATCGTCAATGGTTTTCAGCCCGCCCAGATAGAGGTTCGAGAAAAAGCAGCTGAAATAGGTCCGGGACGGTTCGACCAGTGTCACATCGAGCGCCCCGTCGCTGTCCTTGGCAATGTAACGCGCGGCGGTCACCTGTCACCGCATCATACAAGACAACTTCGCGCCGGTTCTCTGACTCATAGGTAACTTCACAGACGAACGTGTCCAGCATAGTGCGATACGTGGCCGAGACGGGAACCTGTGCATGGGACGAATCACCGTCTTCCGAACTGCGCAGAATGTCCTCCGGGCTTTTCAGTGTCGTGGATCGCAGATCGTTTTCCACGGGGTGACGAACCATGTTTTCACCTCGAACCGATTCAATTGAATTCCAGCTGAAAATCAGTCCACTCGCTGTCCAGAAAAATAACTGTATCCCGATCACTAATCCAAGATAGCGATGAATGGTCCGCCAGGTTCGAGTCTTCATTCGGCCGTCTCAATATCAGGTACAAGGTTACCATGAAATTGTGTTATCAAGCGTACGGGCCCACCAATGTACACCCGTCGAAATGGAGAAAGGCCGGCCGGAAACCCCTTTTGCTACGCGTGGAGGGAGGAGAAGACGTGTATCTGATTGTTGCCCCGGTCTTCGAGCGTCGAGGTCACCAGAGTCAGGCTCTCCTTGCTAACGCGGTTTCCGGAGTCGGATCAAAGCCACCTGGAACGGTCAGAATGGCCACTGGACACGGACCGTGAATTCGCAGCCGATTTGTCACCGCGTTTGCTGGTGGTTCGCCAATGTGAAGGTTTCGTCTTTACCCCGCCAATCGACTCCATTGTGTCCCTCTGTTGCAGTAGGCGAATCCGGCTTAATTGTCGGGATTTGCGGGTTTCTAGACACGACTTATGTGGTCTTTCTGAGGCACAAAGCACTCGCAAGTCGGCATTAAGATTTTCGTCAATATCGCAGAATCCGGCTAACCAGCCTGTCTTTCGATCTATAGAGACGATTGGGTGCATCTGTTCTTGTTTCCCGTCTTGATGCGCCCGTACTGATCTTGTGGGCGGTGGAGCGCGGTACGGTCCAAACTGCCGTTTGATGCTGGAAGCGGTGAAACAAAACGAAACTCTACGTCAGAACATGACTGCTTTGATCAACGGAATTGAATGATGAAGCTGAACATCACGTTTTTCATCTCATTGCTTTGTTTGTCTGCGTACGCCTTCGTTTGCAGCGTTCATGCGCAGGTCGAGCATTCTCATGAGGGAAAACTTAATGTGTTGTTCATTGTCTCAGACGACCTGCGACCTGAGCTGGGTTGTTATGGAAACGAACTGATACATAGTCCGAATATTGACCGGCTTGCTTCTCGCGGGTTGGTGTTTGGCCATGCGTATTGCCAGCAGGCAGTATGCTCGCCGTCACGGTCGAGCGTGATGACCGGGATGCGGCCGGATTCGACGAAGGTTTACAACTTGTCCACACACTTTCGTGACGCCCTGCCGGATGTCGTGACTCTGCCACAGCTTTTCAAAAGTAACGGCTACCGGACACAGAGTCTTGGCAAGATCTACCATAGCCGGCAACTGGATGACGAGCCCTCATGGACGGTATCCTCGCATCGTCCGGAATCTGAATTTGAAATGAGCCGGACGGTGTTCACTTCTCATGGCTTCTGCCGTCAGGAAGACGACGGCTTCGATCCTGAATTGCCTCTGACCGATACTGATCGCGGCCCACCATTCAGGATTTCAGAGGGGCCGGTCAATGGTGGAAGCGACGGTGAAATTGCCGATGCAGCAATTGCTGCTTTACAGCAGTTCAGTGAAGAATCGATGCCATTCTTTCTCGCGGTAGGGTTTAAGAAACCGCACCTGCCGTTCGTCGTTGCGGAGCATTACTGGGAGTTGTATGACCCGGACGACATCCCATTTGCACCCAACCGTTTCCTTCCCGGGGGTGCCCCCGAATTTGCGCTTGTGGAAAAAAATGAGCTGTGGAACTACAGCAGCGTTCCGGATACGCCCGACCTTCCCGACGAGTATGCACGACAGTTGAAGCACGGGTACTACGCATCGATCAGCTACATGGACGCCCAGCTAGGCAGGGTAATGGATGAACTGAACCGGCTTGAACTCACGGAAAATACAATCGTAGTGCTTTGGGGGGATCACGGATGGAAACTTGGCGAGCACAACCGCTGGTGCAAGCACAGCAATTTCGAAGAAGACACCCGTGCTCCATTAATAATTTGTGCTCCGGGAATGAGATCTTCGGGCCAGACGACAGATGCGGTCGTCGAGTTTGTGGATATCTATCCGACGATTGCGGAACTCGCGGGGCTAGTCGCTCCCGCAGAAATTCAGGGTCGGAGTCTTGTGCCTTTGCTGGACGACCATCAGCGCAGCTGGGACGAAGTGGCTATGAGCCAGTACCCGCGCAGAGTTGACGGGCAAAAACTGATGGGCTATTCGATGCGCACGGAACGGTACAGATTGACGCGCTGGGTTGCGGAGCAAGACCAGTCAGAACTGGTGGCCCTGGAATTGTACGACCACGAGTCTGATCCTCAGGAGAACATAAACATTGCGCATGATCCTGAAAGCGCCGCTCTTGTTGTGGAGTTGGCCGATCGCTGGCGGCGGAAGCTGCACTCGTGCACAAGCACGTTGAATCGTCCTGAGTCCGCATCAGTTGCGAACAGTATCGTTCATCCCGGAGTTGCTCACAGTATCGAGGATATCCAGTTTGTCAAAGACATGATTGCGGCCGGCGAACAACCCTGGCTCGACGTGTGGGAGCAGTTGAAGAGAAACCGCTTTGCATCCCTGAGCTATGGCCCGAATCCGCACTCGCATGTCGAACGCGGTCCTTACAACAATCCGGACATCGGGTCATCTGAATTCAGCAACGACTCGTGGGCAGCCTATGTGCATGCTTTGATCTGGGCCATCGGAGGTGATGAGGATCACGCAAACAAGTCAGTTGAAATTCTTGATGCCTGGTCGGGTGAACTGCAGTCGATCAGCAACCATGACGCGAAACTACTCATTGGAATGAGCGGATACAGATTTTGTATCGCAGCCGAGCTTCTGAAACATACGTCGAATCATTGGTCAGTCGACGGCCAGGTGGCGTTCGAGGAAATGCTGAGGGAAATCTGGTTCCGGTCATTGAGGATTTTTTTCCGTCCGCAAACGGCAACTGGGATGCCGCGATTATGCAGACGATGATCGCAATCGGTGTGTTCCTGGATGATCGGGAAATGATCGATCGCGCTGCCGCGTATTTTCTGAATGGTGCCGGCAACGGCGCAATCGGCAACTATTTCAACGACGTCGGGCAATGCCAGGAAAGCGGTCGCGATCAATCTCATACTCAAATGGGGCTCGAGTTTCTGTCCAATACCTGCCAGACGGCATGGATTCAGGGTATCGACTTGTACGGCGCGAAGGACAACAGGTTACTGCTCGGTTTTGAATATACCGCAAAATACAATCTGGGTGAGGAGGTTCCTTACGAGCGATTCCTCAGCTACGAAGGTCGATATGACTATCGAAACATCTCAGCTGAAGGCCGCGGTCGCCTGAGGCCGATGTACGAGAAAATTCTTCGACACTATTTCCACCGCAAACGGATTGATAGTCCTTACACGCGGCGAGCAGTGGCGGGGGTGCGGGAAAGTACCGCACAGCGACAGCGCTATTCGTCGCTGATCGATACTTTGATGTTCTCCTGCTACGACAGCGCTCAGAGCGAACTTCTAAACTCGCATCATCATGAGCAGGGAAGATAGGTCATGCGCGCGAACTGGCCAGCGCGGTACCGATAGGCGCGGCCGGTTAATAACTATCAAAGCTGCTGCCAGCTGTGGCAATGGAAAACACGCTTGAGCGAGCCAACAAGACAAAGTCGTGAACAGAAAGCCTATGAGGATCTCATCAGATCGCATCAGGCTCCGTTGCGCGAGTACTTGTTCATGATTTGTCCTAACCAAACGGCCCGCGAAGATATACTACAGGAGACAAACCGCGTTCTTCTTCAAAAACGCGAAGATTTCCGGCTCGGGACGAACTTCGGGGCGTGGGCTCGAAGAATTGCACAGATGCAATTCATGAGCTTTTTGAAGCAGCGCAAGACGAAAGCCTGGCTCTCCTTCGATTCCGAGTTGATTCAATTTCTTGCAACCTCGGCTGATGGAGAACAGGAAGACCTTGCGTTTCGACGCAAGGAACTGCTATCGGTTTGTATGCAGGAATTAGAAGAAAATGATCGGACCTTGATCAAGTTGAAATACGAACAGCAGTTGTCTTTGCGGGAAATCAGCAAATTGACAGGAAGGTCAGAAGGCGGTTTGAAGCAGACGTTCATGCGTATCCGGAGATCTCTGGGCGTGTGCGTCGAGCGAAAGCTCGCTGCAGGCTAGACCGTCCATGAGGTCCTACGTGTAGAGAAAATAAGCGAACCGACGATAAAAATGTCAGAGTCATTCGAAAACCTGCGCGAGTCAAACGAGCTTTCTGAACTCATCGATGCGCTGATTTCAGGAGAGATCAGTGATGATCAGTTCGATGAATTGTCGCAGCGCCTGAAAAACGATCCAGAGGCACTGCGCCGGTATACGGCTGAGATGCGGATCGAACACGGGCTACAGGAATTGGCTTCTGCCAATCAGGAACCGGTTGTTTTTCCGCGGGTTGATTCGAATTCGCAGTCACGGGGAACGAGTGCTTTCTTATCAAGTATTTGGGTCCCCTGGATCATTATCGGAATTATGGCCCTCGGACTGGTTGGCCTCTGGTTGACTCCGAACGGAAATTTGGACAACGCTGTCAGCGGCGCGGCCGCCGACCCGGACGACGATAGCGCGAATGCGGATGTCGAAGTTTTGAACCGGGAGACTTTGCTCAGTTCATTCGTCGCTCGACTGACCAACGGGCAGGAAATGACATGGAATACCGACGATCAACTGGTTGTCGGTAGTTGGTTAAAGCCCGGACAATATGGGCTGAATTCAGGAGCGGTTGAGATTACATTCGATGCAGGAGCGGTAGTCTACCTTGCAGGCAGTTCCGTATTCGACATCGTTAACCCCAATGAGATCCGTCTGGTCTGTGGCTCATTGGAAGCAAGTATTCCTGATCAAGCGGTTGGTTTTCGCGTTAGTACTCCTTCGGGCGCAATCACCGATCTTTCAACTGAGTTCGGGGTGAAGGTTTCGGAGAACGGCGAATCTGATATCCACGTTTTAAAGGGCCTGGTCGAAGCACGACCGGTCGCACCAGCAGACTCCGAATACGTGACGATCAAAGAGAGATCCGCGATTCGTTTGTTTCCTGATGCTCCGCCGGAGCCGGTTGAATTCTCTGATCGCAGGCTTGTGGAATTCGGAAGCCGTAACAATCCGGACCAGCTGAGTTATGTTCATTTCTCATTTGACGAACCAGAAGTTGAAGACGGGGTCATCGCCAATCACGGCCCCGGCGGACGCGGCGAAGGGGGTAGAGTCGTGGATGGCTCGGCACCCAATTCATGGGTCCAGGTAGATGGCCAGTTCGATAAATCGCTTTTTTTCTCCGGCAGCGGAGCAAGAGTCGAAACGGATATAAAAGGCATCGACGGAATCGAGCCTAGAACCATTATGTTCTGGGTTCGTATCAGCCCCGATGCTCCGTTTCACAGTGCATATTCGTTTATAGCATGGGGGCGCACAGGAAGAGCGGACGGCCACAAGTGGCAGATCGGCTGGAATCCGAATTACGAACGTGATACTGAAGGCGCATTCGGCGCTGTTCGGACGGAATTCGGTGGTGGCTACGTAATTGGTTCCACAGACCTGAGGGACGGCAGGTGGCATCATGTCGCATCGGTTTTTGTCGGAGGTACCGGTGAGGAGAACGTCGCGGGCCTTATCCGGCACTATGTCGATGGCAAACTTGAGAGCGTTTCCGGTGCTAAAGACAAGCGAATAATGACCGAGTCTTCAAAAAAGACTCTGACGATCGGTGAATACATCGGCATGGGCGAAGATGTTTTCACAGGTTACAAGGGCTGGATTGACGAGTTCTATGTGTTTGACGGAGCACTGACGCCTGAGCAGATCGTTCAGGTTATGGAAACGAACCAACCTCCCGCATCCCGGGAAATCGTCGTTAGAACAGACGCAGACCATTAGATTTCTGCCAATATCTCGCGGCATTCTGTTTCCTGGAATAGTAGCAAGCCAACTCCGGGCTTTTTTTACTTTTCCGGCTAACCCTCCCATAGCTGGTTCTATAGGTATCTGGCCCTAGTTTCGCCCTAACGGCGAATTCACCAACGTTGGAATTTCCTGTTTGAACAAAACGACATCTCATGAAAAACACATCACTATTCTTCGTTGTTCTGTCAGTCGCCTCGCTTTTTGCCTGCGTCGCTTCAGCCGATCTTGCAATGGATTTCCGTGAAGGGCGTGGTTCCGCAAATCCCGATGGACCATCTGACCTGCCAACTGTTCTGGCGGCTTTTCAAGGGGCAGACGCCAATCTCGATGGCAGCACCACAACCGTTGTCTGGGCAGGCGATACGCCGATCAATGGCGGAAACAGTGGAAACAACGGGACTACCTGGAATGACCTGGCTACCGCCCAGACTTTCGGCGCCTATACGGTACAAACGACCGGGAGTGTCGGTGGATTTTCCGCTGGTTCCGCCTCATGGAATGATATGGCTGCAATCTCAGAAACCTACGCCTTTGAGAACGGGGCGACGGATGTCAACACCCTGACCGTAAGCGGTTTCAGTACCAACGCTGGCGATATCCTGACGCTGACCGTCTGGGGGATCGGCGACAATCTTTCGCAAGACAGCCGGATCACGTCCCACTACAGCGTAGCTGCTGATCAAACTGCTGAGACGCTTTACAACGGTGGTGGACCTCGCAATGACTCGACCGGTTCGATTCCCTGGGTGCAGTTCAGCTACGTGTCAGATGGAACCGATAGCATCTCTTTTGACTGGGAGCAAAGTGATAACGGAGGTACCGGAGCATTCAACGGATTCTCGTTGAGCATTACACCCATTCCGGAACCGGCCGGTGGAGTCATTTGCCTGGCGTTCGCTGGTGCAGGTTTCATCCGACGCAGAGTTCGTTAATCGTGGGGTGAGTAGCGCCCTACTTCATAGATACATTTGATTCATTCATTTCCGCGGAGAAGATGTATGTTGAACGATCGTACGAAGCGGGGCTTCACTCTTGTCGAACTGCTGGTCGTAATCGCAATTATCGGAATTCTGATTGGCATGCTCCTGCCAGCGGTTCAACAAGTCCGCGAAGCCGCTCGTCGAGTTGACTGTTCCAATAAGATCCGTCAGCTCGCGCTGGGAATGCACAACTACGAAAGCTCATTCGAGCAGTTTCCCTCTGGCATGAAATCGCGCGATCTCACGATTCATGATCCGGAGGATTCACTTTTTCGTCACGGATTGAATTGGGGCTGTCTTGTTCTGCCGCAAATTGAACAGGAAAACCAGTACGATTTCGTTTCTGAGCTTTCCGACCGTTTGCAGACGCCGAAATGGTGGGGCGGGACACCGTGGACCGATCACGCGAAGAATGTGCAATCAATTTTTCTTTGCCCATCGGATGTGATGGGCGATTTCAATACTGTGCGTGCCAACGACCATGCCAAGAGTAACTATGTCGGCATCTGCGGACACAAACTCGATCGTGACCTTAACCAGATAACAGATCTGAATCAGGTGACCGATAGTTCCGGAGCGGTCTCCACTGCCGAGGAACAGTACTCCATTGAGTTCCCCGGAATCCTGTTCGTTAATTCAAGAACTTCTCACGGTGACATCAGGGATGGTTCGTCCAATACTTTCCTCCTTGGTGAGCGTGACGGCGCATTGATGGGGGTGGACAGTGGCGGAACTGAGCGAACCCGCGGGGCTTCAACATGGTGCGGTGCAAACCGTGTCGGTTGGATGAACCAGTGTCTCGCGCCAACATCATCCGATCCGCGATTTACGATCAACAGCGCTGTAGTCGGAAATCAGGAGCGATGGTACGCGGTTACAAGTCAGCACCCCGGGGGCGCGACGTTCGCGCGAGCAGACGGTTCGGTTGACTTTATCAACGAGAATATCAACGGTCTGACCTACGAAGCGTTGGGCACGAAAGCCGGTGGAGAGGTAGTGATTCAGGAATAACCGAGTTGGTGATCCTGAGCCCGTGTACTTTAACGTGGAAAAGGGAGTCCGCATGCCGTGGCGAGCTGTGCTGTGTGGAGTTGCATCATTGTTTATGGTTCTTGCAGCGGGCTGCGATAGCGGGCCCCGCACCGCCCGTGTGACCGGTGTCATCACTATTGATGGTGAACCGGTTCCCAACGCCTCGATCGCTTTCTATCCGGAAAACGGTCGCGCCTCAGTGGGGACGACTGACGCAAACGGGAAGTATGAACTGGTGTATACCAACAACAGAAAGGGTGCCCTTCTCGGCGAACATGTTGTGACAATTTCGACTGAAATCGTAAACGTCACAGACTATGCCGCCGACGACAGCTACGAGGGCGAAAACCCGGATGCTGACCCGGGTGCGGAAGAATCCGCGCCACAGTCACGTGATGAATTCCTTCCGGCCAGGTATCGGGAGCGCGAATCTTCCGAACTCACTGCTGTCGTCAACGGTGGCGAGAATGTCATCGATTTTCCACTGACTTCCCGGTAACGCGTATCGAATTTCCTGCCCCTCGGGGTGCATGGCGGGTCGCGTTGCGAACAGGAATTTGAAACCGTTCCAGACTGTTCGCGCGCGACGTCCGCTTCATCCGTGGCCATGCTTGTTCCGAAACAGCTTTTCAGTGTCAAAAAGCTCTCGTTGTTTCAAGCATCGCTTCGAATAGTCCGTCTCGCGCTGTGGCCTGCGGTTCATGTTCGACTGGTGAAAGCTCACGTGCGGGATTTCAGTTGAGACTGGAATGATCGTGCCGGCAACAGTGAGACATGACCGGAAGATAATTCGGTCAAGCATTAAAACTTCGAGCACTTGTTTAAATTCAATGGAGACTCCGGTTTGAATTCGTCACTTTCGTACTCGATCGGCATGTGCCTTTCAGTCGCTTTTGCGTTATTGTTCTGTTCGTCCTCGCAAGCAGATGATGTTACATGGACCGGGCAGGTAAGCAGCGCGTGGGAAAACGGGTCGAACTGGGATAACGGATCAGGTCCGCAGGAGACAGATTACGTCTACATTTCCTCTGGAACTGTTGATCACACATCCACGAGCGGAAACAGTCCTGCCCTCCGTGGATTCCGGCAGTCGGGAGGGGTACTTAATATCAGTGGCGGGCAACTCAATGTCGCTCAGCTTGCGTCCGCATTCAGCAACTTAAACGCTTCGGTTGTTCAAACGGGAGGAATTGCGATCATCAACTCCGTTCATATCGGAAGCGAAACCGGCGCGAACGGCGACTACCTCATTTCGGGTGGTGAATTGCGGATCTCTCGCGGCAACAACGGGCATTCGTTGTATCTCGGCGGCCACAAAAACAACACGAATGCCGGCGTGGGCAGCCTGACGATTTCCGGAGGCACCTTCACGACCCGCGATGACGTCAAGCTGGGGGATGCGTCAGCGGCCGGGACCGGGGTATTTACGATTCTCGGAGCCGGTGGCGACTTGATCGGAATCGGGAGCGCCAACGATGACATCGACGGCTCATGGCACCAGTATTCCGGTTCTTCTCTGGTCGTTCGATTTGAAGGTATTGCGGGCTGTACTCCGATTTTCATCAAGGACAACACGGACCCCTCGGGTACATCAGCCACTTTTGAAAACGGCGCTCTTTTAAATGTTGATCACCTGAACTCTTCAGGTGGTGGAACATGGACCGTTATGGAAGTTGAAAACGGAAGTATTATCGACAACGGGCTGGTCTTTGCGCCCGGAGTTGACACCAACATCTGGTCGTTCACCGTTGATAACTCGGGTCCCAACGGGAAACTTGTCGTTTCGGCAGCCGGTGATCCTGTTGGATACGACCTGATTGTCGGAAACGTGAGGCAGCAGCGAATGCGCTACGGCATGGACTACGAGCGGCTCTGGTACTGGACCGGGGGTTTGAATTCTGCTGAGCGTGATCTGGTCGCGAAATGGTCAGCTATCGATACGCGCATCGACTATGTCCGCGTTGCGATTAACTGCGCCTATGAGCTTGATGAGGGCAATTACAACCTCAGCGCGTATACCAGCAAGATCATCCCGTTGATGCAGGAGATGCAGGAAGCTAATCCTGATATCAAGTTTTTTGCTTCGCCGCGTCCACTGAATGAAGCAATCAGCGGTGCCGCCTGGCAACCCTATCCACGTTGGATAACGGGTGATCCCGGTAATGGTAATTTCAACTTCGACTGGCAGAAATGCGCCGAATATCTCGAATGCTATATCCTCCTGATGAAGTCCTATGGCTTCAAAATCAGTTTCCTCGATGTCACGAACGAATGGCAGAATCCGGGCGGAAGCGGCCGGATAACGACCGGCGATGTGCGTGATATTGCCGAGTATCTCGAAACCAATCTTGATCCTGATGATATGCCGCTGATCATAGCCCCGTCGGCGTGGAACTACTCACAGGGTGCGAACTGGGTCAATGACCTCTGGACCAGCCGGCGGCGCGAAGCAGTGGATATTGCAGCCTGTCACAATACAAGTCGAACCGGTAGCGCGCAGCAATTCGCTGACGCTGTAGCAAGCGTACTCGGGCCCGGAACAGAAATCTGGAACACCGAAGTACATGGCTGGAAAAGCACATCGGGGGAAAACGAAGTAACTTCGTTCTACTATTATCTCGAAAAGATCCGTGCCGGATTTTCGGGGCTGAATGGCTGGCTGGCCATTGGTACCACCAACCAGGGGCATTGCTACATTCTCAATCCCAGCGGGACCCCCCGTCGCAATGTCAAATACTTCATCTTCAAGAAACTCAGTTCGACGTCCAACTACGGCAACGCTCTGAACATTGTTGAAGAACCTGCCCAGCTGTCGCACACCGCAGCGCTGATCAAAGGCAATCTGATGACAGTCTGGGTCATCAATCAGGGGGCCTCTGCCGTTCCAGTGACAGTCACTCCAGCCGGGCGAACGATCTCCGAGTCGACTGTCAAACGGACCCGATGGACTGACCCTGCGGATGTGGAAGGATTTGTCACATTCGAACCGGTCAACACAAATACATCATTCTTTTCTTCAATCCCCGGTGAATCCGTCTGCTGCTTTGAGATTTTGCTCGACCCGGGGACGTTCCCCTATTCAGTGATTGAGGCTGAGAACGAAGACGAGCGAAACGGCATGTTCGAAGAACCATGCGGAGATGCCGGAGGCACGCTGAATCTCGGCAACATCAACAACGGGGCGTGGTCGCGATACAACGGTGTTGAATTCAGCGAGGACGCTTCGATGCGTTTCCGGGTCGCCCGTCCGCCCGGTCGTCCAGACGGATGGGTGGAGGTCTACCTTGGATCCGCCGGCGACGCAACCGCAACGATTCTTGCCAACGCACCGGTTGGAAAAGTTGCTGTTCCGGAAACAGGCGACTGGCAGAATTACGAAACTATTGAAGCCTGTCTCGAATCAACTTCCGGAACCTAAGACGTCGTTCTCTATTTTGATGAAGTCGGCGGCAGCACCGGAAATGCGATGTTCAATCTCAACTGGTTTTCGGTAGCATCTCCGGTCCCTGCATTTCCCGGTGAGTTTCTGATAACGGCCGGAGTGTACGCATCGGGGGGAATTGAGGATTTGTTAGACAGCGACAACCTCGATCTGTCAGCAAGGCGTAACAACGCGGACATTTCTTCACGAGTGTGGATTGAATTAAAAAGCCAGAGCGCATTGGCATTGCCGGCTGAATTCTCAATCACTGTGGAAGGATCCGTATTCGCCCGTACCCAGGTCAACCAGACCGTCGAGCTCTGGAACTACGATGTCAGTGACTGGGAAGCCGTTGACACGAGAGCAGCAAACCGTTTTTCGGACACGACAGTAACGATCGAAATGGCTGGAGATCCGTCGAGGTTCGTTGAGCCGGGAACACGTGGCATCGAAGCAAGACTCAGCTATGAATCTATCAACCAGCGGCAGCGATTCACCGCGAACGTAGATCAGGTCTTCTGGTCTATTCGTTGATCGTTTTCGAGCAGCAAGTCCGGAGCGCCTTGCTCAAACGGCGGTTGGCAGCACGATGTGCCGCAGCTACATCGTGTCAAAAAAAAAGCCAGCGCGGATGAGCAAGCCAACCGCGACTGGCTGAATTAGCAAAATAACAGGGCCCCTCGGCCCGCAAGACTTTAGCCGTTGTTTCTGCCCGGACGGGAGGAACGTTGTGGGCGCTCTCCTTGTGGGCGCTCTCCTTGAGGGCGTCCCGATTGAGCGCCTCCGTTTCTCGCCTGCCCTCGGCCGCCGCCGAACTCCACGGCGAATGACGCCAACTCTGACGCGTCCAGCATTCCGTCATTGTTTGAGTCGAAGCGCAAAGCGTGCTCAACAAATTGTTGCGCTCCCCCCTGCCCTCCTGCGCCTTGCGGGGGACCGCCTTCGCCACGAGGAGGTCCACCGGCACCCTGAGGTCCACCAGCGCCCTGAGGCCCACCAGCGCCTCGAGGTGGCCCGCCGAATCCTTGTGGAGGTCCACCTTGAGGCCCGCCAGCACCTTGCGGAGGTCCACCCGGTCCCGGTCGCCCTTCTCCTTCGCGGCCTTGTGGGTCGCGGAAGTTGTTCTCGCCACCACGAGGCCCGCCACCACGTGGCCCATCACCGCGAGCTCCACGACCGAGTACGTCATCATCTGAGAGTTTTCCGTCTCCATTGACGTCGAGCGAATTCAGTGCGTTGGCAGCGTTGGCAATTTCCTGCGCAGAAATCTCCTGGTTCCCGTCGACATCGAGTGCCTGCAGGACCATCATGCCCGGATCAATTTGATTTCCGCCTCCCGGAGGAGGTCCTTCCGGTCGTTGACCGCTCTGCGGCTGACCAAGTACCGGGGAAATAGTCATTGCGACGACGGCCATCGCGATTGCAGCTCTTATTGTCTTTGTCATCGATTCTCCATCCCGTTTGCAGTTTGCTGTCCTGCAGTTCATGCCCCTGTTGAAGATGCAGGTTGTTCGCTAGTCAGCGAATACTCGTGTCTGGCTGCAATCTTACGATCGAGTACCTTAAGTCAGCGTTAATACCGGAAACTTTATTTTGAATTTGCTGTCGTTCCGTTCGACAGATTCGACAACAGTACACGGGTTTTTGCGTTCACATCTTCGTGATGCGGGGAGGAATTGACTAAAATCGAATGCAGGTAATGCCAGACCATTTCCGGCATGCCAGTCCTACCTCGAGATGAATTCATGAAGCCTACCCTACTCATGCTGGCACTCGTACTCGTATTTCTGACGCCCGGATTTCTGGCGTCCGGAAGTGTGCTTCGGGCAGATCAGCCCAACGTGATCCTGATCGTGTGCGATGATCTCAATGACTACGTTGAAGGCTTTGACGGACATCCGCAGGCTGCGACTCCCAATCTGGCTCGACTGGCGGCAAGCGGAGTTAGTTTCGCGCAGGCACATTGCACGATTCCAATCTGTGGACCTTCTCGAGCTAGTTTCATGACGGGGCTCTACCCGCATACCTCAGGCTGTTTCGGATTCACGAGGTGGGATGAATACGAAGTTCTGAACAACTCGCGCACACTGATGGACTATTTTCGTGCGAACGGATATCGGACGATGGGCACGGGGAAGTTGATGCACCACTGTGTTCGTTCGGAATGGGATGAGTTTGGAAACCGATCTGATTACGGTCCATTCGCTGAAACTGGCGGCGAACGTTGTGCCCATCCTGATGTCCCCGCACCGTTCCGCGAAATCGGCGCTGTGGACGGATCGTTCGGCCCGCTGACCAATATTGCCGACAGGACTTTTCCAGATGGAAAAACTTATGTCTGGAAAACAGGGAACTGGGCAGCGATGCGGACGATGCGGGTTGTCTCTGGTGATGATCGTGATTTGACGGCTGACGAGATCAATGCGCGCTGGGCTGTGGAGCGTCTTCAACAACTTGCAGGCTCTGGTGAAGAAGAACCGTTTTTCATGGGAGTCGGGTTTATTCGTCCGCATACTCCGTTGATCGTTCCACAGAAGTACTTTGAAAGGTTTCCGCTTAGTTCAGTTCAGCTGCCTGAAATCAAAGATGGAGATGTGGCCGATACCTTTGCGTCTACGGTGAGAGGCAATCCGAACGCGCTGGAGCAACCCGGTTCGGCCCGCACGAATGATATGGGTTCACGACTGTATGAAAACCTTGTCGCCTCGTACGAAACCAGGGAACTTGCGCTGCAGAGTTTTATTCAGGCTTATCTGGCCAGTGTCAGTTCCGTTGATGACTTGATCGGAGAGATTCTGCACGTCGTCGACAATACTTCACTTGCAGACAATACGGTCATCATTGTCACCAGCGACCATGGCTGGGGAATGGGCGAGAAAGACTACCTCTATAAAAATTCTCTGTGGCAGGAGAGTACAAGAGTTCCGCTGATTATCCGCGCACCGGGAATCGGCCAGCGCGGCACGATGGTGAATCATCCGGTCTCGCTGGTCGATGTGTATCCGACACTAGCGGAGATTTGCGATCTCAATGGTGACACCAGAAAGAGTGACAACGGTCGATCACTGGACGGGCATAGCCTTCTGCCATTTCTCAATGACCCGGACACCACAGACTGGTCAGGTCCAGAGTCTGCTTTAACTGCGCTTTATAAATGGCGGATGCGATATGAACCGGCAGCGGAAAGCTATTCGCTTCGCGCTCGTGACTGGCGCTACATCCGCTATGAGAACGGAAAGGAAGAGCTCTATCACACTGCGGTCGATCCACATGAGTGGACCAATCTCGCGGGCGATGAAAGCTACCTTCCAAAGCTGGAAACGTTTCGAAGTCAGCTTGCCGATCGAGTGCCGGCTCCGGGGGCAGAAATTCCAGCCCAACCACCGTTCAGGCCCGGTGGCGTTAACAACAGCGCGAACCGGAATTCTGAGTCAGGCCGGAACCCGAATGCTGCGGCATGGAAAGACACCTATTTCCGGCGGCATCCTGAAGCTGATGCAAACGGGGACGGAGTTCTAACATGGCGAGAGTACAGAGAATATCGCCGTGAGTTTGATCCTGTTCCGGATCGTGATAATTGAGTTGAACACGCATCGAAAGTTTCGCTCGCGTTGCATTTTTCGCCACTTTCACGGTTTGTTGTTGGAGGGAATTCCCGTTTCGGATGTCCCGTACCAGCGTGATGGTGAATTCAGTTGAATCACATTAAAACCTCTGCTTTACTGGGGATATCGCTCGTTGTGATTGAGCATCCCGCCTGATGAAGAACACCCTCCCAAACCAGTTCGATTAAAACGTCTGCTTCTTTTGCGAACGCCGGCGTTCGTTTGGTTTATGTTGCCAGTTCAAACCTAAAAGGAACTGTGGAGAACATGAAATACCAAAGGCTCAAATCGTTTGATGTCCCGCTCCGATCACCCAGTGGAATAAAGCTGGCCTGGCTGGTCGTATTACTGGTCTGTTTGTCAGGTAATGTCGCCGTCGGTCAGCAAGTTGATTTTGAAAACGACATTGCCCCCATTTTTGAATACAACTGTGTTGACTGTCATTCAGAGGATGGTGAATCCGGCCTGAATCTTGAAAGCCGCGCAAATATGCTGGTCGGCGGTGATTCAGGTTTGCCGACGATAGTGCCCGGTAAACCGGAAGAGAGCTATTTGATGGATGTCGTCAATCACATTGACGAAGAAATGGCGATGCCGCCGGGCGATGACAAAATTCCACAGGACGAAATTGATCTGCTTGTTGCATGGATCCAACAAGGTGCACCGTGGCCCGGGCAGATGGATGACGTTTTCGAACAGACGACGGACCACTGGTCATTTCAACCTGTCAGTAATCCGCAGGTCCCCGAAAGCGAAGCAGCCAATCCGATTGATGCCTTTCTCCTGCAGACATTGAAGCAGCAGAAACTGAGTTATTCCGCGCCGGCTGACCCTCGAACGATGATCCGCCGGGCTTCTATTGTGCTGACCGGTCTGCCCCCGACTCCTGAGGAGATTGCCGACTTCGAATCAGCTTCCCGGCAGAATGCTGAACTGGCCTACGAGATGCTAATCGATCGTCTTTTGAGTTCGCCCCATTTCGGGGAACGCTGGGCGCAACACTGGCTCGATGTAATCCGCTGGGCCGAAACAAACGGTTCGGAAAGCAACATGTACCGCAAGAATGCCTGGGTTTATCGTGACTACGTTGTGCAGGCGTTCAACGAAGACAAGCCATACGATCAATTCCTGTTCGAGCAGATTGCCGGTGACTCGATCGGTTGTGGAGTCGCAACGGGGTTTCTGGTTGCGGGTCCTCACGTGCCGGCTGCAACCGTCGGGCAGGAACCATCGGCCCGTCGTCAGGCTCGCGCAGATCGCATGGATGAAATTCTTCAAACCGTCGGCGCGTCAGCTCTCGGATTGACGATAGGTTGCGCGCGTTGTCACAACCATAAGTTTGATCCAATCTCGATCAAAGATTACTACTCGATGTCAGCTGTTTTTCAGGACGTCGAATTCGGCAGCAGGTTGCCGGAACTTTCCGCCGACGATCCACGGCAAGTCAGAGGAGACGAGCTTTGGAGCGAAATTGTTGCCGCCCGCAATGAGCTGATCGCGTTCGGACCTTTTGAAGAGCATTGGAAGGCATGGCGAACGATACATTTCCAGCCGGCTGTGACGAACGAAGTCCGCATTTCATTTCTGTGGGAATCAGTGATCGTTGACGAGCTTGAAATCTTCGGCCCGTCGGACGTCAGTCGCAATCTTGCGCTTTCCGATGAAGACACTGTTGTTGAAAGTCCGGAAGAGATGGCGATTGAACGCCAGGAACTGTTCAAAATCAATGACGGTGAATTCGGAACCGAACACTGGGGGGCGCGCGGAGAAAACGACTCAAATACGAAGCCCTGGGTTACGTTCAAGTTTTCAAGTCCGCAGGAGATCAACCGCATCCGGATCAGTTCAAATCGGGAGGACTACTATGAAACGGACTTCCTCGAAAAGATGAATGAAGGCCACATCACTCCCTATCGCATTGAGGTGCGGGAAGAGGATGGATCATGGCGGCAGGTCGCAGCAACGCCACGGTACCAGAGGCTGGACGAAAACAATGAGGCGCGGGCGGAGGGGATGACACGGCTTCAAGACCTTGTCGATCAACTTGTCCTTGACGGTCCGCAGCCCACTTTTGTGGGCCGGTTTGTTCCGCCTGCGACAACCTATGTCTTCGGCAGGGGCAGTCCGGAGAATCCTCGCAACGAAGTTTTTGCCGCCGCACCGGACTTGCTCGCAGGAGACCTGAATATCGATGATGATGCGAACGGCCTTGAGCGACGCATTGCGTTTGCAAACTGGCTGAGTTCACCGGCGAATCCGCTTACCGCGCGCGTCGCCGTCAATCGAATCTGGCATCACATTTTCGGACGTGGAATTGTGGCGACAACGAGTGACTTTGGAGCTGCAGGTGCGCCGCCGACGCATCCGGAGTTGCTCGACTGGCTGGCGACAGAGTTCGCTACGCCATCCAGATCAGATGGAACAGCGTGGTCGTCGAAAGAGATGATCCGGATGATTGTAATGTCAAAGGCGTTTCGCCAGGCCAGCCTTCCACGTCAGGACGGAATTTCCGTCGATGCAGACTCTGCCCTGCTTTGGCGATTTCCACCGCGCCGATTCGAAGCAGAAGTGATTCGGGATTCTATTCTGGTTGCTTCAGGATCGCTGAATCCCGTTGTCGGGGGCGAGAGCTTCCGGATTCACAATGTCAAAAAGCGTTATTCGCAGTGGGAAGTTGTAGATAACCATGGGCCGGAAACATGGCGAAGAATGCTGTATCAGGAGCGGATGCGCCGCGTTGATGACCAGATGTTCACAGCATTCGATTTTCCTGACTGTGGTCAGGTCCGGGCGAGGCGGCCGATTTCCACAACACCGCTCCAGGCACTGAACCTTATGAACAGCCGGTTCGTCCTTGAGCAGGCCGAACTGATCGCGGCTCGTGCAAATGCCGAAGCGGACGGTGATATCGGCGAGGCGATCAAGAGATGCTTCGAGTTGCTCCTCGGCCGGGCACCGGATGCGCAGGAACTGCAGGCTTGTCTGGACGTTACAGCTGAAGAAGACCTGTCTCTTGTTTGTCGCGCATTGATCAACTCAAACGAGTTCGTCTTCCTGCCGTAAATGCAATGCCGGACTATGTAACGAGTCGGAACGGAAAAGAACAAGCTGGAATCAAACATGAGCAATGGCAATCCTGAAAAACTTTCGCTCCACGGTCGCAGCCTGCTCAATCGCAGGTCGTTTCTCGGAACAGCTGGACTTTCCACGGCCGGGCTCGCACTGACGAGCTTGCTACATGCCGACAGCATGTTGGTTCATGAAGACGAAATCACGGTGAGCGGAAAGGCACCGATCCGGCCTGACATCGATCCCGACAATCCTTATCTGAGTCGAGCGGGGCATTTCGACGCTGCGGCAAAACAAGTGCTGGTCATCTATCTCCCGGGTGCGGTAAGCCATGTTGATACTTTCGACTACAAGCCGGAGCTGGCAAGGATGCATGGTAAGAAACCACCCGGGCTACCCGAGGTGACTTTTGAGGGGCCGACGGGAAATATTGCGAGGCCTTTCTGGGAGTTCAAACCGCGCGGTGAAACCGGGAAAATGGTCTCTGATCTGCTCCCTCACCTCGCCGGACAGGTCGACGATTTCTGTTTCATACATTCTCTGACTACGGAAACCAGCGCGCATCCGCAGGGAGAGAACTTTTTCAACACCGGTTTTACGATGGAAGGATTTCCATCGTTCGGCGCGTGGGTGACCTACGCGCTGGGAACAGAAAATCAGGAGCTTCCGGCTTTTGTCGCAATCAATGATCCCCGCGGATTGGCGCGCAGCGGGAAAAACAACTTTGGCAACGGTTTTCTACCTGCAGCTTTTCAAGGTACAGGGTTCAGTGCGGCCAGTCCGCCAAATAACTTGAACCGCCCGTCAGAACTTTCCGTTGAGTCGGATCGGCGAACGGTGGATTTGCTGCAGCGGCTCAATGCAAGACATCTCGAGCGATATCCGGGCGATGCAAACCTTGCTGGAAGAATTGCCAGCTATGAGCTGGCCGGACGGATGCAAACGTCTGTTCCGGATGCCATGGACCTTTCCGGTGAAACGGCTGAAACTCTCAATGCTTACGGAGTCGAAGGAGGCAGCGAATTGAAGGGCAAGTATGCCCGGAACTGCATTCTTGCCCGGCGACTTCTCGAAAAAGGAGTCCGGGTGGTTCAGCTGTTTAACGGTAGTGATCCGTCTGGAGGAAATGGTATCACCAACTGGGACTCCCACTCGAATATTTTCGAAACCCATGGGATGCAGGCTGAGATCATGGATCAGCCGACGTCAGCATTGATCGCTGATCTGAAACAGCGCGGGATGCTTGATCACACATTGGTCGTCTGGGCAACTGAATTCGGAAGGATGCCGTTCCTGCAAGCCAATGGAACCGGACGAGATCACAACCCGGGGGCTTTCACTTGCTTCATGACCGGAGCCGGTGTCAAAAAAGGCTTTAGCTACGGCGCAAGTGATGAGTTCGGATTCAAGACGGCGATGGACACGACCACCGTCTACGATTTCAACGCCACGCTTCTACACCTGATGGGCCTTGACCACGAACGGCTGACGTTCTACCACAACGGGATTGAGCGAAGACTGACGAATGTGCATGGCCATGTCGTGCGAGACGTACTGGCCGGTTGAGACGGAACCGGCCTCCGGGATTAGACTTTAAAGAAACTCGTGATCAGAACTGGCTCAGCCAATGCCATGGAAAAAGGGAGAACGGATTCCTACCAATCTGATTGTGGGGTTTCTTGGTTCCGGGAAAACGACGGCTATCCGCAACCTGATCAACGGGCGGCCGGATGGTGAGAACTGGTCGATTCTGATCAATGAATTTGGAACCGTATCCATTGATCATGCTCTGGTCGAATCCGGCAATCAGCAGATTGCGGTCGAGGAACTGGGCGGCGGATGTGCGTGCTGCACACTCGCGTTCGCATTCAAACCATTGCTGGCTCAGTTCATCAGGCGAACTCGGCCTGATCGGTTAATTCTAGAGCCGTCCGGAGTGAGCCATCCTGCGAAAGTTGTAGATATTCTTCGAAGCCCGGATTTCGCAAGCGTGATCGACCTGCGCAACATTATCTGTTTGATAGACCCGAAGGATTTTGATGATCCGCGCTGGCAGGAGTCAGAGGTATTCCAGGATCAGGTGCAACTGGCTGACATTGCGATCTTGAACTGGACGGACAACCGTGATCGCAATCTGATTGATCGCTGCCGCGAGTGGGTTGAAAGCTTCACTCCTCCAAAGCAGTTGATTCTGGAAACGAGCTTCGGCTCGTTCGACCCTGAGTTGCTGGATATGAAATTTGAAGCTGACAGGTTTCCAATGTTCGCCGAGGCCCATCCATTGCCTGAGGAGCCGGTAAACGATGCGTCGGCAGATCGGAGCTCCTTACCTGTGCCGCGTGGGACTGGAAAATCTGACGAGTCGAATCAAATCCCTGTTCCAGGTTGCCCTCGCCGGTTCGAGAACGACGCTCCCGGTTATTCGGCGTGTGGCTGGATATTCCACGTGGATGATGTGTTTGTACGAGACAGGATTCTCGATCTTATGGGACGTGTGAATCCCGTCCTGCGGTTGAAAGGTGTGTTTCGATGCAGGGGCGACTGGTGGTTGATCAACCGCGCAAAAGACGGGATCAGTTATTCCACATCGACGTATCGTCGGGATAGCCGGCTCGAAATCATTCTTGATCGCCCCTCAACGGACTGGAAATCACTCGAAGCCGAACTGCTGGAGTGTCTCTCCTGTCCGTGATGCAGAGACAAACGCGAACTCAGGCACGCGGATTCGTACGGTTGGTTGCTGACTCGTGATGCGTACTCCGCAAAAGGTGAGAACTCGCGACCAACTGTGTACTAGTCGGCACAGGGTCACATTGGTTCTACATCGACAAACCATTTGACGACCTTGCTGACGTCTCTACCGGGGAACAGAGTGATGATATATGTAGCCCTGATCAGCCTCTTCAAGCGATTTCGCTTTGCAGGGGATGTCAGCCTTGAGCCGTAACATACAGCTGTGGCTCTTCACAAATCTCATCGCGAATTCTTCGCCAGGTTCCAACCAGCTGATCACCCGGGAACACTGCTGCACCTTCAGGGTTCCAGTCGAGCAATGTATCCAGCCTGTAAGTTGTTCCGAATCCGTCGGCAATCCAAGCTTCGTATCTTCCAATCCAATCAACAAGCCCCAGCAGCATTTCCTTACACGCACCTGCTTCTTCAGCGCGAGGCAATCTGAGTGGAGGAAGATCAGCGGGAAACCAGAAGTGCTCTTTCAGATCAGAAGCGGGCATCAATTCAGGCTTGAATTCAAAACGTGGCAGGAACAAGCCGCCACGCCTGTCGTCACCGTAGAAGATTCCGAATCCTCTGAGGATGATTCGTATCGAATCCGTCAACTCGAGGCGGTAAATGCTCGTGGCTCTGCTGCCAGCCGGTTTTTCGAATCGCAGGAATCCATACCGCTTCAGCAGGTTGCCATAGCAACTCTCGATGTCGCGCCCCCAGCACCAGATCTGCTGGCTCAGCAGACTTGAAGCGAGATCGCGACCAAAAGTGGAGTGATCATTCAGTGGATAATCCTCCACATCGGAGATTACTGCCGGAATTCAGATTACCAACGCAATACAGACGGCTGCTCTAATGTTGCTGCAACGCATCACTGGAATGAGCCTATCCGCAATCGTTACAGTGGCCGCGGAGGAAGATCTCTGTGACTTCGCCGAATTTTCGGCTCAGCCGGATGCTCCCGGCGGTCAATTTAATGTCATCCATGCAGGAGACAACGCCGCAATCAACGCATATGAAATGCGGATGTGCCGTGCCGTGATCTTCATCTTCAGAGATCAGTTCAAACCGCCAGACGCGATCACCCAGCTCAGTCCGTCGTAGCAGGCCGGCAGTCGCCATGTCATTGAGATTGCGAAAGACCGTGGTGCGGTCTACGCCGAGACCTTGAAGCTCTTCTGATACTTCCGCATGAGTCATAGGGGAACTTGCATCGTGCAGAAGATTCAACGTGGCAATCCTTGCGGGTGTTGCCCGCAAGCCTGCTTCTCGAATAGCGAGTTTGATTGCCTTGTTATCGTCAGCTTTGCTGCTCATGTGTTCCG
Source organism: Planctomycetota bacterium (assembly GCA_039029995.1). GTDB lineage: Bacteria > Planctomycetota > Planctomycetia > Pirellulales > Pirellulaceae > Mariniblastus. The sequence continues at coordinate 22,551 of JBCCFB010000041.1, forward strand.
AACCAACCGAAGTAGTGACGTTTTAATTCCAGTTTACCACGACAAATTGAGGGAGTCACTCACCGGAAGGTGTGTGGCTGCCGTTGAGTCATTGGGGCTTTCCAGCAGGCCCTTTTGACTTCAATTTTCTACCAAGTGAAGCTCATCGAGTAACGCAGTTCTTGGCGACCGTTGGAGGCGCCAAAGAAACCATTGACAACCGAATGGTATGAGAGGCATCATTCTCTTCGCAGTCCGACATCGGCAGAGCTCATTTGCCTCACGGCCGGATCCCTGTTGTGAGTCGTCGGATTTACGAGTTGGAACGCCTGCACCTTCGCGGCTGTCAGTCTCCCATTGAAAATGCGGTTGCTATTCGATGGTGAGTCGCAATCCTATTGTATTCGCAACTGTATTGCATGTGCAGTGCAAGTGCAACGAAGTTGACGATTCCTTTAGACTCTCGGGCCTCGCACTTGTCTTTGAATTGCACTTGCAATAGGCTTGCAAGTTACGCAACTTCTAGAAGATAAGCTGAAATGTTTGAAAACAACGCCGATCAAAATACCCTTCCGGACGTCCAGTCTGAGACCGACACGAGACAGGTGCGCATCCAGAAAGTCGGTGTTACTAACATCCGGCATCCTTTCAGTTTTCAGTCGTCCGGACGCGAGCAGGCGACCATCGGAAACTGGCAGATGTTTGTTTCGCTCGAAGCAGAAAAACGTGGCACCCATATGTCGCGTTTTCTGGAGATTCTGTCCGGCCTTGAGGGCCCACAATCGCTCGACTCCTTGTCGCAAGTATGCGGTCTGATTGTTGACCGTCTTAACGCGAACGATGCGTATTTGTCGGTTGAATTTCCATGGTTTGTCGAGAAACCCGCACCTGTCACTGGAAAGACGGGCAAGCTGGACATCGACGTGCGGCTTGAGATATCCCGTGGCCGGAAAAGCGACTGTGTGCTGGTAATCCGCGTTCCAGCAACCAGCCTGTGTCCATGTTCAAAGTCGATATCGCGATTCGGTGCGCACAATCAGCGTTGCGAGCTGACAATCGAAGTCCGGTTCGCCGGTGGCGAAACTGTTTCGCTGGACGAACTTGTCAGCATCGCGGAGTCTTCCGCGTCTGCCCCCGTATACTCAGTCATAAAGCGCGACGATGAAAAATGGGTGACGGAACAAGCGTATGAAAATCCGAAGTTTGTAGAGGATACCGTTCGCGAACTCGCGCACCGTTTGCAGCAGGATGCAAGGATCAGCTGGTTTCGATGTGCATCGGAAAATTTCGAATCTATCCACAGTCACAACGCGTATGCAACCATAGAGTCCGGACCCTCAGATTAAGCGGGCTGTAGCGCACGGGCATCTTTAGCGCACGGGCATTTTCACTACCGGTCGCCAATGGCCTAGAAAAACGCCACGTGTCCTAGATATCCGATTCCGATCAAGGTGATCAGAACCGCGCGGATATGTGCCCACGGGAGGCTGGACAATCGCGACTGTGTCGAAGTCAAACGCCGTCCGAATATTTGAACAATGATTCCCACCGCTGTCAGGGAAGTCGCGATTCCGGCGGCAAACAATCCGATTACAAAGTAGGCTGTGACCGGAGAGCCTGATGACAATCCGGAGAAGTATGCCGCCATCGCTGATGGACATGGCATAAGCCCGAAGGCGGCCCCGAGCAACGCACTCATTGAATAGCTGGTTCTGGTTGTACCTTGTTCTGTTTTGCCATTTGCATCGGAGCTTTCGCCCGAGTGGTGGCAGCAGCTGCAATCTGACGGTTTTGACTTCCGTGCGGACCACATCATCCATATACCGACTATCAATACCAGGCCAGCGCTGATCCAGCGCATCACATGGGTAACTCCTTCATCCGCATGATGGTGGTCACCGGAAATCAGGTGGTGGGTCAAATGGACCAGGGCCGCGATACCGATCAATGAGAGCGAGTGTGAGAGCGCGCTGGAGAGCCCCATAACAACCGGATGAAGAAGGCTGCGTCGCTCACCGGCAAGGTACAGCAGCATTGCCGTCTTGCCATGACCGGGTTCAAGTGCATGGAGTGCACCGAGTCCGAAGGCAAGTCCAAGGGTCAGTTCGTGTGTATGCATTTCGCAATCAGGATCTCAGGAAAGACCTGTTGCCGACCAATCAACAAGTCTGGATCGTTTTCTATTAGGTTAATCAGTTTTAAGCAAAATCAAACCAGCTTGTTGGGGTTGTTTTGAATTGGAAAAACTGCCGGAGTATTAATACGCCGGAGTAGCAGGATACCTCTCTAATTGCCAGGTGACGACAAAACTTGAGAAACCGGGCGGACTTCGACAATATTTGTACGCATCGTGTGAGGTTTGGTTCGATCGGTGATTGCTACGTGCGTGCAGGCCGAAGAAAATGATCGTGACGGATTTAACCTCAAACTACCGGATGCACCCTTAGCGGAAGCCGCCAAAAATGACATTGAACCGGGGATCTTTCTGGATTGGCTGTCTCGCCATCGCATTATCGATGGCGGCTGGCCCATATGCGAGTGCCGTTCAACAGTCGGAAATTGAACTGGAGCTTACTGACGTCGGACGCAGCCTCGAAGTACGTTATGCAAACCGCGCCAGTCGACTTCGCAACGAACTTGCAGTCCTGCTCCCGTCCCGCGACTCATCACCCGAAGTACTGAGTGAATTTCTATCGGACGACCAACTGGACACGCGACTCGCAGAATTCGTTGTGATCGATCAAGCGACGCCTCGCGCCCTTGCAGAATTCGGGCAACAGAGCGATATGCATGCTGAGCTGATCGAACGACTACTGGCTGATCACCAGCTGATGATTCAGATGCTTGTCGCTGATGGCGCAAAATCATCGCGGGCAGGTCGCAGCCAGGAGCCTCCTGAGTTCGGCCGCGCGATGCAGATATACAACGACATTCAAAACGCGAGCGAGCTTGCTGATTCCGATGTATTTCAGCGCCTGGCCCTCGCCATCAGCCTCGAGCATGCGGTTCCCGTTCAACAAGTCAATCCAACGGAACTTAGCGACGCTCCGGAGTTCGTTGATCCGGTCAACCGGTACCTGCACTACGAGCAGGCGTTCCGTGAGCGTGAACTGGATCCGGAATTCGAACGGCTGAGTACATGGGAGTTGAGGTTTGTCGTCAATGGTGATGAGCCGGACGAGACTCTGGCGTGGGGGCGGGAGATGCTTCGCAACTATCGTCCGGACCACATTCGAACAAGTGATTTTGGTTGGCGCTATGTCAACATCGTGGGAACCGATGTGAAGTACGGGTCTGAGAATGTGAAGTATGATCGACCCGAGTTGCAGAAATATCAGAACATACTGATGAATGGTGGCGTCTGCGGTCGTCGCGCGTTTTTCGGTCGTTTCATTCTGCGCGCATTCGGCGTCCCGACAATCGCACGCCCCAGTCGCGGCCACGGAGCTCTAGCTCATTGGACGCCTGATGGCTGGGTGGTGAACCTCGGCGGTGGATGGGGAGCCGGTTGGACCAAAACCCGATATCACAGCGACCTTGATTTTCTTGCAACGACTCAGGCGCGGCGCAACCCCGACGCTTTTATGAAAGTCAAGCGTGCGCGCTGGATAGGCGACGTCCTCAACGAAACGCGATCGTACGCGGAATCAGAAGAGAATGCAGGCGTCTGGAATGCAATGGCACTGGTTACACGCCGGTCGATCATAGAGCAAGGGGATGCCATCACGCTGGAACCGCTTGGCGAGGATATTGGCGAAGCGAATGAGTCAATCGTACCGGCCGAGATAGTCGACTCGCCGGTGACCGACGAAGACAGAGCCATCACACGTGCGGCCAACGGTGTGATTACGATTCCAGCGGCTGCCTTCTCGGAGCCGTCGGGAAACACAAGGGAAGTTCTGGCGATGGAGAGTTTTGGCGGCGGTATGCAGATTCACCTGCCCCGGTTTTTTCCACAGGGAAAAACGATATTGCGCGGAGGCACGTGGAAGGGAACTCCTGACGCATGTGCCTCAGGTAGCCGTATGCTGAGCGGCGGTTACGGACGTTATGAGAACTGGGGACTCAGGGCGGCGGTATCGAACACGGATGACAACCCTGAGCCCGAACTTACGATCGATATAGGTAACGGAATATTGATGAAGCTGGTCTACATCAGTCCGGGAAGCTTCGTAATGGGCGGAGAAAGCGAGGAAGACGGCAGGTTCGAATGCGTAGAGGTACCGATGCACGAAGTGCAGCTTACGCGCGGGTTCTATCTGGGCATTTATGAAGTGACACAGGCACAGTTTGAAGCCGTCATGGGAGCCAATCCAAGTCGTTCAACGATCGACGCCGATTGCCCGGTGGATAATGTCAGCGAGGCCGACGCTTTGTCCTTCTGCGGAAAACTGGCCGAGCAAACCGGGCTCGATGTTCGACTGCCGACCGAAGCGGAATGGGAGTATGCGAGCCGTGCAGGAAGCGATGCGAAATGGTTTTTCGGCGATGACCCGTCCGAAATCGGAGAGTACGCGTGGTACAGAGACAACTCGGATGCAAGATCGCATCCTGTAGGTCAGAAGTTGCCGAATCACTGGGGTTTGTATGATATTTACGGCAATGTCAACGAGCGGATTTCGGACAAGTACGCGCGCAACTACTACGCTGAAAGTCCCGCAGTTGACCCGACTGGTCCCAGTCAGGGAACGATGTCACGTTGTGTATATCGCATCAACGTCCCGCAATCGGGGACCTATTCTTTGACGGCCATTGTAGTAACGTCAAACTACGAACAGAGGTTGAATTTTGCAGTGAATGAGTCGGGGCCACAGTTCGAGATGGAGCTGCCGTTTACGCTTGGCAGCTGGCAGAATTCAGAACCGATCTCAATCACGCTCGAAGAAGGCGAAAACACTCTGCGGATCTGGCGCGACCGACCTCCCCAGTACGGCGTTTCGATCAAAGAATTTGTTTTGACGCCAACGGGGGTTGGCGGCTGATCGCCCGCCGCAGGGTGGGAGCAGCACGGCCCGGCTGCGAATCCAAACAATGCGGTCGAGCCTGTCGAAAAGGGAAAAGTCTTCGTTGAAGCAGGTCTATTGGCAGTCCCCGTTTCCAGGCGGTCTATTCGGTTTCCCACTGAACGAAATCAATGTTTGCGGCGAAAATCGCGCGGGCAACGGTCGCTTCAAAGGAGACGCGCGCTTCGAGGAGTCCTGTGCCGGGCTGGATAAATCGGGAAACATTTCCCGACGCCGAGGCGACAACTGTCTGGTCAAAGAGGCGGCTTGCGGTCCGTACATCAACCGTTTCGTAGTCCTCGGAAACAAAATTGAAAAACTCGATCGTCTGGTCAACATCAGGTCGTGAGAACACACTTGATTCGAATGTAAATTCAAGCGAATCGGGATTCTGGTTTGCACCATTGGTGAAAAACCGGACGGCAACAATCGGTCGAATTGAAACCGGCAACCGTGAAACGGCAAGATCTGAATTATCGCTGGTTGTCAAAGAGCCAAGATTGCCGCCGAACTCAAGTCCCAGTACTTCGTATGACGTGGGTGACAGGGTCTCCGGTGGTGCTGCGATACTCCGGAACGCACGAACGCTGTCACGATCGGCGACGATCAGCGTTCTGTCTGGACCTGTGACGGGTGCGCCAAGGTTGGGGCTGCTCGCGTCCATCTCAAACAGTTGAGTTTGCAGATCAGCGGAAAAGGCATTTACTTTTCCGGCTGAAAATGAATCGTTCGAGATATACACGTTGCCCTCTGAAGTCGTCGCGATTTTGGTCGAGTTAAACACACTGTCAAGCGCGATTGTGGGGCCGTTATCGATCACGGAGCCGTCAACGGGGTTCAATCTGACTAGTTCATTGTTGAGCGATAGCGTGTAGACAGATCCATCGGGACCCATTGCAGTGTCGTGTAATGCCATCAGGCCGGTTGGCATCGACCATCGTTCGACGATTGCCGAGCCCGTATCTTCAAAGCATCTGAAGGTGTCATAGTCCGGATAATAGATGCGACTCAGGTCTGGAGAAACAACCATGGCGTTCTGGCTGCTTCCGAAAAAAAGACCTGCGGACTGGTATTGAAACGCCCCGGTTGAAAGGTCGTGCCTTGCGATATGCCGCTGACTGCCTGACATCGTCAAGCTGTAAACACAATCGTCTCCGACTACTAGTCTCGCCGATTCACTTGAGTTTCCCTGTCGGGGGACTTCCCAGACTGTTGACCCGTCATCCGAACTCAGGCGGGCAAATGAGCTTCGGTCGCCGACAAGGAGGTCTCCTCCGGGCGCAATCGTAATTCCCGTGTAGATGCCTTCGCCCATCGAATAAGTTGAAGTCCATTCCCATGCTCCGGTTGCCGCGTCATAGGCATAAATCTGGGAACTGTAACCACTTCCTCCGTGGCCTACGTAGACTTTGCCGTTTGAGGCTCCACCAACCCATGTAATCCAACCGACACCTGAGATATCAATCTCCCAGAGTTCGACTCCTGTTTCGAGGTCAATAGCGTGCAGAAGTTCAGGTTGCCCTGTGTTCGGATTCGGCTGCCTGACGATAAACAGCTTTCCATCATCAATAATCGGATTCCATGTCACCCACGAATAGTCGTCATCGTTTTCCCACAACAACGTGTCTTCTGTTGCACCGGGGACATCATTTAGTCCATTGCGCTGCGGGTTTGCGCCTGTGTTTTGCCAGTTGCCACCGTTGAATACTGAGTCCAGAAACTCCAATGAACCAGAACCAGATGACGCTGGAACGCCGCGCTTGAACGTCATCGCAGAGTGCTGCTGTAGCAAGTGGCTGGAGGCGTCGTTTGTCATGCCGGGCATTGTTAACACAAACCGTCCATTACGATGTTCGACCTGCGGTACCGGAGATTGAGCGCCGAACGGTTCAGCCTGAGGTTGTTGCCCGTTTGATATTGTGACGCTCGCTGCAACTGCGACGTACACCAGACACGCGACCAGGATGCGTGAAAATTTGAGGCGGCCAATTTTCAGTTCAAGATGAAATCCTGTGACAGAGTCTCTTCGCATCGTGAGTTCCGGAAGATGAGAGCCGAAGTAAATTCCCAGTCCGGATTATCGCTTCAAACGCCACGGATTGCGAGGGAAAGAACCAGCATCACGAAGACGTTCGGGTGGCATTCAGGGCCGTTCATCTAAATCCGTGCGCTAAATATTTGCGCATCGGGTCGGTCGCCGTAGAAGGGGCCAGCTCAGGCCTATTGCGAGAACCACAAGTGGTATCCCGGGTTCCGGAATCGGAGTAACGCCGTATGAAACTCTCAATACATCCCGATTGAATCCGGCTCCCGGATCAAACAGAGTCAGCTTTTCGTATCCGAAGGTCAGATCGTTGATGATCGGGCCGTTAACGTTGATGTTTCCATTGATCATCAGTGTATCGGCTGTGATCAAGTCATAGAATTCTCCGGTTACCGGCGTATATCCATTTTGAAGTTCAATCGACAGGTCGATTTCGCCATCCAGAACGAGAGTGCCGGAGACATTGAGTTGATCGTATTCAATGTTTGCCTGGTCGAGGCCGAATGATACGTCGCGATAAGTGTTCACGATTCCTGGATCCGGGGTCACAGATGTTTCATCTGCATTGAGCAGCACCCTCTTGGACACTCCATCTTCATCAGACTTTCCATTTGCTACAATCTCCAATCCTTCAAAGTGGAGCATTG
>JBCCFB010000042.1:0-30157 GCA_039029995.1 Planctomycetota bacterium
ATACTGATTGACACCTCACCGTTTCAAAAATGTATCAACCAGCAAAATAAAAATGGAATCATCATGAATAAAAGAACCGGATTCAGCGTCGTCGACCTCTCGGCTTTGATCGCACTCTTTACCATACTTGTCGTCCTGATTCTGCCAGCGGTACAGGATTGGCGTGAACAGGCTAGAAATAGAATCTGCACCTTCCGTCTGGGAGCCATCGGGACCGGTGCGCAGAATTACGAAAACAGTTTTGAAAGACTTCCGAGCTGTCTCGGCGCACGTGGAGCTGTTGAATTCAGCGAATGGCTCAACTCCGGAAGCACCAATTACTGGGGATCAAAGCAATACGCTTCTCCGCTGGCGATGATCGACTTCGCCAGAGGCAATCTCGATATCGATCCGGTCTTCGTCGATTTCGATACCTACGAGATAAGCCCGCAGTTCTGGTTGATTCCTAACTGGCAGACTCTGGCTGAAGAAGAACGGGCAAGATACCGTTGTCCATCAGATCAACTGGACCCGTTGGTAGCAACTAACACAACCCTGGCCATTCAGCCGACCCATCAAGGCGTACTTTCCCAGGACTCACTCGGTACGCTTTTTGGCGCAACGGGAACCAACTGGGCGTACACCAACTACGTCGGATGCATGGGGGCGGGGACCGGTGGTTCTCAAAGGGCTGGAGCCGTCAGTAACGGAATCTGGACGTACCGTGGAATGATCACGTCACGTGAAACTATGACTTCGTGTTTTGTTTCAGATGCCGATGGATTGTCGAACACCATTATGTTCGGCGAGAATATCGGCTCCATCGAAACGACTCCATTCGGGACGGAGGTCACCATCCGTCAGTCGTGGATCAACGGAGCTCTCGGGCGCGGTCGGGGAAATGCAGGTTGGATGAGCAACGGTGACGAACAGAATCGTCTGATCGGCATCCCATCCAGTGCGTCAGGCTACGGATTCGGTAGTGCTCATCGATTCGGAACCGGGTTTGTCATGGGTGACGGTTCGATACGCAGACTAACCAACCGCATTGACTGGCAGACGTTCTACGAACTATGCGGAGCGTTTGATACTTGGGACTTTTGAAATCCCTGCTCGGACAGCTACCGGAATCAGTAAAATAGTCTTCGGATGAAATTCATCCGGCGGCTTTTTTCCACGATCGAGACGGGCACCGTGCGTATCGACCGAACTTGCGTTAATCTGACGTTTGTAGTCCCGCTACGTTCTTGTCTGCAAATCTGGTCGAATTTTCTGCACCTCCAATGACATCCAACCACTACGCCTCGTCGCTTTCTATCGGTCGAAACCTTGCACGAACGGTCGAAGACGCAGCTGGACAACTTCGAACAAAGATTTCTGAACCGTTAGACCTGCTCGTTGTTTTCGCAGCCGGTTACCGGCAGGAAGAACTTGATCGTGAGTTGCCACGGGTTGCGGACCTGGTGTCATGCCGCAATATCGTCGGCACAACATGTGAAGGTGTTATTTCGGGCTCACTTGAACTCGAAGCAGAACCCGCGCTTACCATGTGGGCGGCGTCGTTTTCAGATACGGACGTTGTTGCGACTCACCTCGACTTCCACGCCGGTCCCGATGGAGGCGGATTCGTCGGTTGGCCGGACGAGCTGACCGGAGAATGGCCCGACAACAGCTGCATCATGCTGCTCGCCGAACCGTTCGGCTTCCCTGCTGACGGACTCATCGAACGAATTAATGAAGACCGCCCGGGGATTCCAATCGTCGGCGGGATGGCGAGTGGAGCTGCGGTTCCGGGCCATGCGCGACTTCTGTTCGGAGACAACGTAATCAACAAAGGAGGGTTGCTCGTTCGGTTCAGTCCTTGTGAACTACCGGCAGATACTGCGACCCCAGGAGCCCAGACGAAGGAAAGTTCGAGTTTGCATTCCGGTCCGGTTTTCCAGACCATCGTTTCGCAGGGCTGCCGCCCCATCGGTGAAAAGATGGTTATCACGGCGGCGGAACGCAACGTGATCAAAACCCTTGGTGGTGAACTGGCTCTGGATAAACTCAAAAAGCTGTTTGCGACATTGCCGACGCGGGAACAAAGAACGATTCAGCATGTTTTGAACATCGGTCGCGTCATCAACGAATATCAGGACAGCTTTGACTACGGCGACTTCCTTATCCGTAATGTCATCGGCATCGATCAGGAAACCGGCTTTCTGACCGTTGGCGACTACATGAAGCCGGGGCAGACCGTTCAGTTTCACGTCCGCGATCCGATGGCCGCGTCGGCTGAACTGAATTCAATGCTCACTTCCCGTGAGTTGAAAGAACCCGCTGCGGCCCTGCTCTTCTCTTGCAACGGACGCGGCTCGCATATGTTCCCGGAACCTCATCACGATGCCCGGGCTGTGCGCGGAACGCTTGGCGAGATCCCGCTGGCAGGCTTCTTCGCCGGCGGTGAAATCGGCCCGGTTGGCGGCCGCAATTTCATGCATGGCTACACGGCCAGTGTTGCGATGTTCAGATAGCGGCGAACGCACTCGCCCGAATGTTTGTTGAAGCACCCGTGGCTGTGCAGGAATCAATGTTCCGTCGGCGGCGCCAGCAGCAACATTGCCAGTAAAGCCGTTCGTTCGACGATTTCTGACGCGTCGATATGCTCGTGACTCGCATGTGCACCGTCACCTGAAGTGCCAAGTCCGTCGAGTGTTGCTGTGTACTGGCTGGTCGTGTTTCCATCGGAACCACCTCCGACAAATGCGTCTTCTATCTTCATTCCCAATAACTCTGCGGCGGACTGAGCCTGATTCCACAATCGGGTGTTTCGATCCGTTCGTTCCATCGGTGGCCTCGTGAAGCCGCCATTGATTTCAAGCGTGACATCCGGATCCTCTGCAGTCATCTCTCTGATGTTTCGAGTCACCTCTTCCGCGTCGGCATTTGTGACGGCACGAACATCGACCCTGGCCCGACATTCTGCGGCGACAACGTTGGGACTTGTGCCTCCTTCGATCGGTCCTACGTTTACCGTGATTCCTCGATCGTAATCGATCATCGCTGTCAATTTGCGGATTACATGAGACATCTCAGAAATCGCGCTTGCGCCTTTCTTAGGGTCGAGGCCTGCGTGAGCCGATTTCCCATGAACTACAATTTCAAATCGACCGATTCCTTTGCGGCTCGTTTTCAGCTTTCCCGCAAGTGGCGGTTCCAGCACCAACGCGCGGTTGCAAGCCCGCGCGACTCGGCCAATCCATGGTGTGGATTCGCCGCTTCCTATTTCTTCGTCTGAGTTGATCAGGACCACCGGCGTCACATCGGTATCGAATCCAAGTTTTTGAATAGCCTTGATCGCAAAAATCATCTGGGTAAGACCGGCCTTCATATCAAAGATTCCCGGCCCATGAAGTTTTGTGTCCCGATATTCGATGGGCATTTCCGCAAGCGTGCCATGCGGCCAGACGGTATCACAGTGTCCGAGCATCAACTGAACCGGTTTGTTTCGATCCCGCCGTGCGGGAACGGCCAGGATCGCTCCCCCGGAAACACATCCGCGGATTCGCCTGACCTTGAATCCAAGCGATTCCCATTTGCGCTGTAGCAGATCCAGCGCTCGCGCGAGTGCCGGCAGATCTTCAGAGTACGACTCGCACGAAGCCAGCTCTGTCAGGAATTCGAGCAACTCCTCACGGCTCGACTCCAGCACTTTTCTTATGGCATTGGCTTTATCAGAATTCAACACAACAAATTACCGGCTCAGTCAAAGATTTTGCTCTGCTGAAGTCTACACAATAGAACCGTTTCATTCAGGACGACGTCCTGCCGTTTGGCGTGGCATCGCCATCGTATTTCGCCATACTAGAGCAAAACTTGCCGGCGGATATGTAATGAACAAAGAAACAGAAAACTCAAAACAAGTTACTGAGCACAATCGACGGGCCTGGGATGCAATGGTCAGCAAAGGTAATCGCTGGACAGTGCCGGTTTCCGCAGAAGAGATCGTTGGTGCGAGGGAAGGAAGATGTGACATCGTCCTCACTCCTGCCAAAAACATCCCTTACGAATGGTTTATGCCGGTTGAGGGCAAAGCCGTATTGTGCCTTGCCGGAGGTGGCGGTCAGCAGGCCCCGATGCTTGCAGCAGCAGGGGCTCAGGTCACCACGCTGGACAACTCACAGAATCAGTTGGATCAGGATCAGAAGGTTGCTGAACGTGAAGGATTCTCGATCGAATCGGTACTCGGCGTGATGGACGATCTATCCACATTTGAGGATGAGAGTTTCGATCTCGTCGTTCATCCATGCTCAAACAGTTTCACCCCCGATGTACTTCTTGTCTGGAAAGAAGTCTTCCGCGTGTTGAAACCGGGCGGGAATCTGCTTGCCGGTTTCATCAACCCGATCGTGCACATGTTTGACTGGGATGAGTACGAGAAAAAACGGCTCGTTGCCAGACACAAAATACCCTATTCCGACATAGAATCGTTGAGTGTCGAGCAGCAGAACGAGTTCATTGAGAAAGGGGAACCGTTCTGGTTCGGCCATTCACTGGCGGATCAAATCGGAGGGCAAACAGCAGCAGGATTCGCGATCACGGGATTTTATGAAGATGACTGGGGTGACGAGAATGATCCACTCTCGGCGTTTATTGACTGTTTTATCGCTACACGTGCTACGAAGCCCGGCCTCTGATTCCAATCGCCTGATTCTACCGACTCACGAAAAACAGCCACCGAGATTTGTTGAACACTTGGTTTGTTAGTCAACAACGGTCGAGTTTACCTGCCGTGAAAGCCTGATCCTCTCGTCTGCGGGAAACAGTCTGCGTGAAGCATCTGTCGAACATTTTGAAGGTTGCGATTTCTATCGCGATTCTTGCAGCGCTCTTTTACTGGGCCTGGCAGGACGATCAGTTTTCCCGCGCTGCCGGTGCGGAAAAAAAATGGGGCTGGCTTCTACTAGGATTTGCAGGATGCCTCGTCGCCCATATCCTAGGCTACGTTAGATGGCGGCTACTGGTGAAGGCTCTTGAGCTTCCTTTTTCTCTAGTTGATTCGATTCGCATCGGGCTTATCGGGACCTTCTTCGGCCAGTTCGGAGTCGGGGTTCTGGGCGGTGATGCACTCAGAGCTTTCTACGTTTGCCGGGAAGTCCCTGAACGAAAGCCCGAGGCGATCTCTTCGGTGGTCATCGACCGGATGATCGGTTTGTTGACCATGATGGTCGTGGCTTCGATTGCTTACCTGACGTTCGGAATTCCTGAAGACGGAATGAAAAATCTCGACAGGCTCGCAACGATCAAGCTGATAGCCGATTCGGCAGTTGTGATTTCCGCCTGCGGGATTGCGGGGCTCGGCATCCTTGTGTTTACGCCGCAGCTCACGAATACCTCGTTGTTCAAATGGGTATTTTCACTGCCGAAAATTGGCGGCATTTTGAAGCGCCTTTCAGACGTCGTTCAAGTCTATCGTGACAAACCCGGCCTGATGTTTGTCTGCTTCCTTTACAGCGTCGCCGTCAATTTCAGTTTCGCATTTGCAATATTTGCGATTGCAACAGGGCTTTCTGCCAACCGTCCGACCTTCGGCCAGCATCTGCTCATTGAGCCGGTTTCAATGGTTGCCAATGCCCTTCCCGTTGGAACGATGGAGGTAACGCTCAACTACTTCTACACAGCATTTACCCGCGCAACAGCGGCAGGGGAAATCGGGATAGTCGTTGCCTTCGCCTTCCGGTTCTCAATTTTGCTGGTCGCTGCCATCGGTGCGGTGGCGTGGCTGATGAATAAGAACAAGCTCGCCGGTGTCGTCGAACAGGCCCGGGACGAATCCGCCTGATCCAGCTGTTTTCGAAAAATGGCCAGGAAGCCGCACGTGTGAGCGAAAAACTGGCCTTCATTCGCTTGCCGTAATTCGTCAATATTCTTCCATGCTGAGCAGCGAAGACTTCAACGAATCCGATCCTCGTCCGTTTCCCGGATACTGGTGGTGGACGCTCGCGCTGGCACTGTTGGCCGCAGTCTGTATGCCGTTTGATTTGCATGCGGCACAGATGCTGCACGTCGAAAACCTGCCAGGCGACGCCCGCCGCGTTATTCTCCTTTCTGAATTTTTCGGCCACGGATACTGCACCGTTCTCTGCCTTCTCGGGATCCTGATTCTCGTGCCATCAAAATCGAAGTTCATCCCGAGAGTTATGTTCTGCGCTTTGCTACCTGGTTTTTACATACAAGGAGTCAAAATGCTGATCGGTCGCACCAGGCCGATCGAATTTCATGGGCAGCTACCTGAAAACGTAGCAGCCACATTTCACGGCATACGCCCCGGCGGGGAGTGGAACTGGGAATATGCAACTCAGGCATTCATGTCGGCTCATACTGCAACAGCTTTCGGACTTGCACTGGGACTTGCGTGGCTGTTTCCCAGAGGTCGCTGGCTATTTCTTTTTCTTGCCGCGATGACAGGGCTGCAAAGAATTGCATTTGAGGCGCATTGGTTAAGTGATGTTGTAGCGGGCACAGCCGTCGCCGTTATGACGGCAGGCGCGATGACTCAGAACTGGGGCCTTGGCTGGATCTGTGGCAGAATTGAACGTCGCGCAATCGAACATGCGCAGCAAAATCAAACAGACGAAAGCGTCGAACAAAACCATTCGACAAACGAACGACAGGCAGCCTAAGTCGTTTGAATCGCGTGTTTGCGGCACATAACTATTTCCGCCGTGACTACTTTGTTCAAAATCACGAACCGGCGCGGAAATTGCATCTTCCCAACAGCTTCAACGATGCGTTGCGTTTGCAGGAATTTCATTGCAAAGCTACGATGAATCTTCCTCAAGGGCGAGGCAGGACGCGATGAACAGGAGATCGCAAATGAAACGAAACGTCACACTCTTATCCGACCGCTCAAGGCAAGCTGCGAACAGAAACACTACGTTGTTCAAGCAGCGTCAATTTCGAATGGCTTCGGCCATAGCAGTTTTTGCAGGTTGTCTGCTCATTCCCGCCGCACCTCAGTCCGCATTTGCTCAGACGGGCCAGGCAGCCAATGAGCCCGCGCATCCACAGCGGGACATTGGTGATATCCGGCGCGATATGGAGGCGTTTATTCGCAACTCCAAACAGGAAGAGGATTTCAATTTGCAAGTTGGCTCGGTAGTGGATTTGTGCTACTTGCATCACGAAATTGTTACTGATCCAAGATTCGGCTCCAACTCAAGACTGAAAAGCTTTCGGGCAATGACGGCCGATCGATTGCAAAGGTATTCGCGTTACGTTGACGTCCAGATGCGCAGGCATGAACGGGAAGAACAACGGTTGGAAGCCGAAGAACGCAGGCGGCGGCGGGAGCAAGGCGAAGGCGCCGACGACTCTTCAGAGGAGGACGAAGGTTCAGATACGCCATCAGAATTTGACGAGCCGTCGGACAGCGGCAGTGCGATCAACGATGCGATGAATGACTCGATGTTCACCATGGGCTCCGCTACCGGCGGTCCTGTTAATGTTTTCGGCTATCTCGGAGGAAATTTTGCTCCTCCCTGGGACCACGGGTTTGAACTACAGGATCTCATCGAACGCACGATCAACCCTGAATTCTGGAAAACCAACGGCGGTGATGGAGTTGTCCACTACTACCGTCCTTCCCGCGTCCTCGTCGTCAGCGCTTCATGGGAGATGCACGATCGACTTGAGACGTTTCTGGAAATGCTTAGGTAGCACCACTGCGTTGATCCACCGTCTACCTGCTAGTTGCATAAAAAAACGCAGAGCCATGTTGGCTCTGCGTTCCTTTAGTCGGCGACATCAATCTTCGGTCCGTTCTACGGCGGCCTAGTCTTCATCGGCCATTTTCAAGAACCCTTCGATCAGGTGTTCGTGGCCGTTATTGCGAATCGCCGTCAAAGTGCCTTCACGTGCTTTTTTTCTGGCTTCCGCTTCACCGAATGCCTCGGTTAACGCAGTGATGATCTCCTGTTCGGCAGTCACATATCCCACGATCAGATCCAGCTCAAGCTGATTCTGAGTGTAGTACGGGCTCTCCTCAGATGAATCATTCGAAATGCCATTGCCGGAGGTGACAGTGCCGGAATCTGAATCAGTCATTGTGACACTCGGGCTGCCACCTTGAACCGGAACTTGAGCCAGATCAATTCGCTGTCCGAACGTAACGTAGCCGATCGTCGTCTTCTTTCCACGCCCGCCTGTCTTGAAGGCAAGCAGCCCCACACTCGAGACAACGTCGATCGCGGAAATCACCTGCCCTTGTGCATCGACGACCGGCAACCACTCGCCACCGTCTCTGTGGAGCACCTGAAGATGCTCACCTACTCCGATTCCACCTGAGGGCGTGCCGGCCAGGAACACCGTCCGGTCGTGAGTGATCGTCGCGCACCCGGCCATTCCGAGGGCTCCACTTGTCCCCTCGATGCTTTCGCCTGTTCCTTGAACCAGAGCCGGCTTGGAAGGCAGTTCACTTACAGCCATCTCAAACCTCGTTCCGTATTTTTCTGACGTGGAAACAACGACCATGTCACGATTCACCGTAAATCCGTTTCCACTGCGACCAAATGGCTCATCGATAATTGCCATCGGTGCAGAACCGTCCAGTTTCATGTGCCTCACCATGTCCTCGCCGTCAGCGTAAACGATCCCGTCATCAACGATGAAGACCTGCTCATCCCCCATACCTTTGTAGTCCCCCAGTTCAAAAACTGTCTGATCGGCAAGTGGTACAACAGGTGCAACATAGAGCGAATCCTGCTGACGTGAGCTGATTGCAACCATCCCCTGCCCCGCGTCAACGGCAACACTTGATACATCCCGATCGACATAGGGGCCGTTCTTGATGGGAATAATCACCGGCTGGTCACCACTCAAATCAATGACCTTGATCGCGATCTTGTCTTGAACGTCTACGACCTTATTAACGACGACGGCGAGATTGCCATCAGCGTTGAGCAAATTGGCTCGATGAATCCCTCCTCGCGCGTCATAGAGATTGATTTCGGACAGAGGAATTTCAGTCATCGTTTCCGAGTCGGTATCAAAAACGAACAGCTGATTTCTTTTTACGAGTACGATCTTCCGGCCACAAACCTGAAAGACCATGGAATCGAAAGTTTCGCCGTGCGGAATCTCCCGTGGCTCGGAATCCCCGACCTTGATGTAATGAACTCCCGCCGGATAGCCGGTGCCAAAGACAACCAGTTCATCGCCGACTCGAATCGTCGTGTCGTCACGGGTTTCGATTTCTGTCATCACAAGGCTGAACGGGCGACCGGGGTCAACCGACGGCTCCCATACCCAGCGATCCAGCTGTTCCTCCGACGGCCCGGAAACGGCGGCAGCTCCGCCTTCGTATACTCGCCTTGCTTCCGTTTCAGGAAGTTTCTGCATCCAGACCACGTTTGCAGCCAACTCGGCCTGAGTATCTTCGCCTGCAAATCGTGGAATCATGTATTCCGTCCGCGGCTGCCAGTTCGACGCTTGTCGTTCATGGTTTACCGGTTTGCCATCTTGGATCTCGAACTGATACACCGCATCCAGTTGGCCATCGAGAGTTACAACGACATCATAGGTCCCGTCGGTCGCCATCAGTTCCTGTTGTTTCATCGGGTAGCCACCCTTGTTCTCTGGATAACGGAAGTCTTCTTGAACCCTCTGCCATTCATGACTCGCAACATATGAATCACCGCAGTCGGCGACGACATCGCCGTTGAGCCTGATTTCGGTGTGGTAGATATTGGAATCAGCACCTTCAACGAAAGACATCTTGCGACGCCACATTACCAGCTGCGGCGATTTTCGTTCGGGTGAATCCAGCGGCAATGCGATTTGAGCCCAATCGTTCCAGGGCCCGTTCATGTAGTAGTGTGTAATCGGATTGAAGTCGTCACCGCCCTGGTTGACGACGACCGAAAAAGGAAGCGAAGTCATGGCCACACCGTTTGCCCGATAGGTCATGACGTAATCACCTGCTTCAGGAAAAACGTATTCGACATACTTGCCACGGGAACTGACTTCGAAAAAACTGCCATACCACTTTTGAACATAGAACTCCTGAACATGGAGCGGCTCATCCGATCCGGCCAGGGTTAGAACGGCATCCACGGTTGCTCCATCCTCCAGAAAGGCACCCATTATTTTGTGGTCTAAGCCGAGTTCGAGACGTCCGCTGCCATGATGCACGTCAAGCGAATTCAGCAGCGAGGTATAGTCCATGACAGGGCCGGGGCTCTGAGCATGAACTGAGGTGCCGAGAGTGGTCGCAACGACCACAACGAACACGAGGACATTTGACAACTTCATGGTTTATCTCCGTTCAGCGGCAATGCAGCCACTTTGTTGAATCAGGCCGTTACTACGCTTTTGCGCAATAAAGCGCAAAAAGAAACGCGTTGCGGGTAGATCCGCAACGCGCAATGTTCTGGCCAGGAATTTCCGGGATTTGACCGGGAATTATCCGGAGAATTGGAGACTGCCGTCCGTCAGTGGATCGGCTTTAGCCACCTTCGGCTGCGCCGGCAGGCTGCTCCTCCCAGAGTACCTCGAACCTTCCACTGGAATCAGCAGCGGCTCGCGCCATACCACCTGTTGAAAATTCCATGACGATATTTCCATCACGATCAACCGCGATGACTCCTCCATCCCCGGGATCAAGCCGGTTGGCGAGGTTGTCCGCAACGGCCTCAGCAAGGGACTTGCCGCCATACTGCATCTGAGCCGCAATGTCATAGCAAACGGTGTGGCGGATATACTGCTCACCGATTCCCGTACCAGACACGGCGCACGTGGCGTTGTCCGCATAGTTGCCAGCGCCGGTAATCGGGCTGTCACCGATTCGGCCATATGACTTGTTGGACATTCCGCCTGTCGACGTCGCTGCCGCCAGATTGCCTGCGCTATCCAGCGCGACACAGCCGACGGTGCCGTAGTAGGAACCGGTATCTTCAATCTTGAGTTCGATTTCGTTATTGGACTGACCGTTCATCCGTTGTCGTGACTGCATCCATCGCTGAAGCGTGGCCGGCGTGTCGAAATAATTCGGCTGAACCATGATCAGTCCCTGTCGGGAGGCAAAATTCTCGGCCCCCACGCCACCCAGCATGACGTGTCGCGATTCCGTCATTACCCGGCGAGCCAACTGGATCGGATTCCTGACCCTGGAAACTCCGGCGACGGCTCCGACATCTTTGGTCGCACCATCCATGATCGATGCGTCCAGCTCATGACTACCGTGTTCATTGAAAACAGCGCCGCGGCCGGCATTGAATTGCGGGTCATCTTCCAGAAACACAACAACCTGTTCGACCGCGTCGAGTGCAGATCCACCGTTTTTCAGAACCTCAGTCCCGATCTCAAGCGCCCGCTCCATTGACTGACGTCGCGACTCATTTGCTTCCGGGGAGTAATTCTCCGGTGACGAACCTGCACCCCCGTGGATCGCGATCGCGTATTTCATTTCCTGCTGTTCCTGTTCCTGAATCATGCCGTCGTCAGCGCGAAGGCCCACCGGCTGAACACTTACCATGCAAGCCAGAACGGCAAATAGGCAAGTGGCCAAATTATCAAACAAATATCGTGTTAACATTTCAGTTCCCCGTCTGTTATGACCTCGCATCTTGACGCTGCATTTTAGTCTTGAAACCTTTGCCCGGCGCCGGAGCCGTCCTTGATTTGAAGTTTTCCATCAAAGCAATGATTTTGATAACGACAGAAGTAGCCCTTCTGTTTGCTTTACCACTTCTGCCTGCCCTGATTTTCGCAGCTGTTGTACTCGCCTGCGCAACATTCGTGCCGTTTCTAGGTTCACCCCGGACGAATCAGGACGGGCAAGCTGCAGAAGCCGAATCAGAATTGAATTGGATCACACAGACCGACTCAGTGTTCACGCTGCCCATCTCAATGTCAGTCATCGCGTTTCTCATCGCCTGGTTTCGAATATGCAATGAAACCGGTCTTTAGGCAGATTGTCACACGGCCCGCATCCCCTGCACCCGCCGCCAAGCACTGACCTGTCCCAGGTGTACGTTTTCATGAACAAGCATCAGGTAAGGCAAGGTGATTCCCGCGGTAGGCATCACCGGTTTCCAACGTTCAAGCTGGACTGGATTTGAAAAAATTGACTCATCAGCTTGCCGCAGAAGCGCGGTCACAGCATCGTGTCCGGCAACATACTCGTTGATCAACTCTTCGCGTGAGGCATACAGGGACTTTTCGCTTTCAGGTTTAGACTGCATGCCGAACTGATGTCCCTTCGGGTCCTCAAAAGCTTCTCCTTCGATCACACTGCCGACAATGGGAACGTACACGTTTAAATGGCTAAGCACCCAGGCAGGGTGGTTTGCAGGTTGTCCTGTCGCGCCTGACGGTTGTGCACACATCTGGTCATCAGACAAATCAGACACAAGCCGGACGGCGTAATCCTTGTTTTTTTCCCAGGCAAAAATAAGGCCTTCAATCACAGATGACATCTACGTTCCTTTCGTTGAAATTTGAAGCGACATAATACCAACTTGAATGCAGGTCGAGCGACCGGGGTAAACAAGCTGCGATCCTTGTTATTCATTCAACAGAAGACGAATACTCGAGTTCAAATTCCGGATTCACTTACGGGCAGATGCTGGCGCGAACGGGCTCAATGCCGGTGCAACCGGAATAGTTTATTCGGGCTAATGCTGACATCGAACGTCGCGCCGATGGTAGTTGCAGATATCGGTCGGTCTCAGGAAAGTGAAATGGCGTCACCAGAATTTGTATCAGAACTTGAGGAACCGGCCCTGCAGATCCTCGATGACTCGCGCGCACACTCAACCGACAAAAAGGATGATTCCCGAGCTGAAACCGAGCCCGAGGACGAATGCGACACCGCGTCTGGATTGACGACAGTAACTCACGACGACGAAGGCCCTGGTTTCGAAGACGATACTAACGACTACGCTCCCGAGGCATCTGACGAAGAGGACTGGGACGAGGAAGATTGGGACGAAGAGGTCTACGACGAGGAAGATGACGACGAAGACCACGATTTTGAAGAAGACGAGTTGGATGACGAAGACGACCAACTCGAGGTCGAAGAATCGCAGGCCGAAGTAAATTCTCCAGAAGCCTTTGAAGACGAAGAAGTTTTCGAACAGCTCAACACCCTTGAGCCCGCTCCGACAATGACCGAGATTCTTGCAAAACAAGAAGACGTCAATTCACAACTCAACGAATTGAACGCGCGTATCGAGGCCTTGATTGCTGACCTTACCGGCCGCGACAAAGCCGCCGAATCCGATGAGCCAGACGACGTCGCACACCCCGTCAAGCGAGCCGCGTAGCCCCCTTGGGCCGACCTAGCTGCTTTTGTCGAGGTTGCCCGACTTGCGGATCGACCACACAAGACGCAGGCCCATCATGATGCTCACGACCAGGCCCATGACGCCGAACATCGATAGGTCCTGAATTCCGAGCCATCCTTCGCCGGGAAACATGAGCGGGGGTACTTTGCCAGCCAGCATCCATGACGAGCCCATAAAAACCGCACTGGACATCATGCCGATGACAAGACGGTTGACGCTGGGACCAAGCCGTCGATGTTCGAGATTCACATCAAAACGCCCGGACTGGATCTGTTCCAGTATGTTGGAAATCCGCGTCGGCAGCGATTCGGCAAGTTGCTCAGCCTGCATATAGAATCTGCGCACCTTCCTTAGTTGTCTGGCCGGCGACAGTCGTTTCAGCATCAGCAGTCTTTGAAAAGGCTTCATGATCTCCATCAGACTGAAGTCCGGGTCCAGAAGCCGGCCTGTCCCTTCGAGCTGAATGAGCACCTTGATAAGGAGCGACGCTTCTGCAGGAAGCGTGATCTGATGACGACGAACGATGGCGACAAAATCCACCAGTGCACCACTCATATCAAACTGCGAGAGAACCTGCGTTGAGTAATGCCCCACAAAGTCTGCGACGTCGTTTGACAGAGCTGACTCGTCAAGCTCCAGCGGCGGATGTCCGATTCTTTTGATCAACGTGGTCAACATCGGGACGTCCTGATGAACGATGGCGACGAGCATCGAACCGATGTCTTCGCGCAATTGTTCACTGATCCGTCCGACCATCCCGAAGTCAAACAATCCGATTCTTCCATCCGGAAGAATCAGAATGTTCCCGGGGTGGGGGTCTGCATGGAAGAATCCGTGATGAAAGATCATCTTCAAATACAGATCAGCTCCTTGTCTCGCAATCTCCGGAAGATCCAGATCGTTATCCGGCGAACCGGCAATCTCCTTGAGGTTGCCGCCTACAAATTTCTCCATCGTGATCATCCGGGATGAACACAACTGAGGGACCGGCGCTGGAATTGCAACAGTTGAGTCACTCTCAAATATGGCTCTGAACTGCTGCAGGTTTCTGAGCTCGCGCTCAAGGTCAAGCTCGCGCCGCATTGTTCGCGACATTTCACGAACCATTTTGACCGGCTGGTAGTTTTTAAATTCGTCGATACGTTCCGCAAGCGTCGCAAGCCCCGCCATGATATCGAGGTCTGTTTCAACGACACGCTCAATTCCTTCGTGCCTGACTTTCACTACAACTTCAGATCCTGGAAGTGCACCACGCGATGGCGCCGGGTCGTCATCGGTTTCAAGCTGATCTTCAATCGCACCGTTTCGGTTTGCAGAAACATTCAACCACGAACTCGCAATATCCTGCCATGAGCCGTTGATGTGATGCTCCAGACACAGCTCATATTCTTCGGCAAGCTCTGCGGAATGAACCTGTCCTATCGAAGCCGACGCAAGCGGTTCCTGTTCGAAACTCGAAAACAATTCCTCAAGCGGTCTGCCCTGCTCACCTTCTACAATTTCTCGAATCGTTTCATAGTCGTCCGCGGGTGCATCGCTGAGCAGGTTGGACAATTCATCAGCAAGCTCCGGACCGATGACGTCCGGTCGAGTGGCCATTAACTGGCCGAACTTGATAAACGTCGGCCCAAGCTCAGTAAGCGCGAGTCGTATCCGCGCTGCTTGAGTCAATCGGGACAATTTCTCCCCGTCAGGAGCTTTCAAGCGGTCTTTGATGAAGTCGATATTGAACCGGCTCAACCAATCAGCAAGCCCGTATTTGCTGAGCACCGAGACGATCTCCGTCCAGCGACGAACGTTGCGGTACAGCTGCGGAATAGAAGTTATTGATCGACGCATTCGTCCAGGTTGCCGGGCTGTTGTTTTTTTGGAACGGAAGTTCCGCTGCTCACAATATAAGACTATTCGTCGATCTTAACGAATTCAATTTTGAATGCAGGCAACTTTGATTCGCGACGTCTGCTAAACTGACGTTGACCTTCTTCGACAACAGGAAAATAAGATGACTGGCACATTGAAACAGACCACACCAACACTGGGCATTTTTCTTGCGATTGGTCTTATCTGCGCGTCGGCAAATGCAGACAACTGGGGCCAATGGCGTGGCCCGATGCAATCCAGCATCAGCTCCGAAACCGGCCTTGGTGACGACTGGGCATCGGACAACCAGCTCTGGCGAGTCGACATGCCCGGCCCGGGCGGAGCGAGTCCGGTCGTATGGGACAACAGGCTGTTTGTGACCTCCGTGGACGGAGAAGGCAGCAATGGCGATCCAATGACTCTAGTGTGCTATTCCGTTGAAGACGGAAGTGTCCTTTGGAAAACAGAGCTTGAAGGTGCAAACCAGAATAGTCGCGACGGCGCAACATCAGCGAGTCCATCGCCGGCAACAGACGGAGAACACGTCTGGGCTCAAGGAACTGCAGGCGTACTCCATTGCTTCACCGTCGAAGGCGAGCTCGTCTGGAAAAAAGATCTACAGGCAGAATACGGCGAGTTCCAGATCCAGTTCGGAATGACCTCGACCCCGGTCCTGGATGAAGGCCGGCTTTACCTGCAATTGATCCACGGAGAAATGAAGCGCGGATCAACCGAAACCAGCAAGGGTCATGTTATCGCGCTGGATGCGGAAACCGGTGACGAAATCTGGCGACATCTTCGCGAAACGGAAGCCTACTTTGAAAACCTGCACTCGTATGCATCCCCGCTGGTTTACAGAGACAGCGACCACTCATTCCTGGTAACTCACGGCGCGGATTACGCCATTGCCCACTCTCTGGATGACGGCAGTGAACTATGGCGGTGCGGCGGACTCAATCCAGTCGAAGACTACAACCCGTTTTTGCGCCTCGTCGCCTCTCCGGTCTTCATGGACGGAATCATTATCATCCCCTCTGCCAAACGTGGTCCGGTCGTCGCGGTCAAGCCGGACGGCAGCGGAGACATCACAGACAACGAAGCCGCCCATCTCTGGCGAACGGAAAGTTCAACGCCGGATGTCTCGTGCCCGCTGATTTACGAAGGTACGGTTTACCTGACACGCGAAAATGGAGTTCTCACCTGTCTGGACGCTGAAACAGGCGAACGCACGTTTGAAGAGCGACTGTTCCGCGACAACCATCGCTCAACGCCGGTAGCCGCCGGTGACAAAATCTTCGTTACGACACGTGACGGTAAATTGCTGGTTCTACGAGCAGGAGCTGAACCGGAAGTCGCAGCGGAAATTGATCTTGGCGAAGACACCACTGCCTCTCCGGCAATCTCAAACGGACGAGTGTTTGTTCGAACAGCCGAAGGCTTGTACGCCTTTGGCAACAAGTAACGAGACCAACCAGCGGTCAGTTAATTCGAAAGACCGGCCAGAGTTTGTTCAATCGCTTCGCGAATCGGCGTAATGCTGTAGCCAAGTTCCTTTACGGCTTTGTCGCTGCTCAAGCAGTAATTGCGCGAGTACTTATCGACGAACGGTGGCGTCAGGCTCGGCGGAAGTTTGCACAGCCTTGCTTTCAGCATCTGCAAGTGTGAATAGAACTTCAGTAGCCAGAGAGGCACCGATCTCAGCTTGCGCCGTTGACCGACAACGTCTCCGATCAAATCGAAGAGTTGATTGAACGAGAGGTTTTCACCGCCGAGGATGTACGCCTCTCCAACACGCCCCTGTCTCATCGCAGCAATGTGACCCTGTACCACGTCATCAACAAAAACATAGTTGCCGATTGACTCACCGTTACCCGGCTTGAAGCGCCAATCACCACTTTTGTATTGCGCCATGATTTTCGCGACACTGTTCGATTCGTTCAGGGGCCCCGGACCGAAAACCCGGGCTGGATTTACGACGACTCCCGGAAATCCGCCCATGCATTCAATCTGAAACAGCTGCTGGGAAGACCTTTTGGAGAGTTCGTATGCCGTCGGCATCGCTCTTTCCAGGCCAACGGACTCGTCAACCATGGCCCCTTCAGTCGATGCGCCGTAGACTCCGGCCGTTGAGGTGTATACGAACCGTTTTACGTCGGCGGATGCTGCGGCCTCCATCACATTTATCGTTCCCTGAAAATTCACTTTCGTGAACGCATCAGGATCCGGGTGCCACTGTCTGGCGAGAGCGGCCAGGTGAAAACATGTGTCACAACCTTCAATGCCTTTCTCCAGTGACATTGCGTCCGTAACGTCTCCGCGAGCGGTCGAAATACGATCGTGAGTCACCTGCAACCGGTCCGGATTTCGACAGAAAGCCACAACCTCATCGCCTGACTCAGCCAGGGCTCGGCAAAGCCTGCCGCCGAGCAAGCCTGTTGCTCCCGTGACAAAGTGCTTCATCTTCGCGCTAGTTCTGCTGCTTGAGCGGTTCCGGCAGATCCTCACCGGCAATCTCAATGAGCATTTCCTGCAACTCTGCTGCGATTTCCGGCTGGCTTTCGATCAGATTGTTCGTTTCAGCCAGATCGGCTTCGAGGTCAAACAGGAAGTACGGCCGCTCAAATGCAGTTCCGCGCGGCTGCTGCCTCCCGCCGGAGCCGTTTCCAAGCACGAGCTTCCAGTTGTCTTTGCGTATCGCAAACGTTCCACCCGCGGAATGATGAACCACGGGAGGCCGCGAAAACGAGGCCCCTGTTTCGACAATCAGCGACGAGTAATCAAAGCTGTCCGGAGACGCGTCACTGTCAAACTCTACACCGGCAATCGCGCAACATGTCGCGAGCAGGTCCGTGTGACAGATGGTTGTGGTATTGGAACTACCGGCCAGGCCGTCAGCCATACCCGCAGGCCAGCGAACGTAAAACGGCACGCGATGGCCGGCTTCCCAGACGTCCGCCTTTGTCCCACGCAAATGACCGTTGGCACGATGATGGTCAGGATTGAACTTCTGGACGCTCGCGTCGGCAACGTGGTCCGTTTCCAACGACTCCTGGGTGTACATGAAGGAACCATTGTCGCTGGTCACCACGAGCAATGTGTTTTCGGCGACACCGGCTTCTTCGAGCGCCGCCACGACTTCTCCAATCGTTGAATCAACCTGATGAATGAAATCGCCGTACAGCCCGAGTTCCGTCGATCCGACAAATCGTTCGTGAGGCGACACTGGTTTATGAGGCGCTGTTAACGGAAAGTACAAAAAGAAGGGCTCGCCTGTCGCGGACCTTTCTTTGATATATCCGGTTGCAGCGGCGGTGAGATCGTCAAGCGTATCAGCAACATCAAACCCTTCTGTTGCTTCACCTTTGCGATAAAAGTGTGGAAATCGCTGGCCGTCCAGAATCGTATCCGGAATAGCAGTAACCTCGCTGTCCTTGATATAGACGTATGGGCTCATGTCCAGCGAAGCAGGAAACAGGAAACAATTGTTGAATCCGTGCTGAAGCGGCCCGTCAGTCAGAGGTTTTTCCCAATCCACCATGCCAGGAGCGTTCGATGGAATGCCCATGTTATTAATGTCGTCGGGAAGGTCCTCTTTCCATTGCCAGCCAAGTCCGAGGTGCCATTTACCGACGACGCAAGTGTGATAACCGGCAGTCTGCAGACAGCCGCCGATCGTCTGCTGATCCGGGTCGATCAAGGGCTTTGAGTACCCTGCCAGAACACCTCGCTTCAGTCGTGTTCTCCATGCATAGCGACCGCATACAAGTCCATATCTTGTTGGTGTGCAGACTCCCGATCCCGAATGCGCATCAGTAAAGATCATCCCTTGCGAAGCCAGTCGTTCGAAATTCGGCGTCGGAATTCCAGAATCGGGATTGAAAGGACTCGTGTCGCCGTACCCGAGGTCATCCGCGAGAATGATAACGATGTTCGGCTTTTCCTGTTGCTCAGGAGCAGGCTCGGATGCGGCTGCCTCGATCGAGATCGTTTCTAACAGGCATCCCGCTACCAGGAGACCGAAAAGACAGGTAAACAAATGCCAGTTCCATTGGCTGGACGAATTCTGATTCATAGCTGTATGCATAGAGTTGTAGGTTTGTGCCTTTGACATGCTTGGAAGCAAGCCAATTTAGCCTAAATCTCCGGGGTTTGCGGGACCGTACGGATTAACGGACCGACCTGCGGGAACTTGAATGAACACGCAATCATCTGCCGATACCAATACGACCGGATCTGCCGTTTCAGGCTATGCAGCCCCGAAACGCAACGTATCTGTTTATCCCGTTAGCTATGGACAGTCTTCGCCGACGTCGTCTAGAATGGGAGATTCGTTTCACGCTCCGGCGCACCTGTGTGGGTCTGGTGCCGGAATGCTGGTTTTGTTGAGCGGTCATCCCGCCGGAAAGGAAGGTGTGATTGTGCCTATGTTCGTGGAGGAAAAATGGTAAAGCTACTTGTCCGTGACAAAGAATCTATTCAGGAAGCCGTAAGACGGTTCCGGAAGCTCGTAGAACGCAGTGGAATCAAGAAGGAAATGCGTCGTCGCGAGTACTACGAAAAGCCAAGTGAAACGAAACGCCGCGCACGCCTGCGAGCCGAGCGCCGCAACAAGCGAAACCGCATGCTGAACAAACAGCGTTAACTGATCGGTCTATTCGCTTCTGGACCAATGCGGCAAGCCAAACGCCGCGAAGTAATTCAAGGAACGACAATCTGGTCGTTCCTTTTTTTGCGCGAAGTCAGCGGGATAGCAGGCTTATGCTGCCTGCAATCGCCAAAGAAAGCTCAAATAGAAAAAGCCCTCAGATCAAATGACCTGAGGGCTTGTTTTATGAGACGCGGAGGCTTGACACTCTATCGTGCAATCTCCAGCTATAGTCGCTCCGCCACCCGGCGGAAACGTCCGTTTAGTACTCGGCAGGAGTATAGGGGTGCACGATAACCGGACGTTGCTTGAACTTTGGAGCCTTCGGCCGACCCGTATTGATTGGCTGAGCCGTTTCAGGAACCGGCTGCGGCGCCGGTTCTGTAGTTTGCGGTGCTTCCTGTGGCTGAGTTCTGGCAGGCGTGTCAGCAACAGCCGCCTGTCGGCTGAAGTGCTGGGTCAGGACGGAAGCCTGACGCTGAGTGAGTAGCCCGCATTCAACGACAAGCTGTTCGATCGTCGGGCAGGAAATCTGCTGCAGTTGCAGTAACTGCATCGTATCGCCGGGCTCAAGGTAGTCCATTTCGATTGCGAGCTGATCGAATGTCTTCTGCGGCGCAAGTTCTTTCGCATCGAGAATGTTTGCCACCTGCTTGATCGTCAGATAGTTCTTCTCGACAGCCAGTGTCGGCAGACCTTTTGTCGCTTCCTGCTGAATCTTGACCAGCCCGCAGAATTGTTCGGGGGTGATAATTCTCTGTTCGACTAGGTAGATTCCGAATTTAAGACTCATTGTATGGTGCCTTTCAGCTGGTCTGAGGAAGGAGAGTAGATGTCACGCCGAATAGTCGCGTCTCAGAGTCAGACATCGACAAAGTTGACAACGGATATACGCGAACTTTGACCGGGAAGGAAAATACAGTGTGTCGTGAGTTTCTGTTATCTCAGCGGCAATCGTTACTTCCGTAACGCACTGCATCCGGTTGCCCGCACAGACGGCAACATCATCACAGACAAATTCAAATCCCGCTCCGGCGCCCTCTCGCTGAGGGTTTCCCTGCTGCCGAATCCGTCGTGACGATGCGCATACCCTGGTAGCGGTTTTTCCGATTCCGCAACTACCGGTTCGTCGCGAATCCGTTGGTAACGATTGCGCCGGCAACTTTTTCGTTCGGGAAGGATATTTGCTTTATTCCGTGGCTAGGCATGAATCTGCAGTCCACCGTGTCCTATTTTTTGAGCGTTATCGTGCCCGCTCGAAGCGGGAAAGGACTACTGGAAAGTTGTCAGAATCTGAGGTCAAACATGTCTCGCGACAAAAAAAGACGTACCAACTACGTCGACAAATCCGTTCAGGGTGCATTGCTCCGCCGGATCTTTTTTCACTGGCTCGCATTTTTCTTCGTTGCCGGTCTCTCCATCGTCCTGCTGCAGACGCTGCTGGGCGATCCATCAAAATCTATCACCGAACGTCTCCAGTTTGAAATGGGCGAGTTCGCCTTGATCGGCATCATCATGTTGTCGCTGCTTCCGGCGTTCATGCTGGACACCATTCGCTTCAGCAACCGCTTTGTCGGCCCGATTATCCGCCTTCGCCGTCACATCCGTGAGCTCGGCGAACAGGGTGATACAACGCATTGCTCTTTCCGTGACAACGACTTCTGGGCGGACATGGCTGTTGAATACAACCGCGTCGTTGACGTTGTCAAAAAACAGAAAGCTGAAATCGAATCGTTGCGAACCGAAATGCGCAATTCAGAACGCGTGTAGACTCTGCGACGCTTTATCCCGAATAACGAAAACCCTGTTTCAAGAAGAACATCATGAAACGCAAGTCACGAAACTTCAGATGCCGCAGAGGTGCGGCAACGGTTGAGTTCGCCGTATGCCTCCCGGTAGTTGTGTTGATCGTCTTCGGTTCCATCGAAGCGGCCAGCATGCTGTTTCTCCGTCAGACCATGATCCAGTCATCCTACGAAGCTGCAAAAGTCGCCATCCTTGCTGAAGGTACGACACAGGATGCTCTGGCTGCCGGCCTGGCTGTCGCAGACGGGCGAAACCTTGAAGACGTACAGATCACTTTTGATCCGACCAACATCGAATCAGTCCCTCCGGGCGACCTTATCACGATAACAGCGTCCGCCCCCGGCGATTCGAACAGCTTGATCCCTTTCGGCCCGTTCCAGAATCGCACTGTCTCGGCGTCCGCCGTAATGGTGAAGGAATAGCGAAGATCAGCCAGTCACCTTTTCAACTTTCCTGATCAAGAACGAATTTCACAAATCAAAGATGAATACAAGAATCAAACAATACAGACTCCGGCAGCGCAAGACACGCTCCGACCGCGCCGGTGCGATGCTACCTCTTATCGCGCTGGTCATGGTGATTCTATTTGTAGCCGCATGTATGGCAGTCGATATCGCACGAATTCACACAACCCGCAGTGAGTTGCGTACAGCAACCGACGCGGCTGCACGTGCCGGCGTCGAAGCGCTTGGTCGATTGCAGGATCCAAATGCGGCTGTAGATGCTGCAGTCCAGGTTGCAGCACTCAACCAGGTCGCCGGCCAGGGACTGACGCTTGATCGCAGTCAGATCGAACTCGGCACCTCGGAACTGGGCCCTGATGGAACTTTTCAGTTTGTCCCCGGCGGCCAGATTCTCAATTCGGTACGTGTCACCGGATCAAGAACCGCAAGTTCTCCGGATGGACCCGTAGGCTTGTTTATAGGACCGATTTTCGGTGTCGAGACCTTTGAGCCTTCCCAATTCGCGACTGCTACAAGACTCGACCGCGACATCGCACTCGTGCTGGACGTTTCCGGATCTATGAGTTCGCGAGGCCGTTTCGCAGGACTGCAGAACGCTCTGAACATTTTTCTCACGGAGCTTGAAAATTCTCCACAACGCGAACGATGTTCGCTGGTTGTTTACAGCTCGACTGACAGAAAGTTGACTGACCTGACTGACAACCTCCAGCAGATCCGGACAGATTTCTCAACACAAAGACCCAGCGGCGCGACCGCTATCGGACAAGGCCTGCAAAACGGGCTCAATTCAGTATTGAATGATCCCGGCTCACGGCCGTTCGCACTTAAATCCATCGTCGTCATGACTGACGGCCGCCATAACCGCGGGGTTAACCCCGCTCAGATCGCGCCTCTCTGTCGGGATGCCGGTGTTACCGTACACACGATCACCTTCAGTCGTGGCGCAAACCAGGCACTGATGAGAACCGTCGCGGACATCGCCGATGGAACTCACATCCACGCCGACAACAACAACCAGCTTGGCGATGCATTCCGTGAAATCGCACAACA
Organism: Planctomycetota bacterium; assembly: GCA_039029995.1. Taxonomy (GTDB): domain Bacteria; phylum Planctomycetota; class Planctomycetia; order Pirellulales; family Pirellulaceae; genus Mariniblastus. The sequence continues at coordinate 23,133 of JBCCFB010000042.1, forward strand.
GTTGAGCGTCATGCTCACCGAGTAGAAGAAATCCCGAATACAAAACAGACTTTCAAATCGAGACAACGATGATTTCGAATCTCAAGAAACAGCGACGATCCAGCCGCCGCAAAGGCGCGACGACCGTCGAAATGGCATTCTGCCTGCCGGTACTTTTCCTGTTCCTTTTCGCGTCCTACGAAATGGCGCGTGCCAACATGATGCTGCACGCCGCCGAAAGCGCCGCGTATGAAGGAGCAAGAACCGGAATCGTGCCGGGCGCGTCACAACAGTCAATCGAAGACTCTGTCGCCTTCGTCATGAACTCCGTCGGCGCGTCTGATTTTGACGTTGCCGTAACACCTTCGGTAATCCAACGGGATACGGAAACTGTTCGAGTTGAAGTCAGTGTTTCTCTAAGAGACAATACGATCCTGAGCGGAATTTTCCTGCAGGATCCGGTATTTGTCGGAGCAACGGAAATGAAGCGGGAGTCGTTCTGACACCGACTCTGACACCGACACAGTATCTGTCGAAACAGTAAACGTAGAAACAGATACCAACACGAACAGCCGGCGCTTAGCCGGCTTTTTTTGTGCGCGTTCCTGCGGCGCTTTTCGCGGCAGAAGCACCGCCGCTTGACCTTCCGCTTCGTCACGGCTCGATCAGCGTTTCACGGTTCTGCCGATGTTCTTGCCCATCGGACCGCGCATCCATCTCGGGGCAGGCATAGAGGCTTCTACGACATTTGATTTGCCGATCACAACGACACCGTTAGGACTGATCGCGAAATCGCGAGCGCGGTCGGCTTTCTCGTCGTAGCCGATTTCAGTTCCCGGTGGAATGATGACATGCTTGTCAATAATTGCATTGCGAATCCTGGCTCGCCGACCGACTTCAACACCCTCAAAGAGAATTGAATCCTGGACCGATGCATAGCTGTTTATCCGGACCTGATTTCCGACCACACATCGCTCAACACGCCCGCCGGAAATCACCGTTCCGGGACAGACGATGCTGTCGATCGCCGTTCCGACCCGTTCTTCCCCGTCGGTAGCACCGAAAACAAACTTTGGCGGCGGCAGACATTCCTGATGAGTAGTGATCGGCCACTGACGATCATAGACGTTCAACTGAGGATCAACGCTGATCAGATCCATGTTGGCTTCGTAGTAAGCGTCGAGTGTCCCGACATCACGCCAGTAAGCCTCCGGCTTGTTGTTCAAGTCACGGAATTCGTACGCATAGACTTCGTGAGTATCGATTATCGACGGAATGATGTCCTTGCCGAAGTCATGGTTGCTGCCAGGATTGTTCGCGTCCTTTAGCAGTTGCTCGAATAGAAAGCGTGTCGAGAAAACGTAGATTCCCATACTGGCAAGACAGGTGTCATCCTTTCCGGGCACTGTCTTCGGGCTGTCCGGCTTTTCCTCAAACCCGACGATCCTGTTCGTTGGATCGACCTGCATCACTCCGAATTCACGTGCCGACGGAACATCAACTTCGAGGGCCGCAATCGTCAGGTCAGCGCCGCGTTCACGGTGAGCTTGAACCATCTCGCGATAGTTCATTTTGTAGATGTGATCGCCGGAAAGAATGAGAACATCGCTAGGCCGCTCTCTTTCCATGACGTAGATGTTCTGGCAAACCGCGTCAGCTGTTCCGGCATACCATCTTTCATTGATGCGCTGTTGCGGAGGAACGACGTCGATGAATTCGCCCATTCTCGAGACGAAATATTCACGCCAGCCATTGTTGATATGGCGATCAAGGCTCATTGCCTTGTACTGAGTAAGTACGAGAATGCGTTTGAGTCCGCTGTTGAGGCAGTTGGACAGCGTGAAGTCGACGATCCGGTACGATCCACCGAACGGCACTGCCGGCTTGGCCCGGTCCCTGGTCAGCGGCTCAAGACGTGACCCTTTGCCTCCGGCAAGAATTACGGTCAACACATCATTCACGGCGACGACTCCTTCGTCCTGACTGGTAAGCGATTGCCTTCCATATTAGTGGTTTACGGTCAATTGAGGAACAGAGATGTGTGATCCCGGAGAGGCGAACCAACCTTATCGCGAGGATATTTATGGAAACACAACATGAAAACCGACCTGTCGGGGCAGAAGGTGTTTCCTTCATAATTCCGGCTTTCAACGAAGAGGGTTACCTGCCTGCTACTCTTGATGCAATCAGGAAAGCTGCGACCGAGGAGGAAATTCCTTACGAGATCATCGTCGTTGATGACGCTTCAACCGATAAGACCGGCCAGATTGCACGGGCTCAAAGCTGCAAGGTCGTGGAGGTCAGCCTTAGAAATATCGGTGCTGTGAGAAACGCAGGAGCCAACGCAGCCACCAAACAATCGTTGATCTTTGTCGATGCCGATACACTGGTTCAGCCGGGCACTCTTTCAGAAACGATCAAGGCCCTGAATGAGGGAGCCGCAGGCGGCGGTGCAGACGTCGGACTAAGTGGCGAGCGAGTCGGATTCATTCCCTGGCTGCTTTATCTGTTGATCAGATTCGTCTGGCAGACACTCGGTAGATGGGCCGCTGGTTGTTACATGTTTTGCAAACGGGATATCTTCCACGAGTTCGGCGGCTTCGACGAACAGTATTTCGCTGCAGAGGAACTCTTCTTCTCACGGCAGGTGAAGCGCAGGGGAAAGTTCGTGATTGTCAGTACCCCTGTCATCACATCATCGCGTAAACTACAGCAATATTCGGTACCACAACTCTTCCGTTTTGTGCTCAGACCGCTACTCGCCGGTCGCAACGCGCTGAAGTCGAGGAAGGGGCTGGAGCTGCTTTACGAGGACCGCAGAGAGGATCGTAGACAATCGAGTGAAGGTCCGGCTTCGAGTGACTAGCCGCAAGCCATTAGCCTCGGCGAGGTTACTGGAAAAATGACTCGTGGTATGTCCGGGACGTCGGTCAAATAGGCAGAACGAATGCCTTTGAAACGACTGTCAGCCGAAACTTAATCGAAGAATTTTTCTTTATTTTCATGACTGCTAAAGGAGACAATCCGGCGTCTAAACCGGATCAATCTGTATATTCGTCCCCTAATGCTTATTGAACGCGACATTGGGTTCCAAAGATGATGCATAAAGTCAACACCTGCCTATCAGAGCGTTCGAGCTCATTGGAATTGCGTATTTCTTCGAGTAAAATGAGATCCGTCGAAAGTGAGTGGACTTGGAAGTTATCAGCTTGAATCACTTTTGACCTGGCACCCTGTGCCGCCCCTCCCTTAGGTTTGCATCATGCGTTTCTTTTCCAGCCCGAACTCGATCATCGCATTGCTCGCGGTGATGATTGGCCTGCTCATCGTCGGCCGGGTTCAGGCCGATGAATTTATCATCGAAGACGAAATCAAGAAGATCGGTGACTTTACATGTTCACCTGTCATCTACAGTGCCGATTCGTCGTTCAACATTGAACCCAACAAGCCCTATCAGGCCGGAGACCTCTGGAGGTACTTTGACCAACAGGGAATGAACAAGGTTGAGTCGCTTTCTTTCCTGATGGATGTCACCGGCGCATCAAATGACATCGACCTCGGAGCATTTGAAATCACGATCGTCGAAGACAATGGTGATGCCAGGACGTTCAGCCTTGGTGATAACACGGCAATCGTCCCCGTATACAACGTCAGAGACGACCAGCCGGAAGCTGAAATGCAGATTCAGCTCGGTTACGACTTCATGGAGCGATATAAGCCGGACAGCACCGAAATGGTGACCTTCAAGATTGACGTAGATGGCGAAATCGCAGAAGCCGCCCCCGCCTTTTCGATTCGAGGGCGTGAGAGTATGCTCTCGATGTCCAATCTGCTTACGTTGTGCGGATTCGTATTCTTCTGGGCAATCGTGTTCGGACTGATGTTCAAGTTCGTCCGCCCGTCTGAAGAGCTTGCTCAAAAAAAAACAATAAAAAGGCCGGCAACGACCTGAGCCGCGCCTGAGGCGTCGTGCCTGTGTTCGCGGATGATCAATACGAGTTGCTCGACTTCGGCAACGGGATCAAGCTCGAGAATTTCAACGGCGTAACTGTTGAACGCCCCTGCCCTGCGGCCAAGTCTGCCAGACGCTCTACAGCCGCCTCTGAAACTTCCCGGACGCTCGTGCGTTTCGATCGCCAGTCTGAAATCTGGTCCGGCGAGTCTGTTCCGGATGCCTGGACGATCAAATTCGGCAGTTCATTTGCACTCGAATTGAAGCCTTCTCCATTCGGGCATCTCGGGGTTTTTCCTGAGCAGGCGGCCAACTGGCAATGGCTGATGGAAACGGCAAATTCTATCAATCCGGACAACGAAGAACTGAATGCGATAAACCTGTTCGCGTACACCGGCGGTAGCACGCTCGCCCTCAGTTCAGCCGGTGTTCGGGTCACGCATGTTGATGCAGCGTCGAATATCTGCAGAAGAGCGAAGCGCAACGCCGCACTTTCCGGTCTGGATAACCGGCCGATTCGCTGGATCGCTGAAGACGTAATGACGTTCTTAAAGCGGGAAGTCAAGCGAGGCAGGCGTTACGACATCGTCGTTGCCGACCCGCCATCATTCGGACGCGGCCCGAAAAAACAGCAGTGGAAACTCAATCGCGATCTTCCTGAACTACTGGAGTTGGCCGTCGAGTTGACCGAAGGCAGTCCTGCTGCAATCCTCATCAGTTGCCACACCGGGGGATTCGAAGCTCCGGTATTGCAGAAAATGGTCTCACAGACCTTCGGCTTGCCTCGACGACAAATCAAAGCCGCGCCGATGGTACTGCGAACATCCTCTGGACGAACTCTCAATGCAGGCCACTGTGTTCGCTGGAGCAAGGATACGAGCTAAGCAGTAACAGTATCCAGAGAAGCTGGTTTCCGATCCTGAATCTTCGCTACACAATTCCGCCGGTCAGTACATCATGCAGCGTATCAACAGCGCACAGAATCAAAAGTTCAAAGATGCGATGCGATTGCACACTTCGCGCGGCAGAAAAAAGCAGCAGAGATTTATCGTGTTCGGTTCGCGCGAAATTAGTCGTGCGCTCAATCAGAATCGCTTTCGATTGCTTGAGGTCTACATCCACGAGGATTCCAACCCGGAGCCGGAAGCCGACTCATCCGAAGCTCTTGTTTTGCGACCGGACTCAGAACGTGAATCGTCAGACGAGTCATCGGGTGAACTGCTGAACAAAGTTTCCGACATCTGCAAGGCAACTGATGTCAACGCAATGGTGCTGAACGGAAACTTGTTTTCAAAGCTCAATTACGGACAGCGCGAGACTGACCTGATCGCCGTTTTCGAGACGCCTGACCTGAGTGGCGATTCACTGGACGCGCTCGACATCGAGACGGGTGGCTTTGTCGTCGTACTTGAGGGCATCGAAAAGCCGGGTAATCTCGGCGCAATCATCCGGTCGGCTGACGGGGCCGGTTGCTCCGCAGTTATTCTTGCCGATTGCCAGACGGGCCCCTTGCACCCCAACTCCATTCGAAACAGCGTTGGAACTGTGTTTTCAATGCCGATGGCGGCCGCTACCGCCTCGCGCACGCTTTCGTGGATGCATAACAGGCAGATCAAACCATTTGCCGCCATTGTTGATGGGTCGGACAGTGTATTTGAAACTGATCTGACAGGCTCATCTGCATTGATACTGGGCAATGAAGCGGCAGGGCTTTCTGAGATCTGGCGAACACCGGACGTCAATGCAATCGCGCTTCCAATGCTCGGAACTGCAGACAGCCTGAATGTGGCCGCCAGTGGAGCCATCATGATCTACGAAGCCCGACGTCAGCGTCTGATGTCCTGAGTAAACCAGCGCCAACTTGCGGAATTAGCTGGACGTCATGGCGTCAGCCACGTGTCAGCGAACGCTGTTCAAGAACGACTGAAATGTCAGCCGGTATTTGTCTGTAACCGGCGCGTGGTGTCCACCGTCGACGAGCACGAATTCGACACGACTCGCTGAGGTAGCAGCTTCTGCCAGTCGGCGGCCGTGGGCGGACGGGATAATGCGGTCGTCTTCACCATGCATGATAAATACCGGTCCGTCATAGGCACCGATCTTGGCTTCAGATGCAAAGCCGGAGTTCAGCCTCCGGCCGTTTAGCAGCCCCCGCGTATGGTGACTCAGAACATCCGCTGCCGACGTGAATCCACATTCTACGATCAGGGCTTTCGCCCCCTGACGGGCTGCCAGATCAATCGCGACGGCAGAACCGAGGGACCTGCCAAACAGAATGATCTCATCGGGCGGGACGTTCATCTTTGCTGCCAGACAGTCTCTGGCTGCGGCTGCGTCCGAGTACAGGCCGTTCTCAGTCGGCGTTCCGCCGCTCTTCCCATAACCCCGATAGTCAAACACAAAAACAGCCGCTTCATGATCACGCACAAACTCGAACAGCCGGTCATTCATTGAACTGACATTTCCGGACCGGCCGTGCATGAACAGAATCACATGCTCACAGCAAAGATGTCGCGGGCGGACCAGCCATCCATGCAGGTCAGTTCCGCTCGCTCCTGACGCTTCGGTCGTCGGGAAATAGACATCCTCAAGCACAATATCGTGCAACTGGGATGATGTGGGTTGATTCCAACTCTCTGGATAGCAGTCCGGAGCGTAGATGATTCGATGCTCGATGGCTCCGCAGCCGGAAAAGAGCAGCAAGACCGCGAGCGCATAAGACAACGCTTTTGCGACTCTAAAGATCGAATTGGTGCTTGATGTTCGCATCAGACAACCCGCGCTCCAGTCCGGTTACTTCCGGTTTATCGGTTAGGCGGTTAACACCAATTGAATACCGGGACGCAGCATGTCCCTGATTCACCAGTCGTTTGAGGCGACAAAGCCCGCAAAGGCTAACACTTGCGTCGTGCGAAGGTGGCTGGCTAGTACCAGATCCACATCTTGGGGTTCGACTGCTGCAAGCGGAACAAGGCTTCCGGAGTAACCTTGGTTTTTCTGAACACAAGACAGTGCAGGTTTTCAAGTCCATAACGGTGGCTGATGCAGGAATCGGTAATCAACGTTCATTCAAGATACAGCACCTGTGCTTTGG
>JBCCFB010000043.1:0-30133 GCA_039029995.1 Planctomycetota bacterium
CATGCTCCAGCGGTTTGACGACTCGATGGGCAAAATCGTTCATGCCAATCCGTTTGCCGCAGGAACCGGTAATGCTCATCGAGTCGTCAAACCGCTGGAGCATGTCAAACCGCGATTTGATGTTGGAAGAATGGCCGAAGTCCAGATTCACCTGAGCTGCCGCCATATGAAAACGAGCAAGCGTTTCCATGGCGTTTGCAAGACGGCTCTCCGACGGTTCATTACAGAAGTCAGCCTCTCCGGGCATCCATTCCGTCAACTGCCAGAAGAATCCGTCGTACTCGAGGTACGTTCCACCGCCGGCATTTTCACGCGTTGGCTGAAGCTGCTCAACCGCTGCACAACCGTTGATCGTGACGTGCTGCATGACCCTGTGAATCCACTCGAGCCGGTCCCGGTCCGGATGTTCCTTCGGCCAGCGGCGCAGACAGAACACCTCGTCAATGGTCTCAACCTGCCAGAATTTTGCTCCGCTGAATCCACCCGCAGCACCCAGCGGGATGATGTTTGCGGTGCGCGGAATATCGAATCGGGTTCGAATCGCGCTCGGGGGCATGGTTTCATTCATGCACAATATCGTAACGACAGGATGTAATCTTAAAACCCGGTTGCAACGTTACGACCGATGACGGCGAAGCATCGGGGACTGTGGCAAAGCCCCGGGCGATCACAGCATAGCCCCAATGCGATCGCAGCATAGCCCCAATGCGATCGCAGCAAAGCCCCAATGCGATGACAGCAAAGCCCTGCGCGATGACAGGCAAGCCGCGGGCGATGACAGGAAATCAGCGTAGTCTGCCCGTGCCATGGGAGCTGATTAGCAGGTTTTGTTCCGTGTTCTCATCAGGCCGCTTTGCGCATCGCTTCCTGATTCAGCTTGTTGTAAAGCGTTTTGAGGCTGATCCCCAGTTCATTCGCTGCTGCAGTCTTGTTTCCATTGTGCCGGTCAAGCGCGGCAAAAATCGCCTGCATCTCGATCTCACGCAGCGACTGGCCGGTTGCTGTAAACGCCACCGTTGCCGGTGCAGCTCCCGACGCGAATTCCCGCGGCAGGTCATCGATTCGGATCGGCAATCCGTCGCTCAGAATCGAAGCGTGCTCGATTACGTTGGCAAGTTCGCGGATGTTGCCCGGCCATGAATGTGATTGAAGACGTTTTATCGCGTCAGATTCAAACGGAGTCGGAGTCTCAAAAGCAGCAGGGTTGTGGCGTGCGAGAAGGTGACGCGCCAGCTCGGGAATGTCGTTCAAACGATCCCTCAAAGGCGGCAGCAGGATTTCAAACGTATTGATCCTGTACATCAAGTCCTCGCGGAACTCGCCTTCCTGCACCATTTTGCTGAGGTCCCTGTGAGTCGCGCAGACGATGCGCACGTCAACCTGGAAAGCATCGTTGTCCCCGACTCGCCTGATTTCACCACTCTCCAGAACTCGCAACAGTTTTGATTGAGTTGCTTTGGGAAGTTCACCGATTTCATCAAGGAACAGAGTTCCACCGTTGGCAACTTCGAAAAGCCCCTGTCGATGCTCTTCTGCCCCGGTGAACGCCCCTTTCCTGTGTCCGAACAGTTCACTTTCAATCAGGTTTTCAGGAAGTGCACCACAATTGAGCGCAACGAATGGTTTTTCGAACCGGTCACTCTGCCGGTGAACTGCTCGCGCGGCAAGTTCCTTGCCGGTTCCCGTCTCACCACGAATCAAAACCGTGGATGGTGTTGGAGCGACCTTCTCAATCAACGCTTTAACGCGTTGCATCGTGCGGTCACTGCCGATCATTTCCGGTTCGCCTTCGACTCGTTTGAGCCTGCGCTGAAGAGCGCTGATTCTGTTGTTCAGCTCTCGCCGGGTGGCGACTTTCTTCAGCAGGGATCTCAGCTCAACCAGTTTGCACGGCTTCTGCAGGTAGTCGAATGCTCCGAGCCTGAGCGCGGCAATCGCCGTTTCGGTAGAGCCTTTGCCGGTCAGCACGATCGCTTCGGTCGAAGGAGACAGCTGCTTTGTCTTTTCGATTACACCGATACCGCCAAGCCCGGGCATGTCGAGATCGACGAGAACACAGTCGTAGCTGTTCTTCTCCAGCGCGGCGACGGCCGTGAGCCCATCAGGGCAGACGGTGACCGTGTGCCCCATGCGCGGCAGTTCAGCGGCAATCAGGTCCTGAAGATGCGGCTCGTCGTCTGCGAACAGAACCTTCAGTGAACTGCTGACTGCTTTGGTGCCGGACTCAGGCTGCTTTTGCGATTTTTGCTTCTTCATTTTTCACCAGAGGCAAACTTACTGTAAACGAAGCTCCACGGCCGGGGCCATCACTGAACGGAACGATGCGGCCGTTGTGGTCTTCGATAATCTGATAGGTAATTGAAAGTCCGAGTCCGGTCCCCTGCCCGTCGCGCCGACGGGTGAAGAACGGTTCGAACAGGTGATTCATGGTCTCTTCTGTCATCCCGCAGCCGTTATCGACAACGGACAGGACGGCATTTTCATCATCGTGTTTGAGTTCAATCGAAACGACGCCACCGGGCTCAACGCTACCGAGTGCATTGGTAATGAGGTTCAAGGCGACTTGTTTCAATTCCTGTGCGTTGGCGATCACGCGTATCGAGCGATCACCGGTAAAATGAATATTCCGGTCACGGTATTTTCCGAGCGGTTTGACCATTTCGACAACTGATTCGATAGCCTCGTAGAAATCGGTCGGAACTTTCTTTACATCTCCCATGCGTGAGAAGTCCAGCAGACCTGAAGTGATCTCTTTGCACCGGAATGCCTCCTCCTGAATCCGTTTGAGGTACTTCTTCATCTCGTCGATTTCGGAAGAACACTGTTCTTCGTCAATTTCGACTTCCGGATTCAGAATCTCGTTGATCCGCATTTCGAGTGACTCGGCGGACCATGCGATACTCGCCAGCGGGTTGTTGATTTCGTGAGCCACACCGGCAGCGAGAAATCCGACGCTCGCCATCTTCTCACTGCGAACGACTTCCTTGGTGCGCTGTTTTACCTGACAGTTGAGGTCGCGGCTGATCGCTTGAAAGCGCGACGTCATCGCGTTCAGTGCGTCGGCAAGTTCGGAAACCTCGTCATGTGTCTCCAGCTCGATTCGATAGTCGAAGTTTCCTCGCGCGACATGACGCGAACCGTCTACGAGGGTATCAAGCGGATTGAAAATGTGATTGTCGAACCGGCGGTAAAGCAGATAGATCAGCAGAAATGCAAGCGCGGTAGCCACGGCCGATAGGATCATCCATGAGTTGTAGTCACGACGTGCCCGTTGAGCGAAATCAGCCATCCGTTCGTTCATGAATCCCGGCAGTTGGTTGGTGTCGGTTTGAAGCTGCTCAAGCGCTTCCACCAGCCGCGGAGTTGATACGTCACCATGAAAGACCCAGTTGCCTTCGCCGAGGATCAGCTCGATATTCTGCAGTGATACTTCGAATTCTTTGATGAATTCAAGTTCTCGCGAGGTATCCGCGATAAGCGAATCGGAATATTCGACGGACTCAAGTCGTTCGCGGTATCGATTGATCGCCTCTTTTACTGCCTGCAGCCTCGTTTCCACACTGAAGCGGTTCAGCTGATTGCTGGCCCGTTTGGAAATGCCCGAAAACGAGTCGTCTCCGTCATATTGAGTATCAAGAAAAACGGCAGATCGAAGATCGCTGACCTTTTGACTCAGGTTGGCCGCCAGTGGAAGTTCGGTTGCGCGGTTACGGGTCGTTTTCGTAAGATCGCGGAACTTCAGCGAACCCTGAAAGCTGGCTGCCGACAGAACGGTGACGATGACCACCAGCATGGCCACGCCAAAGTACATCTGCGATCGAATTTTTCTTCGAGCCAGCAACGCGACCTCCATGTCGCAGCGAGCAGTAAGGTTTCTGTCAGGGTGATGGCAGAAACGGGTGGTACGGAGTTTTGTCCGTTCCGGTTCGCCATCTTTGCCCTCACCGGCGAACGCAATGCGTCTCCGGCCCCCCTGCCCGCGAAGGCGTGAAAAATTTACAAATTCACTAAAGACGCGCCAACGTCAATTGTCGGCTAAAGAATCATGATGAAATCGGCAGGTCCCGCCGCAGAGTTTCTTGGAAAAACCGTGGTGAATCGGCTGTCCGCTCATGCTGGCATCGCCCGGCCGATTCCCGCCCGGATCAAAATTCCGACAAAGATGCAGCTGATTCCGATCACGATCAGTTGCCTTGGCTCGGCCTCGGAGAAGCCCTTCTTGATCATCGCTTCGTAGATGAACCAGCCGCAGACCACAATGACTGAACTCCAGGCCAGAATGTGCCCGAAGACGTTTCTTGCGGAGAAGAACGCGATTGAGGCTAGTAGAGCAATCGCGCCCATGACAAAACCGAAGATCAGTCCCGTTGAACCACCTTCGCTGCCAAGATAACGCCACAAGCCACTGCCGATCACACATAGCCCGTAGGCGGCAGATGCAAGGGTAACTGTTCCAGAACCGGAGGTTGGTTTCCCGTCCATGATTATCCGGAAATCAAACAAGTGACTAGTATTCGATCGTCGAATCGCCGCCCTGATTTCGCAACTGATCCATCAGGAACGTAATGCTCCGGCCATAAGCACGAATCGAAGCTGGCCAGTCATTCTTTTCTTTGGCCGCAACCGCCTCCGCGACCATTTCATTGATGCGGTCCCAGTTGATTTTCCATCCTTGATCTCTGGCGCCGACTTGAAGCTGTTCGATGACCGACGCAAGGTTTGATGTAACCTCAGGACCGTCGGCGGCCTGGCTGCGTGTGTACGGTCCACGACCGTGTCTCTGCGTACCGTCCTGACCTCCTTGTCCGGAATTGGCAAGCAATTTGATCAGGATCCAGATCAGGACACCAAGCGCCATCACCCCGGGGATCAATCCAGCGAACAGGTTTTTGACAAAGACTCCGATCAGGATTGCAGCAACGACAAGAGCGCCGAACACGACCCACGCGACGGTAGGAACCGGCGAATTTGAAGACTGCGGAGCAACGACCGGAACAGTTCCCGGTTTCGTTGCGAGCTGCTGATGAATGATCTGGGTCACGATGACGGTGGAGTTGTCCGGCCCACCACGGAGGTTTGCGAGATCGACCAGGACTCGAACCGCTTCTCGTGGTGGCAGCGTGGAGAGAATGGCTCCCATCTCCGCATCACTGACCATTCCAGATAGTCCGTCACTACACATCAGGAATACGTCACCGACCTGCAATGGAAAGGGGCCCTCAACATCAACTTTGCATTCCGGATAGGGGCCCAGCGAACGCGTGATGACGTTTCGCGGAATCTTGCCGGAAGCTTCATCTTCAGCGGACAACTGGCCCGTCGCACGCATCTCCCAGACTAGCGAGTGGTCAAAAGTCAGTTGTTCGATCAGCCCCTGGCGAAGTCGATAGACCCGGCTGTCGCCAATGTGAGCCACGACCGCGCCCTGCGGCAGCAGTGCCATCGCGCTGCATGTCGTTCCCATGTTGTGGAAGTCTTCATTCATCTGCCCCTTCCGGTTGATCTCGGAATTGGCCGAGACGACTGCTTTCTGAAGAGCTTCCGCAGGCGTAACGTCGTTGAGGCGCGAATAGATGTGCGGGATATGATCAACCGCAAGCTTGCTAGCCAGTTCGCCGGCAGCATGTGCTCCCATGCCGTCAGCTACGACAAACAGATGGCCTTTCCGCTGCCATTGTTCGAAAGTGCTGGCCAGCGAGACGATGAAGTTGTCCTGGTTGTTGGAGCGTCGCATTCCGACGTCGCTCAGGGACGCGACGTTGATATAGGCGTCCCAGTTTGGAAGGCTTTCGCTCATTAACAACTATGACGGTGACTGGCTCGTTTAGATTTCGTGGTCGTCCTATCTTAACCAAACAGACCACATGCAAACAGTACGCGCGGGTGGGACCGGGTAGCCTTTTGTAAAACCCGGGTCACCTCGGATACGTATAGCGGGGCGCAATTGATGGGGGTCGGAAATTGCGTAACGCATTTTCAAGGTGAGCGCACTTTGAGGGCAATCGCCCTGTTCTCAATGATCGGCGGATTGTATATTCCGCCACCCCAAATCGCGGCTCGAATGAATGATTCGATTCAATTGTTCGATTCGCCAAAGCCGACACATCGTATCCCATTCCGCAAAACAACTCTTCCATCGTGCAAAATTACATGGAAAGCCGGCATTCCCGCTACCGCCGAAACAGCACTTTGACGGATTCAATGAATTCAGCGGATGTGCCGTCGACCGAACGCCCGGCTCCTCGCGGTGAAAATCTCACATTCCGGGCTCCGGCATTTGTCGCGATCGCGGCCCTCGTCGTGCTCAGTCTGACAGGATGCGTCCAGCGGCGACTGTTGATTCAATCCCAGCCCGAAGGCGCTTTTGTCTCCATCGACAAACAACCGGTCGGTTACACGCCGGTCGCTGTGCCGTACACCTATCACGGGACACGTGAGATCCAGTTGGAAAAGGATGGATACAAGGTGATCCGCGTGCAGCAGAGAATTCGTCCCAACTGGTACGACCGCTTTCCGGTATCGCTGGTGACCAACAACTTCTGGGGGCGTGAAGTTCGCGATGAACGGCTGTTTGATTTTCAGCTGGAGCCGAAAACGCAGCCCAATGAGAACCTGCTGCTTGATCGTGCTAACGAGCTTCGCGGAAACATCCAGCGGGGTACTGTTACTGCTCCGATACGCTGATGCCGCTTAGTTGGCGATGTGTAAATGGAATGGCATCGCCATCGCGTGCATCCATCAATTCTGTTGATACACGCGAACCCAGTCGACATACATCAATGACGGGAACGGTGTTGTTTCATCAGGGCGACCCGCCCACTCACCGCCGACGGCGATGTTCAACAGTATGTAGAAATCGCCATGGAACTCGTTTCTGCTTTCCTGGCTGATGTCCGTCGTGAAATACTCTTTTCCATCGACCAGCCACGTAATTGATTCTTCGTTCCACTCGATTTCGAAGACGTGGAACTTCTCGGCGAATATGCCTTCTTCAAGTTCGTATCCCTCGGCACCCATCATTTTGTGACCGTCGTCGTCGTAATGGATGTTGGCTTCGACGAGCGCATCGTTGCGCGAACCGTACAGTTCCAGGATGTCAATTTCACCGCAGAACGGCCACGGAGTGTTACCGCCGATCTCGTCGATATCGGCTCCGAGCATCCAGAATGCGGGCCAGATACCCTGGCCATATGGCAGCTGGATTCGTGCAGCTATTTTCCCGTATTTCCAGGCTTGTTTGCCGCCGGTGTGGAGTCGAGCGGATGTGTACTGGTCCTTTCCGTGTGTTTCGCTGTGGTGAATCGCCTTTAAGACCAGATACCCGTCTTCAACGTACGAATTCTCCTCGTGGTCAAAATACTGCTGCCATTCGTCATTAAATGGCTCCGGAAGAATCTGCCGCGTCCAGTTTCCGGAGTTCAAGTCGTCACCCTCAAACTCGTCCGACCAGACGAGGTTCCAACCGTCAGACACTTCGTAAGTATCAGGATTTGTTGCAGGATAAGAAATGTCGTTTTGCACCTGCGTATCTCCGGAATCACTGGCCTCGTTTCCGGGTTCGGTTTGACTTTCCGAACAACCAGTGATTGCGATCAGGAACAAAACAATGGCCAGAACGGCAAATTGAAATCTGCCGTCGAAGCCACGACGGTGGTGAAAATGCATGGTGAAGAACCCGGTTATCAGGACAGACTTTGCCCCAATAGGTTACCTGAAAATCGAGTTTCCTTCTCTACCCGCAGATCCTTTATACCCGGTGCCTTGTGGTCGCCGATCGAGCGCCCCGCGAACCCCGAGTTGTCCCGGGTCGCGAGCCAGCGAATCAGCAAACAGCCGCAAGTCGTTGACCAGCGGTTCCAGTTTGATACTCACATCCTGAACACGTTGCATTGTGAGCTGAGCATTTTGAACGGTTGCAAGCGCGGAGTCGTAAAGATCCGACTCATTAAGAAGGCGTCCGACTGTGCCGTCACTGTTGGATAGGTTCTCAGCCGTCTGGCTCAGCGTATCAGCAAACGTGCCCAGTTGATCCAGCATGCCGTCCACGTTATCCAGTTTTTCGTTGACCTTGATCAGGATTTCCGGGCCTTCGTCCCGCAACGCTCCGGTAAAGGTCTCGAGGTTCTCGAGGTTTCTGCCTGCGCGGGCGCTGATTTCCCGATACGAGTTGATCGTTGTTCGCGTGTCAGCAACGGTAACGCGGACTTCCTCGAAAATCTTTTGCAGTTCCCCGAATGCTGTGTCGAATTTGCCGCGCATCTCGGGATCGCCAAGAACGCTGTTTACGTTTTCGAAGACTTGATTGAAGTTTGTCAGAGCCGTTTCCGCCTTCTGGCTCATCGACCGGAAATCGGAGATTAACTCCTTGATGTCGCTTTCCTCGTCTTGAAAAGCACTCTGGACAGTATTGGAAAGGTCGTTGATCCCCTGCCCTGCGCTGGAGACCGCCGCGCCGGCTTGTTGAACCGCGTCGAGCGTATCTTTGATTTCGTTCTCCAGATCGAGTGCCACATCGACAATCTCCATCGGATTTCGTTTAACCGCAAATGAGGTCAGAACGTCGTTGTGAACGACCTGCTCTCCTCGCTCGTCGCGAGGCAGCGGAAGTACTTCGATTGCTGCATCGCCTAGAAAACTGTCTGCACCGATGGAAAGAGTCTCGTTCGCGTAGATCCGCTCTTTCTCGTTGATCCGGATACCGAGAACCACATGGTCGTCCTCCGTGGCGACCGTGGATACGCGCCCGATAAGGATGCCGTTTTTTCGAACCGGGGTTCCCGAAGTGACTCCGGGGGCCGAGGGCGGCTTGATGTAGATCGTGTACCGGCGCCCGAATCCTTCACTGTTCAGAAAGATCAGAAAGCCGAGTATCACCAGCGCGATCAGAACAAAAATTCCTACGCGAAATCGAAGTACAGATTCGTCCATGGTTTCAGTCTTCAGTTTCGATTGGTTGTGCGCTACTGGTTGTGCGCTACTGGTTGTGCGCTACTGGTTGAGCGCTGCTGGTTGAGCGCTGCTGGTTGAGCGCTGCTGGTTGAGCGCTGCTGGTTGAGCGCTACTCAGATCAATCTGTCGCGATCAGCCGATCGCGGCTCTTAACTCCATCAGCCGTTCACCCGCTTCGCCGTTGACAAACTGTCGTACGCGGCGATCTCTACAACTGTCGATCTCATCCGGAGTGCCGTCGAAGATGATCTGATTTTCACCGTCCCGCGTTCTAGGCAGTGGAAGCATCATGACGATCCGGTCTGCAACTTTTCGTGCCGTAGCCATATCGTGAGTTACAACAATGCTGGTAACCGGATTTCTACGACGTGTGCGGATAATCAACTCGTTGATCACATCGGACATGATGGGGTCCAGCCCGGTGGTCGGTTCGTCATACATGATCAATTCCGGGTTCATAATCAGAGCACGTGCAAGGCCGACGCGCTTTCTCATACCGCCGGAGAGTTCTGCCGGCTTCTTGAATACGACGGAGTCGGGCAGGCCGACTTCTGAAAGCCGGGCCAGAACCATCTCCTGAATGTCTTCTTTTTTCATGCGATGATGCTGCATCAGTGGAAATGCAACGTTCTGGCCGATCGTCATACTGTCGAATAAGGCTGCGTTCTGAAAAACAAATCCGAAACGTAATCGCAACTGGCTCAATTGCGCGTCCGTCAATTTGTTGATGTTTCCCGAGTCGAAAAACACTTCGCCGCGGGTCGGTTTGATCAAGCCGATAATCGACTTCATCAAGACAGTCTTGCCGCATCCGCTTTCGCCAAGCAGAACCAGTGTCTGCCCGGCGGGGATCGTCAGGTTGATATCGCGTAACACGACCTCGTCAAAGGCGACGGTCAGGTCGCGTACCTCGACTAGCGGCTCCTGCGGTTCAAAGAACTGCTCGATCGTATTGGGTGCAAACTCAGTCAAACCAGGCTCGTGCCGTCCGGCCAGATGGTGAAGTAAATTGAATCAAGCGTGATTCCGAGAAACAGATCCAGAACCAGTATCGCAACAAAAGAATATACAAATGCCGCCGTCGAAGCCCGGCCGACACCCTCCGCGCCTGCAGTACAGTTGAAACCCTGGTAACAACTGACCAGCGCAATCGCCGAGCCGAAGAAGACACTTTTGATCAGTCCGGCAAACAAGTCAAACGTCGAAACGAACTTGGCACTGTTGTGCCAGTAGTGATGTATATCAATGTCCAGAACATTGACGCTGTAGAAGTGACCGCCGGCGACGCCCATGAAATCGGCCATGATCGTCAGCGTCGGGATCAGAAAGAAGCAAGCCAGTAGTCTTGGCACGACAAGGTACCGTATAGGATTACTACCCATCGCTGACAAAGCGTCTATCTGCTCGGTTACGCGCATCGTTCCCAGCTCTGCCGCCATTGCACTGCCGACACGACCGGCCAGCATAGTTGCCGCAAGGACCGGTCCGAGTTCACGAACGAGTGTCATGTTGATGACGCCGCCCAGTCGCGTCTCTAGTCCGAGTTGGCGGAACTGGAAATAGCTCTGCACCGCTAGAACCATTCCGATGAATGTGCCCGTCAATGCGACGACAGGGAGGCTGGAGACACCTACGGTATAGAAATTCGGCCAGATCGTGCCACGCTGAGGAAGTCTTGAAAACAGCCATTTCAATGTCCGCCCGACAAAAATAGAAAACGCCCCAAGGGCGGATATGTTGTCGATGACCGTTCGGCCCCAGTTTGAGACCAGTTCTACAAACCACGCGGTAAACCCACGAGGCTCATCGACAGTCGGATTGACGGGGGCGGAGGACACTGATTTCACAGCGGCGCAATTAGTGCGCGCGCATACCTGTCACGCAGCAGCCCCCCTGCTGATGTACCGCCTAGTTATCGTCTCACTCGAAGCGGGGTCTTTAAGGTTTAACGGTCAGGTAAGATTTTCCACTGATAGCAGATTTGTGATAGCAACGGCTCCTCATTACGATTGAGGCGTCGAAAAGCTCGATTCAGATCGCGCGCCCACTCGTAAGTCTGCGGATCCGCGCCTGACAACCACCATAAGCATTTTCCTGTCCAAGTGAGCACTGACATGCGAGTCATCACGTTTCTCTCAATGATCCTACTTACAACATGTGTCTTTGCTCAGCAGGACCCTGCGACCGACGAGCAGCAGGATGAAGCGGCAGTGGTGATCGAGCGGGATTTCGCATTCCAGGGTGAGTACGTCGGTGAGATCGGGCCTGACGGCGAGAAGCAACCGATGGGTATGCAAGTGATCGCACTTGGAAACGGTCAGTTTTCAATCAAGGCTTTCAACGGCGGTCTGCCCGGAGATGGCTGGAATGGAGAAGAGCATGAGAAGATCGACGTCGTCGGTCAGTTCAATGAGGAGAACGGAGCTGTAGAGTTTCGTGGCTATCATCGGGGTGACGCAGATATTTTTGCGGACGGCAGGATGCTCATTACAACGCCTGAGCCCGGCTACACCGGAGAGCTGAATCGTGTCGTTCGCAACAGCGAAACTCTTGGTATGGAGCCTCCGGAAGGAGCCGTGGTCTTGTTTGATGGTTCGAGTATTGAAGGCTGGGAGAACGGTCGAATGTCTGACGACGGTTTCCTGATGCAAGGCACAACCTCGAAGCAGACATTCAACGACCACACACTTCACGTCGAGTTTCTGCTGCCGTTTGAACCTGAAAAACGAGGTCAAGGACGCGGAAACAGCGGCCTCTATGTTCAAGGTCGATACGAAGTCCAGATGCTCGACTCGTTCGGGCTCGAAGGCAAGCACAATGAGTGCGGAGGCATCTACAGCGTCAAAGACCCCGATCTGAATATGTGTTTTCCACCAATGAGCTGGCAGACATACGACATCGAGTTTACGGCTGCCCGTTTTGACGAAGACGGTGAAACGACCTCACCGGCACGTATGACGGTCCGCCACAATGGAGTCATCGTTCATGATGATGTTGAGTTGCCCAATCGCAAAACCACAGCAGGTCGCCTCGATCCGGGACCGGAGCCCGGGCCTGTATATCTGCAGGACCACAGCAATCAGGTTCGTTACCGGAACATCTGGGCAGTCGAGCACTAATCACCTCCTCAAACAAAGAACCATTCCCGGTTCGTCGCCACACTGCGCAGTCCGACCCATGAGAACGCTCATAGGTCGGGCTTTTTTCGTACGTAGCAATTCGTCAGCACCTCAGCTGACAAATGTGACGAAATTCGCGTGAGAATATTCTTGACATAGAGAAGGGTTTCTCTAGAATCCCGTTTGAAGAAAGCTTTCTCTATCACTGAGGGCCTCCGGAATGACGGTTCAACCTACCGAAGTCGAGTTACAGATTCTGAACATCCTCTGGGAACAGGGGCCTGCTACGGTGCGTCAGGTACATGACCACCTGCAGGAATTGAAAACGACCAATTACGCGACAACTGTGAAGATGCTCGTCGTAATGTTCGAGAAAGGCATCGTTACCAGGGACCAGTCTGTTCGCCCTCAGGTCTACAAGGCGGCGGTGACGCAGAAATCAACGCGAAAGAAAGTGGTCCGCTCTCTAGTGGACCGGATGTTTTCCGGATCAACCTCCAAGTTAGTTCTTGAAGCACTTTCGACGAAGCGAAATTCGCCCGAGGAACTCGAGGAGATTCGCCGTCTCGTCGAGGAACTTCAGGAAAACGAACGCCAGTCGCGAAAAGGGAGCAAATGATGAACGTTGTCTTCGAGATGATTCAATCGGGAGTCCTGGAAACTCTTGGCATGACGATCGTCCATTCGATCTGGCAAATTGCAATTGTCGCCTTGATGTTCAAAGTCAGCCATTTTTTGATCGGCGACAATTCTGTTGTTAGGTACCGGGTCGCGATGCTGGCACTTGTCTGTTCGTTGTGTATTCCGGTTTTCACATTTTCGTACCTGCATCAGAACCGGCTGGTGGTCGCAGTTGAGTCTTTGGAAACAGCTGTTGAACCTGCTGCTCCCGCGTCGGAGCCCATATCTGGTCAGTCTGACGAACCACGTTTCGAGTTCCCCGGCCTTGCGTTCGACGCAGAGTCAACAGATCTTTCAGCATCCGGGCCTGTGGATCGACCGCACGACGAGGTTGCCGCAACACGGTTGCCGGCGCGCCTTCCTGAACTTCTCGCCTTGTGCTCACCGTGGGTCGGGGCGCTCTGGTTGGTCGGCGTGGCCATGTTTGCAATTCGCCCGGCGCTTGGGATTCGAAGCCTTAGCCGTATCAGAAACACTGGAACGTCAAATGTTGACAAAAGGATTGAAGCAAGACTTCATCATCTTGCCAGTCAGATCGGGTTGAAACGTGCAGTCTCGATTGTCCAATCGACACTTGTGAACGTCCCGACAGTTATTGGATTTTTAAAACCGGTGGTGCTGCTGCCCGTCGCGTCCATCAACGGGCTGACGCCGCAACAACTTGATGCAATTCTCCTGCACGAGCTGGCTCACCTCAAACGACGTGACGACTGGTGTGTGGCCATCCAGTCATTTGTTGAGACCGTTCTCTTTTTCCATCCGGCTGTCTGGTGGATTTCGTCTCACGCAGAACGAGAACGGGAAAACTGCTGCGATGACGTTGCATCTGAATCCGCGGGTAGCCCCCTGCCCCTTGCCAGCGCATTGCTTGAATTGGCGAAAATCAATGATCAGCGGTTGCTCGCGCTGGGGTCAAATGGTGGTAGCCTGGTCGAAAGAGTCAGGCGTTTGCGCAACCGCACCGAAAAGCGGAATACGAGCTCCAGCCGGTGGCTCAGCGCCACGATATCGATCGGCCTTGCATTATTAATCACGATGTCTGTTGCAGTGACGGTCAATGGCAGCAGTGGAAATGATGATAATGAAACCGCCGATGCGTCTTTTTCGGTCGACGAAGAAGATGAAGGATCAGATACCTCATCAGTCGTCATCGACGGTCCACGCAAAGAAATAATCGAAGAACTGCGAACTCTCGACGATGCACAGCTGAAGGTGCGGCTTGAAGGCCTCCACAGCGAACATGGTTTCATCTACAAGCCGGACTACGGGCCTTGCCTTTGCGAAATCGTCAGCCGTGCAAATGAAGACTGGGCGGTCTTCCTCGAGGAACAGCTGACTGAAGTCAGTTCGAGAACCTATGAAGTAGGTCCGGACTATTCGCTCGAAGGAAGAACTCACAATGCACAGTTGTTAACTGCTCTGAGACGTGTCCAGGGCCAGCCCGATCCGTTTGAGATCATCGTCGAGCAACTTCCTTCACAGTTTTCACCACTGGAAATGCCGAAGGTCAAAGTGACCATACGCAACCGTGATAGTGAGCCGATCGGATTTCAGCAGGGAGGTGACAACCGGAGCGGCCGCCAAACCCGTTGGCGTATCAGCATGACGGACTCCAGTGGTCACGAAGCAGCACCAATCGTCCATTACGGGATCGGCGGTGGAATCTCTTCACAGAGGATGCTGGAGCCGGGCGAGTCATGGGAGACCGAGTTGATTACCGGCCACATGGTAGATGTGCCGCATGCCGGGCACTACAAGCTCCAGGTTCAGTACAGCAACGTCAACACGATAATTCAGGAGCCGTCGGTTGACGGATTGATCGTAAGTACTAGTGAGCCCGCGCTGGTATTTGTTGAACCGCTCACCGTCGTACCTGATGAAGGCCTCGACGAGCGTATCCGCGCAATACTGGGCGAGATTGATCTGGAAAGCCTGCCGCATCTGCTTCAAGGCGACTACGGGCGCTGGGCGTGGGATTTCCTTCCTCCAGAGAGTCCGTACGCTCAAATTATTCAGATCGGGGCTCCTGCAATTCCAGTCGTTGCATCGCTACTCGAACAGTCTGAATCCACCGCACACCGGGCGCACTGTATCGCCCTGCTCTATTCACTTACAGGAAAGAAGGAACCTCACTTTCTACCTGACGCAATCGGCGAATATCGTTTTCTGCGAGACAGCTGGGGGATGCTAAACAGCGTGCAGGTCTCGCAACAAAGCGGGCGAAGCAGTGGTGGATCGTTTGACGCGGACGCACAGCAACAGATGGCGGAGTACTGGCAGAACTGGGTTGCCGGATTCGTGACGACGCGCGCTGCTCAGGATGAGCGTGAGCAGAATCAGCTTGTGTACGAACAAATCGTCGAGGCCGCGACAGAATCCGATACAGGCAAGTGGGTCGTTATCGGAAATGGAACCGGCGGCATCGTCGAGGAAGCTGATTCGTTAGAGACAGCAATTGAGAATGCAGACCCTACGACGGATGACGGACAGCAGAGAATCGTCTTCCGGCTAGGCGTCGACGATCAGGACTCCGAACTGGTGATGTCTCCGTGGATGTCGGGAAGATCGAACTGGTGGCAGTTCGGCACAGACTTTATCAGCGACCATCTGGAAGTGATCTCGCATCGTGGTTGGCACCGAGGTGACAAGTTACTGGAGACGCCTGACGGCAAAGGAAAATTCGGCCTCTCTTCGCCCGCAGGTGGTCAGACATTAAGCAGATCTGCCGTCGCCAGTATGTTGCATGAACAGGAGCTCACAATCACGGAAAGTGACGCAAAAATAATGGGGCTCCACCAGTTCAGCGTGCCCGGAGAAGTAACCCTGCAAGGATGGGGCGAAGTTGTCTGTAGCAAGGCATGGTGCCGTGTGATGATTCCGGAGCTGGAGGTCGAGGCCTACGTTGTTGCCGTCATCATTCCGGATCAGAACGTTGCAGGCGATCCGCCATTGGATGTTCCCGGGCAGGCTGCGCTGCTGATTTCGCATCCGGACTATCCTAAGTTTGCCAAAGGTGATTTCGTGATGACCGGAAGAATTCTCCGCTACGAACCACTCGGGCTGGCCCAGGGTATCGGCGAAGGGGACGAACCGGTCTACCTTCATCGTTTCGAATTCAGCCCCGGACGCGAACTGCACGGAGAGTTTGTTGACGAAGTTGAGCAGTTGCGACGGGAGGCAGGCCTTGATGGCAGGCTAACCGTCACCGCGATCGTGTCGAACTCTATTGAGACGTTTGAAGGCAGGCGTGAAGTCAGGGAAGATGCTGAAGGCATATTCGTCCTGAACCGGATGAGAGCCGGTGCGATGGCCGGCACGCTGCCGGTTCAAATTGAACACTTCGTTCCAGCAGATCCAATTACTGTCGTCGTCGCGGAACACGCTTGTTCAAACCGTTAAGCCTGACTGAATCAAAAAAAGCCCCGACCGTTTCCGGTCAGGGCTTTGTCTATTTGGGCTGTACGTTGTGACTGGTCTACTCTTCCGAGTCACCGTCATCATCGCCGCCGTTGTCGTCAGCGGGCTCCGCATCGGCTCCGACGCCAACCGGTTCCTCGGCTTCCGGCTCCGGTTCTTCTTCCTCTTG
The DNA here is from genome assembly GCA_039029995.1 of Planctomycetota bacterium. Taxonomy (GTDB): domain Bacteria; phylum Planctomycetota; class Planctomycetia; order Pirellulales; family Pirellulaceae; genus Mariniblastus. The sequence goes on from JBCCFB010000043.1 coordinate 16,336, forward strand.
AGGATCAAGTGACGGATCGTGCTCTGCCTGAAAATCCAGACGTCGCATCGTGCCTTCGTCGTCGCGCCAGGCATCGACTACCAGCTTGTTCTTGCCCTCGAACGTGCCTTTGAGCAGTTCTTCGGAAAGCGGATCTTCGACATAGTTCTCAAGTGCCCGGCGAAGCGGTCGAGCTCCGTAGTCCAGGTTGGTTCCCTTCTTGATCAGGAACTCTTTTGCGTCCGCAGTCAGCTCGAGGATGTATCCACGCTCTTCCAGTCGATCGCGGATCTTCTTGAGCTCAAGGTCGATGACCAGGCGGAGGTCCTTCTTCTCAAGGTGACGGAAGATGATCGGTTCATCTGAAAGTCGGTTGAGGAATTCAGGACGGAACGCTTTGTTGATCTCATCAAAGACACGCTCTTTCATGCCTTCGAACGATGCATCATCACCGGCACCCGGCAGACCGAAGTTAGCTTCGTTCTTGATCGCGTGAGCACCGACGTTGGTGGTCATGATCAGGATCACGTTTCGGAAGTCGATATTGCGACCGAAGCTGTCGGTCAAACGGCCTTCCTCCATCACCTGCAACAACATGTTGAAGATGTCCGGATGAGCCTTCTCAATTTCGTCGAGCAGCACGACGGCGTACGGTCGGCGACGAATCTTCTCCGTCAGCTGACCACCTTCCTCGTAACCGACGTATCCCGGAGGCGCTCCGATCAGACGGCTGAGATTATGCTTCTCCATGTATTCACTCATGTCGATGGTTACGAGTGCGTCCTCGTCACCGAACATGAATTCAGCCAGTGCCTTGGCAAGCAACGTCTTACCGACACCGGTCGGACCGGCAAACATGAAGCAACCGATCGGCCGACGTGGATCCTTCAGACCGCTACGGCTACGACGGACGGCTTTGGAAATCGCCTTGACGGCGGCAGCCTGGCTGATGACCTTCTCGTGAAGTTCATCTTCCATCCGCATCAGTCGTAATGAATCCTCGGTCGACAGACGTGTAAGTGGAACGCCGGTCATTTTGGAGATAACCTCCGCGATGATCTCTTCGTCCACAACGCCATCAGTCATCTGCGACTTCTCGCGCCATTCACGCTTGATCTGTTCCTTCTTCTTTTTGAGTTTATCGGCCTGATCTCTCAGGCTGGCTGCCTTCTCAAAGTCCTGGTTGGCAACAGCGTCTTCCTTCTCTTTGTTCAGACGCTCGATATCTTCATCAATTTCTTTGAGGTCCGGTGGACGGCTCATGGTGCGAAGCCTTACGCGTGCACCTGCTTCGTCGATCACGTCGATCGCTTTGTCAGGGAGGCAACGTCCGGTGATGTAACGGCTGGATAGATCAACCGCCGAGACCAGAGCGTCATCGGTGATTTGCACACGGTGGTGTTCTTCGTAACGCTTGCGAAGTCCCTTGAGAATCTCAACCGTTTCGTCGATCGAAGTCGGGTCAACGAGAATCTCCTGGAAACGTCGAGCAAGCGCTGCGTCCTTCTCAATGTATTTGCGGTACTCGTCCAGCGTCGTGGCACCAATGCACTGGATTTCTCCACGGGCCAGAGCCGGCTTGAGTACGTTGGCTGCGTCGATGGCACCTTCAGCACCACCGGCACCGACAAGAGTGTGGATTTCGTCGATGAACAGAATCGTGTTCTTGGCACGACGAACTTCGTTCATGACGGCTTTGATCCGTTCTTCGAACTGACCGCGGTATTTCGTGCCTGCAACCATCATGGCGAGGTCCAGCACGACGATCCGCTTATCCGCGAGGATTTCCGGAACGTCTCCGGAAACGACCAGCTGGGCGAATCCTTCAACGATGGCGGTCTTGCCGACACCCGCTACGCCGAGCAGGACCGGGTTGTTCTTTGTCCGGCGGCAGAGAACCTGAATGGCTCGTTCGATTTCACCCTGACGACCGATGACCGGGTCGAGGCTTCCGGATCGAGCCAGCTCTGTGAGGTCGCGACCGAAACTGTCGAGTGCGGGAGTCTTGGACTTGCCGCTGCGAGCGGAACCTTCGCTGCTGCCGCCTTCGCGACCGCCGCGTTCTGATCCTTCGCCGCCTTCAAGACCGTTGCCCAGCAGGTTGAGGACTTCTTCACGGACTTCTTCAAGTTTTAGTCCGAGGTTCATCAATACCTGGGCAGCCACACCTTCCTGCTCTCGCAGAAGACCGAGCAGAATATGCTCGGTGCCTACAAAGCTGTGATTCAAGGAACGCGCTTCTTCCATCGAGTACTCGATGACTTTCTTGGCGCGCGGCGTCTGAGGCAGCTTGCCCATGGTGATCATCTCCGGACCACTCTGAACAAGCTTCTCAACTTCAAGACGGATCTTGCGCAGATCGACGTCAAGATTTTTCAGCACATTGGCCGCTACGCCTGTGCCTTCCTTGACCAGGCCGAGCAGCATGTGCTCAGTGCCGATGTATTCGTGATTGAAGCGCTGCGCCTCCTGGTTGGCGAGCTGCATTACTTTTCGGGCGCGGTCTGTAAACCGTTCGTACATGGTATCCCCCGTTTTCTGCCGTCGGCGACCGCTAGAACAAGCGACGCCCCTGGCGGGTAGCACAAGGTGCCTGGAACAAGGTTGTGTTAACGACTGCAGGTATGACGCCCACAGCACGTTTGCATTACGTGTTAGTCGCTGAAGTTCCGGTTCGGGTTCGCCCGAACTGAAAACTCCTACGATCTAGTTATCGACCTGCAAAGCGCGTTCCTGATCAGATTGATTAGTTTCCCGATGGTCTTTGTGATCAAGTCGATGACTTACGTCGTCACTTCGATCATGTTCGGACTCACCGTAGGATTCCGCATTACTGATCAACTTTATCAAACGCAGTTCGCGATCGATTTCGGACTGCCACCTGGCAGACTGGTCTATCTGCTGAAGCTGTTGTAAATGCTCCAGCGCTAATTCCATCTGCCGCGAATGCCTGAACAGTGTGGCCAGCATGAGCCGCGCCTCGACGTCGCGGGGCTGGCGGTCCAGCCTGCGCTCAAGGAGAGCTCTTGCCTCTGTCCAATGTCCTTTTAAGTATTCGTCCTGGGCCTGATTAAACAAGGTGGCGGACGAATCAAGCGATTCCCGGAAAGGCTTTCCTACTGCCAATAGGTCAGGAAGGTTGTGCAATGAGACCTTAACTGACGCGATCCAGACCAGAAATATGACCGGCCAGGCAATTAACGGGAAAGTTTCTCCCAGTGAATCCGGCCATAAAAATGTCGAAACAAGTGCAAGATTCAACAGGATTGCGAACCCGATCGCGATAATCAGTGATCCCGCGTGCCCGCGGACCCAGAGTCGAGCCAGGCCCGGCCAGCTACACAATAAAACCGATCCCCAGCGCATGAGTTCTCAGCTCCGTTTTTCGCTACACGAAGATAACACCCGTTTGACACACGCGCCGCCGAATAATCTCCGGCCCATTCGGGGGCTGCATGGCGAAAGTATCAAGAGCTTATAAACTTACGTCAATTGCAATCAAGCCTCGCGTTTTTGCAGGCCGCCAGCATGATTCGCAAACACAGAAAACCTTAACAGCAGTCGTGATACGGCATGGTGAATTCCCGCCTGCACCAATTAGCCAACCAAAAAAACGCGTCTATTCCTTGCAGGTGATAGCAGTCCAGCAAACTTCCGGTTGTTTCAAGATTGATCCTCCCAACGGTCGGGAAGAGACGCTGAAGCAAAACGAAGCAGTAGTGGACAAACAGCCGGCTCAATATCTTCCGGGTCTTTCCCTTCGCGAATCGAACCGGAGGCGAATCGACCAGGCGATTGGTAGCACGAGGAGGCGGAGCGGGCATTAATCGGATCACGGCAATTCGTTGCAATTGGATGCTAGTAGCGGCTCGAGCACCGGGACGCGGTGGTTGAATTGGTTGCATTCAGCGAAACAGCGATTCGTATCCACGAATACGCAGCCTGTCGATATGTCGCGTTTACTGTCAAACTGGCATCGAAAAAAAATGAACAATTCAGTTCCAGACAATTCGACTAACACTCTTTTGGCAGCATGTTGGGAGCGAGCCGTCGTCGGCCTGCGGTCCGCTACGGTAAAAGTGCGCGAGACTTGTGGTGAACGATTTCTAGCAACCCGCATGGATTCACTGGTTGGCGAGTTGGAGTCCGTTTTCGACAAAGTCCAGGGGGTTTCACAATCCAGGTCAGGCGATGAGCTGGCACAAACGTCTACGACAACCGGCCCGGCTACGATTCATTCGGCCGTAAGCGACGCGAGACAAGCGCTGCGAACGCTGGGTGATGTCTGCAAAAAAAGTATGCCTGACGCGCCCAGTGAAATCGAAAGGGTTGAGATTGAGTTCGACATACTCGAGCGCGCTATCCTGATTACCGATTTCAGTTGCAAGTCGCTAAACGGATCAGGCGTTTGCGTATTGACTTCTGGTACGCCCAGAACAAATCACCAGTCCGAAGTTGTGGATCACGTTCATAGCCTTGACGCCTCAGCTTTCGTACCTCACGTGCAACTCCTGATCGAAGGTGGAGCGGAGTTTATTCAGCTTCGTGACAAAAGACTTACAGATCGTGAGCTGATCAAGGCGGGAAGAATTCTCACTGAACAGACTCGCAATACAAAAACGCGTTGGATCATGAATGACAGGGCAGATCTGGCATTGGTGACCGGTGCTGACGGAGTTCACCTCGGTCAGGATGATATTCCAGTCAGCAGCGCGCGCCAGATACTTGGCGCGACAGGCCTGATCGGTGTTTCCACACACAACGTCGAGCAGGCAAATCAGGCAGTTCTCGATGGCGCGAACTACATAGGAGTCGGGCCGGTTTTCCCATCCGAGACGAAGTCGTTCGAGTCTTTTCCTGGACTGCAGCTTGTTGAGCAGGTTGCGTCAGCGATCACGCTGCCGGCTTTCGCAATCGGTGGTATTTCGCTGCAGAATATTTCACAAGTTGTGGAAGCAGGAATGCACAGGGTCGCGGTAAGTTCAGCCGTATGCAGTTCCAATGATCTTTCGGCGGCGACGCAGGCAATTGCCCGCGCACTCAAGAATAGATAGCAGGAGAATAGGTAGCAGGGCGGCAGAATAGGCAGCAGGGCGGCCTAGCTGTTGCCGGCATCGCCTCTTCGATTCCGGTACCAGTGGCCGATAAACATCGCAAGCGAAGTCGGTATTCCGCTTCCCGCAAGTATCAAAGAGCCGGTAAAGATCTTTCGCCAGCTGGCAAGGTTCTTTTCTTTCTCTTGAATCATCGCCTCCGTTTCGACGTCAGCGCTTTTCTGTTGTCCGATAACCGAGTTGCGATTTGACTGAGCGATTGATTTCATCGCAAAACAGACTGCCGGCGCAATCAGAGAAATCATGAGGATTACGATCGCTATCGATTTCATCGGGTACCTCGAAACAGGTGTGCGAAAAATTTGTCAAACCCAGTACGCTGACAGCCATTTACGAACAGGTGGAATCATGGTCACCAGTATGGCAACGCCGATCAATGCCGGTGCCAGGAAATTCAGAAAGAGCGGGTACTTGCCTTCGGGATCAATTATCGGCTCAAGCGTTCCGCGCTGATGCAGCCATAGGAACGCACACAGCCCGAATATCATTGAGCCGGTCAGCAGGCCGACAACAAGCACCCACATGTTTACGACCTTGCCCGCCTGCTTCTGGCGGAACGCCCAGAGTCCACCGAAGGCGACGCCCAGCGAACACAAGACGGTAAAGGCAGCGTCAAAGAAGTAGCCCTCGAACAGCAGGTTCAACGCTGCACCAAGAATCCAGCCCATTGCTCCAAGCGTTCCGCCTGCAATCTGCCAGAAGGTATTGCGCATTCCCTGTCGACCGGCATTGGTCCTGATCCGTGCGGCAAGGCGGTTCTTCTTCTCTTCGGACAGGAACCTCGCAAACCCCGCTAGCGCGACTTGCTCTACCGTTGGCAGATATTTGTGACAGTTCTCGTCAGAAAGATAATGGAGATCCTCGAACTCATGATCGCATTTCGGGCATTTGCAGCGATGATCATCACTGGTTAGGAGGCATGACTCACGCTTGTCCCGGCGGGTGAGATCAACAAACCAGATCGAACATTCGTAGCACTCAATCCAGATATGGCCGCATGCCGGACACCGCAGAAACACGAGGTCCTCATCCCCGCAGCAACTGAAAAACGAGTAATTGACGTCCTTGTCGGTAAGGCAGTTCGGATTGGAAGGATTGATTTCGGCCATTATCGCGGTTGAAGGGTGGCTGAGGATTTGAGCATTGCATCTTGGCATCTGCCTGTTCAAGATCAAACAATACCCGTTTTTCATTGCGATAGTACCTCCTTATTAAATCATTGCCGTGTTTTCACGACTTTCGTCGCTTCGGAAAAATCCCGGCGTCTGCGCCGTAATTATTCTGTTCGCTGCGCTGGCGACCAGTGCGACCGCTTGGAGAATCTATGACAACTATTCCGAGCCGACCGCAGGTGAGTTTGACTGGTACAACCGCGGCCTGAGCGACTTTCATGCGATCTACTTTTACTCCAAAGCTTTTGCAGATGGAGTGAATCCGTATTCGCCCGAAACGCAAGGTGGTGAGTATCTCTTCAGCCGCTCAGCTCCGGCGTACTCTCCTGTCGTCTTTCTTGTGCGGCTGCCATTCCTTTGGCTGAATTTGCAAACCGCTGACGTCGCATGTTTCATTTACAACCTTGGCCTGCTTGGTTTGTTGGCGTGGCTTGGTCCACGAATGGCCATGGCATATTTTTCACCTGCGGCAAACGCACAGGTGGACAGGAAGTCCGCAAAGAAGCGAACGGTAGTTGAATCACTGACAGTATTCTTCGGACTGCTGACACTGGTTATTATCAGCCGTCCAGGCCACGCAACGCTTTTCACTGGATACTTCACCGCGGAGCTTGCCCTTGGAACGATCGTTGCGCTTCACTATGCGCGAACACGACCTGTCATTTCCGGATTTGGAATGGTCTTCGCCTCGGGAAAGCCGACTTTCGTGCTGCCCTTGATCATGATGATGATCTTCCGGAAGAATTTCCGGGCTCTCGTATGCGGGCTCCTGTTTTGTACGATCGCCGGAATGACCGGCCTCATCTGGCTGGGCAGCCACTCCGATGGCGGAATTGCAGATGTAGTGCAGGGACTTCAAGCCGGACAGGAAGCACTTCACGACGATCCGACAGAACGGCCGGTCAACCTCTGGTCACGGACTGATATCGTCGGAGTGACGGCCAAGTTTGTCGATGCGGTTCCCGGCGACTCCGTTTATCTCGCTGCAATGCCGTTGATTCTCTTGTTGCCGGCAATTGCGGTATGGAGGATTGCAGACACCGAATCAAATTCAGGTGGAACCGGCCTGAGCGCTATGATTGTTTGTGTTTCGATGTTGCTGGCGATCTACCATCATTCCTATGAATGCCTGGTACTCGTAACGTCATGGATCGGACTGGCGTTCTACGGGCAACCGAAGGAATTGACAGGGCGCACCCGTTTGATTGTCTCTCTATTGCTGGCCGTTCCGGCCGCCAACTACGCTTCTACACTGATGGTGCGGATACGGCTCGGCTTTGAGCAGACGGATTTCATCTGGATGCTGATTACAGCAATAAATACGGTTTGCCTGCTGGCTGCTCTGGGGATACTTCTGGTCGTCGCGTTTAGAACAAAGCCTGGGAATCCGGACCTGAATTGCGAGTCGCGGATAGAGTCGCGGCCGACAAGAAAAGAGAAGGTTTCCGAGAAGCCTGTCGACGCACTGTCTGGTTAGGCGGAAGTCGAGCGATTCAGATCGGCCCAGAGCACTTTAGCAATTCAACGCGTAAGCAATTCAACGCGTAGTGCATTAGCACTCAACGCGTTTAGCATTCAACGCGCAATGCATTTTCGATGGTCACGCTATCTTCGGTTTCAATCTTTCTCAGCTTCTATTTTTCTCAGCGTGTTTTCTCAGCGTGCAACGCGGGTTCTGGCAAGATCGTCAGCCAGCACGTTTTCCAGAGCTTCTTCAGCAATCGTAATCGTCTCGTTTACGTTGAGATTGCCTTTGAGAATGTAGGCCGAGTTTACAACGTACATGCCATCAACGGTCGTTTTCATGTCCGGCAGCATTTCACTGTAACGATGGACAGGGATTGCCATCACGTTCCGTGTTCTGGATATCCGGAAGGCAGCGACGTCTTCACGGCTGAACTCATCCGGATACATCTTCTCCAGAGCGGAAAGAAATTCTTCCTGAATCTCTTCGTCGGATCGATCAAACAGCGGGTGATCTGACGGCACGTACTTCGGCAGGTATACCAGTGAATGCCCGTCGAGCTCTTCTGTGTCAACAATGTTCGACAGTTCAATCACCGCGGTCATTGGAACCCAGGTGTCCGTGATGTTCGTTACGTAGTAAGGCGAAATCGGCTTCTTCAACAGCATCGAGGCGCAGACGATTCCAAGGTAGTCAATGTTTCCAAGCCGCTGCTTTTCATCATCACTCAAGTCAACACAGGCGTTCTGGATCACCGGAGTGGGAGTCGTCATGATCACCCGATCGACGATCTGCGAGGGTTGACCATCGAACGAAATCGTAAAGCGACCGCATTCCATCTTTTCGATGCGACTGGTTCTGTGATCAACGTGGATGTCTACGCCGGATTCATTCAGAACTTCGGCCATGCGACGAAGGACAGTGCCGTAGCCCCCGCGGACGTAACCGAACATTTCTTTCTTGAGTCCGGTCCGGCGTGCTTTGTACATCCGGCTGATATGTGCCCAGATAAAACTGGCTGCAGTTTTCCTGTAGGACTCGCCCAGCTTTGCACGCAGAAGAGGCTCCCAGATCTTTTCGAAAGTCCCTTTGCCGCTCCAGCGGCGCAGCCAGTCTGCGACCCCGATGTTTTCGAGTCGCTTCCAGTTGCGGATTTTCGAAGCGTAGAAAATCGTCCCGCCTAGCCGCAGTTTCTCGATAAGGTTGAGTGGCGGGAATGACAGGAATTCGGCGGTGTTGGACATCGAATACAAGCGTCCGCCGGTGAAAAAGCCGGTTTTCGTTTCAATCCATCGAAGCTCTTCGGACAGTCCGATCTCTTCCAGAAGATTACGCAGGCGGGAATCGGAAAGGAGAATGACGTGGTAATACTTCTCCCAGGTCACGTCATTGAGTTCCCACGTTGCGGTCAGTCCACCCGGTTCGGGGGCTGCTTCGAACAGTGTGACGTAGTGACCCTGTTTCGCCATTCGCAGAGCGAGCGTTAAGCCCAGCATTCCGCCACCCACGATACCCCAACGTGTTGTCTGGTCCGGTGTTTTTACGATCATGGAATCGTGGCTTGAATCGAGGAGGGATGGAGCGCCGTACGGTGCCGCGAGGAGAACTAGTAACCTGAGAGGCGGCGCTTCAGGAGCAGTTTGAGAGTTCTTGTCGCTGTGCTGGCGACCTTCATTTTGCTGTCGCCAAGTTTCTGGTCGTAGCGAAGCAGCATCGGGACTTCGCCCATAACGAACTTGAAGCGGCGAAGCTTCAGCAGAACGTCAACCATGCAAGTGAATCCGCGCTCGCTGACCCAGTCATCTCCGTAGTGTTCCATCCCTGTGCGAAGAACGTCGAAACGATAGGCACGATAGCCGCATGTGTAGTCACGGACTCCCGGGATCGGCATGACCATCTTGAAGAGCATCCGCGCAAACCACGTCATCAGTACACGATTAAACGGTACGCCGACAACACGTGAGCCTTCCTGATACCTGGACGCGATTACAACGTCATATCCTTCGTTGATCTTGAGCATCAAACGCTCGATCGTCGCCGGACCATGAGTGTCGTCGGCGTCCATTGTGATAATCACGTCACCGGGCATTGCGACTTTCATCGCAGTCCGGAAGCAGGTGTCCAGCGCTCCTGAAAGGCCTTTGTTGACGCTGTGTTTTACCAGTTGAACAGGCATCGTTTCCGACGCCTCTTCGGCAACCGAAGCGGTCTGGTCGGTGCTTGCATCATCAACGACGATAATCTGATAGGGCAACGGCTGCTGGCTGAGAGTCTGGTCCAGCTTTTTCAAAAGCGATGGCAAGCCTCCTTCTTCGTTGTACGCCGGTAGCGCAACGTAAATGGAGGGTTCTGAATTCAACGCGGGAAAACGTTGTTGCTGCTCGCGGGAGGCGCCCGCAAGGCTTTGGTTCTGGATCACCGAAGAGCAGTCTTCTAAATCAAAGTTGTTAGTTCAGGATCGCATTGAAAACGAGCTGGGATTGTGAAAACGCGATCGTACAGAGTAGCAACTTTCCATTGTAATTTGAAAAGTCCCGTGGTGAATTGAAGATGTTCGATCCTGTAATAGTTCGGATGCGAGGGCCGAATCATCCGCAATAACCGGCAATGACGGCAGTATCCGGCACGAAAAACCACTGCCCTGCGCAATTCGATACAGGAGTGCTAACATCCCACCATGGCCAACCGGAGCGCTTCTGAGGCAGAAACAACGGTTCAACAAGGCGGCGGAACGACTCCGGAACCGGCTGGCAAGGTCGCTGCGCATAGTCCTGAGACCTCACCCGACCGCAATGCAAACTTTGTACTGGTTGCGTTCTACCAGGTGCTTTTGAGGGTCGGTTGGATCTTCAAGACCGAGAGTATCATCATGCCGGCCGTTGTCGATCTGATGGGCGGAGGAGGACTGCTTCGCGGATTTCTTCCGATGTTTAACCGTTTCGGCCAGAGTATCCCGCCGTTGCTTGCGTCTTCGAACATTCGCAGCCAGCGTGTCAAGAAGATTTCGCTATGTTTCACGTCAGCGCTGATGGGGGCGTGTTTTCTTTTTCTCTCCTACGTCTGGTCGATTCCGGGCATGGTTGGAAGCCCGCTGCTGCCGGTGATTTTCATTGCCACCTACGCCGTGTTTTTTTCTTCCGTTGGTGTGAATCAGCTGGTGTTCGGAACACTCACGGGCAAGTTGATTCCTGTTCGACGTCGCGGCCTGCTTGTGCTGATCAGCACAACCGTCGGATCTGCCTGCGCGATTTCATGCGCCTGGTTCATCCTTCGGCGATGGATTGCAACAGAGGACGGCAACTTCACCTGGATCTTCGGCTTTACCGGCAGTGTTTTTCTAGTTGCAGCCATTGTCGCACTCTTTTTCCGCGAGCCTGCCGTTGCGCCGGTCAGCGACCGGAAAGATCGCGCTAGCGAACTCTTTTCCCGGGCATGGAAAGCGTTGAAGGAGGATGCGAACTTCCGCCTGCTTGCCATCGCGTCGGCAATGTTCGGAATGTCGATGACATTGTTTCCGCACTATCAGTCGCTTGCCCGTGAAAATCTTGATCTGACCCTCAAGGCACTCGTCCCCTGGGTTATCGCGCAGAATATCGGTGCGGCGCTGTTCAGCATTCCCGCAGGAACGCTGGCAGACCGGCTGGGTAACAAAGTGGTCCTGAGATTTGTATTGATCACTCTCTGTTTCGCGCCGATACTGGCAATGCTACTGACCTGGTTCGGGACACCCGGCCAGAACAGTTTCTGGATCGTCTTCGTTCTTCTCGGGCTGACGCCGGTGACAATGCGTACGTTTAATAACTACGCACTCGAGATCACAGATGCGGACAATCACCCTCTGTACCTCAGTACTCTCGGACTGTGCATGGCCGGACCAGCGATTCTGACATCGATTTTGTTCGGCTGGTCCGTCGACCTTTTCGGTTATGCACCGTTGTTCATCTTTGTCACTGGTCTGATCTTCACCGGCTGGTGGCTGGCGGGGAAACTCGAAGAACCTCGCAACTAGGAGTTGAATCTCCAGATTGAATTCGGCTTCTCCGTCCGGATTAAAGGGTTCTGAGTCCGGCGCAATCCGTACAGGTCGTACCGCGCGACTATCCGGCATACGCGTGTCTGCAAATCCGGAAGCGTGCCGGCAATACTCGATGGAGTCGCCACGTTTGTCGATCTCCTCATCGGGCGGTTGCCCCGGATAACTGCCGGGGCGACCTTCGCTGATGTGTCTTCATTCCGGAAAACCGAGTCTGTTGCAAATCACAAATGATTACCAAATCCTGCATTTCACTGGTCGCTGTTTCGCTCTTATTTGTCCCCGCAATACCGGGCGACGCCGTTCACGAACTCTCCGGCATCAAGTGTGTTGTTGATGGAGAGCAGAATGCGAACCAGTTGTGGACGGCTCCGTGGCGGGAGGGAGAGGTCTACCTTTCCAGCCATCACTGCATTGATAAGTTTGTGAGAGACTCATCTGCATTCGAAATGAAAGCCAATCACCAGCTTGTCTTGACCGGTCAATACACCCAGGAAGCGTGCCCGTGTTGCGGCGATGAAATAGATATAAACGATGATGTTGTATTGCCCGTTGCCGGTCTCCAGATTCACTTCGCGTCGTCACAATGCCGTGACAGGATTGCAAATCGTGAAAGTGTCAATGGCCGCGTTGAAGCGATCTATGCGGATAGGCCTTTTGAGACCGCGTTCAAAAGCGTTTACGGTCGGTAGACTGACGGGCTGCTCTCCTCGTCGCCGCAGGTTCAGATTCGCCGTCACATCAGCTTAGGTTTGCGACCGCCAGTTTCTTTCCCCAGCTGTTTGCGCACAGTTCCGGAACATTCATTCGGAGCAACATTCTTTTTTCAGCCGACCCGCGCGCGGCCCGGAAAATCCGGTACGATCTACTCCCGGGGTGGTCTGCACTACCCTGCTTGAGTTATTGAATCGGACAACGGGGGACACAATGTTTCGAATTATGCTCGCACTGCTGATCGGCGGCTGCGTTCTTGCTTTTTTCGGCGTTCAAGAATATCGCGTCAGTATGGGGACCTCAGCGGAACCTGAAATGCTCAACCTGCACGAACTTGAAACCGGCTCGGAGATTTCCAACAACCACGTCAAAGTCGGTGCCCACGTCGCTGTCTTTGGTGCCTGCGTGTATGAGTATGAAGAGTCTTCCTTTGGCGGAATGGACGACAACTCAAAAGTGACTCACTTGTACTATCCAATCATTTCAGATGAGCACGAGTTTTTCGCGGCGATTGATCGACTCGCGGAAAAGTACGGTGATCCATTCAATGCCCCCGACAGCGAGTGGCCGGATATCGACGACTTTGCGGTACTCGTCAAAACAAAAAGGTTTCCGACCATAGGTTCAATTCCCGACGGTTTACAGGATGAAGGTGAAGTTCAAGGGCTGGTCGTCAATCGGATCTCGTCCCTCGATGCCGAAGAGAAGGGCCTTGTTCAGCAGAGCTTTCCCAGACTTGATCTCAACAAAGTTCTGATTCTGGAACAGGACCGGCATCCCGCCTCTTTGGCCAAATCTCTGGGAATGATCGCCGGCGGCGCTCTGATGGTGCTGATCGCAATCGGATCGTTCTTTGTCGGTCGAGGAGGTGGCGGACCACCGGCAACAGCCCAGCAGTTCGGGGCGCCGGGTGGACCACCGCAGTCTGCTCAACGATTCGGGCCGGCTGAGTAGCATTTCGGCATTAAATCGAAGAATTCAAAAGCGGAGGCAAGTGCTGCCTCCGCTTTTTTTGTCCGGTTCAGATAAACACCTGCGACGTGACAAATGTCTGCGATGGATTCGTGGCCGCGACTGCTTGCATCGGTTCGATCTTTATCTGAAGAACGGAATTGCGATAAAACATCATCGTGAAAGCGGCCGGCAACTCAAGGAAGCCATGTCGGACATGGCTGGTGTGCCGGACTTGTTTGTAGTCCATGGAAGAAGACGTGCGGATATTTTTTTCAGTTGGCGAACCGAGTGGTGATCTGCATGCCGCCAACCTCATTCGCAGGTTGAAAGAGCGCGACGCGTCAATTGAGTGCGTTGGATTCGGTGG
>JBCCFB010000044.1:0-29527 GCA_039029995.1 Planctomycetota bacterium
CGCGGACCCACAGCCCCCAGAAGATCTTCGAAGGTAGGAACCGGGAATCCGTTGCCTTCGACGGGCGACGTGTTGTCAGAAACGGCAGCCCACTCCTCCCATGCCTCCGGAGATGCGCCCAGTTCGAGCCCTGTCAAATCCATGAGCCTGGCAACAAGTCCTACTCGTTCTTTTTCCACCTCGGTTTGCTGCATCAGCCAGATCAAATAGGCAGGATCATCGGCAAGTTCGGTAATGTGCCCGGATTTAATCAGCCTCAGTTCAGCCTCAGCGACGTGCGATTCGAAAACCTGCCGCAGCCGGTGACGCGACTCAGCTGGAAAATCAGGATCGTTTATCGCCTGCTCAATATGGTCACGCCATTGTTCAAATTTCTCTTCCACTTCAACGGTGGCTGCTTCACGATCACGAAAACTGGTTGAATCCAGGTCAGCAACAAGACGGCTGAACTCCTCCATTTCATCGTCATCCACCGGAATGAGAAAATTCATGACGCTCTTGCGGATGGATTCACTGAAGCGTGTTTCGGGGACGCCGGTTCCAGTGAAAGCCAGGATCGGAAGCAGGCGTGACTCGGTAAATTCGCGGTACGTCTTACAGAACTCGTCGAAGTTTTCCGCAGCCATCACGGAAACGTGATTTTCATCCAGATCCCAGCATACGATCGAGCCATCGGCACTCTGTTTGAACCGGAAAAAAAATCCTTCGGTAGCTCCTGCCAGACTGATCAGAAATTCCCGTTCCTCGTTTGCTGTGATCTGTAGATTCCGGCGCGGCCCGGTCAATTCGTTAAAACGTATTCTTAGCTTCGGAAGTTCTTCAGCGTCTCTTCGACCTGTGACTTCACCGAATTTGAACGTCGCCTGGAGCTCTGTGCTGTTCATGGTGATTCGCCAGCTTTCGCCCGAAATATTGCTCGCGCCACCCGCCCGCATCGAACGCTGTAGTTCACGTACGATCTGCTGACCGTCGCGACCGGAAAGGAACTCCGGTTTCAACTGTTTTCCATCCGCGGCAAGGCTGAACAGCCCTATCTGCTCACCCATGTCTTTCATGAGCCCGTCAGCAGCAATGACATCCATAGCCAGCGGCTCAGACTCTTCTGCCAAAGCGATTCGTGATTCATTCTGACTTGAATCCGACGCGGCCGATTCCTGCCCCGTCGTATACCCGCCATTCAGCAGAAGAAGGCCCAGCGTACATTTGATGACAGAAGCCACGCAGCGAGAACTTCGGTTCTTAAATGCAAGGGGATTTCGCATCTTGTCGTTCCCTTCCTGTCATTCCCGTAGAGCACTTGTCGCAGTTACAGTCCCGCACGATTGAGCTCCGGTATCGAACGTCTGTGAAGCCGGAGTCACCTATTATAGCGTCGATGGAATGTCTCTAGAAAAACTGCGCAAAGAAACAAATCGTTTGACAATCAAACCCACTATGCATCGAATAGTTCTCCTATGATTGGGTAATCGTTCCAGACACTTTTTCCGGAGATCAAATATGTCAGAAGTCTCACCAGTTCCTGAGGGCATGCACACAGTCACGCCCTATCTTGTCGTCAAAGACTCGGTCGCAGCGATGGACTTTTACGCCAAAGCGTTCGGCGCTGTCCAGTTGATGCGAATGGTCGGGCCGGATGGGCAGGGCACCATGCATGCTGAAATAAAGATCGGCAATTCCTGCATCATGCTCACCGATGAAAATCCTGCCTGGGGCATGAGTGCGCCCGAAACC
Source organism: Planctomycetota bacterium (assembly GCA_039029995.1). Taxonomy (GTDB): domain Bacteria; phylum Planctomycetota; class Planctomycetia; order Pirellulales; family Pirellulaceae; genus Mariniblastus. The sequence continues at coordinate 1,732 of JBCCFB010000044.1, forward strand.
ATCGGTGGAAGCCCTGTTTCTCTGATGCTCTATGTTGAGGATGCAGACACTTTCCTCCAGACGGCCGTCGCAGCCGGATGCGAGGCTGTTTTTCCTGTCTCCGAAATGTTCTGGGGAGACAAGATGGGAAAAGTCAGTGACCCGTTCGGCTACTCATGGTCCATCGCCACTCACATTGAAGATGTTCCCGAAGAGGAGATGGCCGTGCGACAGCAGAAGTGGATGGAGGAAATGGCCGCTGCTGCTCAGGGTGGCGAGCAAGGATAATCACCTCGTATGCAGTAACCGGATCAGCACTTGTGCTGCCAATCGAGCATGAAAAAAGCCAGCCCCTACCGGGCTGGCTCTATTTTTTTCGGCAACGCCGCTTCAATGCGACCGTCTCTTCAATACGACCGTCTATCGCTGACTAGCCTTCTTCGCTACCAGATTCTGCAGTAGCGGCGTCATCGTTAGCGGCTTCATCGTTAGCGGCTTCGTCTGATGCAGCTTCCTCAGTGGCAGCTTCGTCGGTTGCTTCTTCGGCAGCGTCCTCTGTTGACGCTTCCTCTGCCGGTTCTTCAGTCGTTGCAGCATCCGCCTCAGCTGATACCGCTTGTTCAGCCCCTGCATCTGCCGACTCGTTAGACGCTGCGTCAGCGGGCTCTGGAGTCGGAGGTGTTTGAGGCGCAGGGGGCGTGTACTTCTCAATCGAAAGTCCAGCATCACCCGCTCCGAAGACATACTCGCCTTGAGCCGATACGTCTGGTGTCATCGCCGCTGTGTCTTCTGCCGGCATGATGGTCAGGGTGAACTCTTCACCAGCGGGGATTGCAAGTGATTCGCCGGGATTCAGAGTCCCTTCCATGTCATTGACTTTGTAATTGACTGGATCAGCGCCAGCGGGCAAACGGAATCGCGCCATTCCGTCGTTGTAGGGCTCGATCAATGCGATCAGTGGATCGTTGTTGACGTAAGGCGCGGCTTCCGGCATCTCAGCTGTCGCATCAGCTACCTGGTCATCGCTTGCGCCGGCAGTATCGGTAGCTGTCTCTTCAGTCGCAATCACGGTCCCCTCAACCACTGCATCTACCATTGGCAAATCAACCATTGGCATTTCTACAGCGAAAGGAGCCAACACTGTCCCATCGACGGGCATTCCCTGCATCGGCATTGTCTGCATCGGCATTGTTTGCATTGGCGTGCCTTGAACCGGAGCATACGCCCCGTAAACCGGCGTACCCGGAACGTATTGCTGTGGATATTGCATTCCCGTTGCCGGATAGGCCATTTGCACAGGGGCAGCGTACTGGAACCCCGGTTGCTGAACCATAGGATCGAAATAAGGCTGCTGAACAGGAGCCTGATAAACGGGTGCACCGGAAATGACCTGCGGCTGAACGACAGGTGCAAAACCGGCATCGGTTGACATGATGCTCTGTGCGGCTGCAAGCTGCCCGCCTGCAAAAACAATCGCCGCGACAAGCGCAGCAAATCTCATGGATGTAGACATACGAATAGCTCCTGAATGAATTGAATCGTGAGAAGATTCTCGAAGGTGCATTTCGCGCAGTAACGTGACAGCGCGAATCTCTGGATAATTGATAACGAGGCGATCGGATTTCGATCGCAAGGTATGCAGGGACAAACGCCTTCTGCGAACCTGCCAGTGGCAGCCATCCATAGCGGGATGAGATCCTTCAACACACTCCTGCTGGAGTGCATCCAGCCAGAAAGTCTAGTTGAGGCGGCAGGCGGCGTCAAAATCGGGAAACAGAAATCCCGGATGCAATGAGAAGCAGTTTTCCCGACATGCTCAGGTCTCACGAGCCTCATCTGTTGTTGAGAATTTTGAGGCTCGAGTTCGTATCTCCTACTCGTCCAAAGAATTAAGTAGTTGCATCATCATATTCATGGGATCGCTCATGTCCGTCTCGATTTCACGATTCAGGTCCCACGCATCGACCCAGACCTGCTCAGTCATTTGCAATCCGAAGTTATTGACGAGCCTCTGTTCAAAGTCAGCCATATGCGCGGCGCCGTAAAAGATTGCGATCCGCTTCTGACCGTTTACCAGTTGTTGTTGCAGCACACGCATCGCCGCTTCATTGCGGTCATCAATCAGTATCTGGTTCAAGGACTGCCCCAGTCCCAGATCCATGCCGCCACCTTCGGTGAATTGCATGGCCATCATCCGCTTCATCTGCTGCGGATCGCCCATCAGGTCAAACATACCACCGGCCGAATCGTCGACCACGTTATCGGAATCGTTCTGAGCCTCCTGCATCGCCCGGTTCTGATTGCGAATCATCTCGGAAATTGCATCCAGTCCGACCGTCAACATGCTATCGCCGCGTTCAGCCATTTTCTGCTGCATTTCAGCTGGTGAAAGGTCGGCGTGAACGAAGTTTTCCGCCTGATAGTCAATCAAAGCGAGTTGTGATTCCAGTCCAAGCATCCGCTGAGCTGACTGCTGCAACATGCCGATCGGATTATCCGATGGCCCCGCGCCTCCGGCAGGTACGCGTGTACCCTGTTGTGCTACAAGTTCGTAGAGGACGACATCGTAGAGCTCGAACTGCCGGTTTAATTTCCGGTAATAGTCCCCATCGCCGATATGAACAGCACCCACGAGATCAATGATGACATCTCCATCGTCGGGCCGGAAACGTGTGATCGACGTCTGAAGTGCGACATCATTGCCGTCTTCGTCCCGACGCATGCGAAGATACTCAGTCTGCTGTGATACAGGCTCTGAGCTTTGCTCCCTGATCTCCCAGCGCTGCCGGCCCTCCTGCTCTTGTTCATGTTGTTCATATTGTTGTGGCGGAACAATGCGGACGTCTGTTTCCGCTGTCTCTTGCGCCGTTGATTCTTGAGCCGAAGCCAGTTGATCAGCGGTAAAGGCCAGAGAAGTCACCACCAGCAGGGCCAGCAAATGACGGGTTGCAGGACCAGAATTGCCGATCATTCTTGAATTCATACTTTCCTCTCCGATTCTGTTACCGCCGCAATTACTCCGCGAAACCGGTTCCATGCGGGCAGCAATGTTCTTTGCGATTGAGCAATCGCGCTACATCTGAAATGAGCCGGGCAGAGCAAACCTCAACGGGCATTTTCAGTGCGCGCTTTTATCGGATTCGCGGTGCCCGGCCGGATCTTTGAAGATTATTCGCGTACCCGGATCAAATATCAGGAATTGCGACTGATTCCTCTCCAGGCTGAGCTTTCTTCCCGGACCGGTCACCTTGTCGGCTGGCCGGAATTGTTGCTTTTGACCCGTCTGTTTCCGGGCGACCGATTGCTACACAATGACCGCTTTTAATGATGACAGCCGGCGCGCGTTTGCTGCGAAACAGGATTCTCTTGCGATGGATTCGCGAAACGATGCGCTGCATTTACCTCTTGCCGATAACCGTACAGCGAATGACCGTTCCCGACTGGACGACCACGGCAGCGAACCCCCGGAAACGACATGCCAACTGATATCGAAATCGCCAACCAGGTTGCTCTCAAACCGGTTACTGAAATTGCGTCCGTTCTGGGCCTCACACCTGAGCAACTTGAGCTGTACGGCCACTACAAAGCCAAACTCCCGCTTTCGCTGATTGATCGGGACAAGGCGGAACAGTGCAAACTGATTCTGGTGACGGCGATTTCTCCAACGCCCGCAGGTGAGGGCAAGACTACGATGTCGATCGGCCTGACTCAGGGGATGAATCGAATCGGAAATCAGACGACTGTCGTATTACGGGAACCTTCGCTGGGTCCTGTCTTCGGTATCAAAGGCGGCGCAACCGGAGGCGGCTGGTCACAGGTACTTCCCATGGAAGACATCAACCTGCACTTCACCGGTGACTTTGCTGCGATCGAAAAAGCACACAACCTGCTGGCAGCCGTCATCGACAACAACCTGCAGAGCCGCAAACGTTCTCTGGGAATCGACCCGAGGACAATTGAGTGGAAGCGCGTTTTCGATATGAACGACCGCGCGCTGCGGGACATCGTGATCGGACTGGGAGGTACTGGAAACGGAGTACCGCGCGAATCAGGTTTCGACATCACCGCCGCATCGGAGATCATGGCAATCCTCTGCCTCTCCAGCAGCATGACCGACCTTAAAGAGCGGCTGGGCAAAATCTTTGTTGGATTTACCCGTGAGCGGAAACCGGTCTACGCGCGCGACTTGAACGCTCAAGGCGCAATGGCAGCTCTACTGAAAGACGCAGTCAAGCCGAATCTCGTTCAAACCATCGAGCATACTCCTGCAATCATTCACGGCGGCCCGTTCGCCAACATCGCTCAGGGAACCAACACCGTCATCGCCACAAGAATGGGAATGTCGCTGTCCGATTACGTGGTAACCGAAGCCGGTTTCGGATCGGACCTTGGAGCCGAAAAATTCTTTGACATCAAGTGCGCCGGAGCAGGACTCAGTCCGCGCTGTATGGTACTGGTTGCGACGATTCGCGCGTTGAAGTATCACGGTGGCGGCGACCCGAAAAATCTCACCGAACCGGATGCAGCGGCAGTGGAAAAGGGGCTGCCCAATCTGGACAAGCATCTTGAAAACACACGCCACTACAACATTCCGGCGGTTGTCGCCATCAACCGGTTCGTTTCAGACACCGACGAGGAGATTGCGATAGTAAAAAGGCGTTGCGAGGAACTCGGCTTCCAGGCAGTTGTCGCTGACGTCTGGGCCAAAGGCGGCGAAGGTGCAGAAGATCTCGCCTCAGCCGTCACCGCTGCGGTTGATGGTTGCACACCCGGCAGCTTCACGCCGCTGTACGACTGGAACCAGCCGGTCACCGACAAGATTAAGACGATCTGCACGCGAGTCTACGGAGCGGACAATGTTGTCTACACCAGCGCCGCTGAGAAAGATCTGAAACGGATCAAAAAGCTTGAACTTGAACACCTGCCGGTGTGCGTGGCCAAGACGCAGAAATCGCTGTCGGATGATCCGGCCAAACTCGGTCGGCCAACCGGATTCGATATCACGGTTCGGGAAATTGAAATTGCCGCAGGCGCTGGATTTCTAGTTCCGATCACAGGAGACATGATGCGAATGCCCGGACTTCCAGCGACTCCTGCTTCGGAACACATTGATATCGATGACGAAGGCCGTATCAGCGGACTCTTTTAAGCGGACCCTTTTGAGCGCTCTTTTTCCATCGTTAGACCGCAAACGGGGAAGGGTGCGCAGATTTTCAGAGGGGCAGGGGTGCGCCGATTTTGCAGAACAACGGTCGGACTACTGTCCAACCATTGGAGTGGACGTGACATCACCGAACGGCGTACTTGTGACCTGGGCGGTCAGACGCTGGATATTCGATGTTGCTTCTTCGTCCGAAACCCCCTGTTGCTCAACAGAGATTTCGAGGAATTCATCTTCGTGACGCAGAAATGCGTCAACGACTTCGGGGTCAAAGTGCTGCCCGCTTCCTGAGACAATAATGCCACGACTCTCCATGTGGCTCATCGCGCGCTTGTAGGGTCGTTTCGAAGTCAGGGCATCGTAGACATCGGCTACCGCAACAATTCTCGCTGCCAACGGTATGGCTTCTTCGGACAGGCCATGCGGATAACCTGTTCCGTCCCAGCGCTCATGGTGGTGGTAGGCTACTTCGCGAGCCAGTTGCATGAATCCGTTTTCGCCGAGTCTTTGTTCGATTGCTTCGAGGCATTCGCCGCCGATGACAGTATGGAATTCCATTACATCCCTTTCAGCTGTCGTCAGCCTGCCGGGCTTCAGGAGAATGGAATCGGGAATACCGACCTTTCCAATGTCATGTAGAGATGATGCCAGTTCGAGATCTGAAACATAGCGTTCGTCGATCTCGTCATACTTTCCACGCAAGTCGCTTGCCAGAATCGAAACGTACCTGCTGATTCGCTCCAGGTGGTCACCGGTGTCGTTGTCTCTTGATTCGGCAAGTTTCGCCAGTCCGAAAATAATCGCGCTTTGCGTTCTGCGAATTTCGCGGGTACGTGCCTCGACCTGCCCTTCCAGCTGGCCGCTGATCTTGTTGATCCGTTTTCCGATCCTGGTCAGCATGGACATCATCAGGCCGCAGCCGACGACACCAATGAGCAGGATGGCTCCAAAACCGATTCTTCGGAGTGAATAAAAAGTATCGTCAAAAGCCGAGTGGAATGTTGTTGAACGGTCCTTGTAGACAATCAACGCGAGGTTGGATTGAGGTATCGAGCGGGCCGTAATCAGTCGAGCCTGATTGCCGTCGATCACTGAGCACGAGAACGGTTCGCCTCCTTCGATTTTCAACCGTTCAACAAGCGATACAGCGTTGTCCCGATTCTCAAGTTCGGTTTCAACGATCGTCTCGCTCCAGTCCCATTCGGGGCGAGCGACTTCAGAGTCATCGAGAAGCAAATCCGACTTCGGAACCGACTCACAGATTTGCGAACCGTCCCGTGCGTTGATGATTGCAATGCCACTCTGGTCCGTTCGCGCGATTCCAGCGATCTCGATTTTCAAACGTCCCGAACTGGAACGATCGGCGCGTGACAGACGCAGAACGCGGTACATCGCAGTTTCCATCACGATCCGGTTTTCCGACTGCGTGCTCTGAACAAGCAGACTTGCGTGTTCCCGCAGGGTGTTATCCGCGATCCAGAGGTGCACCGCGAGAAACGCGAGTAACTGCACAAGCGCTACAAGGATGACCAGCATCCATCGTGGATAAAGTGACATCGGTGACCTGACGTTCTCTGTTGGGAATAGGGCGTTTTGAGCCTTGTGATGGAGCATCACAGTGAAACGAAAGAAGAGATCTATTCCGTACTTGCGCGATGCCGGCAAATGTAGCTTCCCGTGGAGCTTCCGCGGCTTGTTGCCGGATACTCAGCAACCAAAGTCAGAACGCCCAACCGCAAAACTTGTAGATCCGGCGCAACCTGAACCACCGGATCCATTTGGCGTACTTTGGCGCTACAAATCCGGCCAGCCGCAGAATCGGATTCGCGACCCCGCTGTTGGAGTGCAATTGCCCGGCACACCCGATCACAGGTGCCCGGACTGACTTAACTTCTGAAACAGTCTCCGGTCGGAGGATTATGGTCCTGCAGATCCAGATCCTCGAATCATGGCACAGCATTAAGAAAGTCTGACAATGATGAACGCATTAAAGCTGTTTTTCGTCTGCTGTTTTCTAGGCACCATATTTCTGAGCTGGCATTTTCGCGGTCAATTTGCCGAGGTCGAGTCAGCATTAAACGGTGAGTCCTCGAGCGTTACCGCTGACATTGTCGAAACGGAACCGGACGAGATTCCTCTTCCTGAAGAGAGCCGGACCGGCTGGGACGTCGGGGTCGAGCAACCTGCTGCCGTATCCAGACCGGTAAATCTCAGCAGTGTTCTGCCTGACAAATTCCGAATCTGGGGTGGAGTAGTAGCCGCTAATTCGGGGACAGCCATTCTGACTTATCTGGACGAGACCGAACGTGATAACAAAGTTACCGTTGGACTGGTGTGTGACGTCAGATCGGGACGCGGTCTGGCGCGGTGGAAGCTCGACGAGTTCGTTTCTCCGTACGCGATTCACAGGGACGGACATACCAGTATCTTTACAAGAAAAGACGGTGTTCTTTCTGCACGAGAGACGCTGTTCATCGGTAGAAAAGTAGACGGGACCAATGTTCCTGAATTTGAAAAGTGGCAACCGCTGGTCGACTCTTCAGCCAGCAAACAGGAGTTCAATCCCGAGTTTGAAATCATCTGGGCTGAATTTGCAGGCCGCGATCATATCGCCACGTTGAACAAAAACGGCAAGTTGCATATCTGGGATGTGCGCAATCTTGAGCGTCGCGGAGTGGTAACCGGTGTGAAAGGAACTCCTGCGCTGACTCCGGACGGAAACAAGATTGCGTTCCTGACCGACCAGCGTGTTTCTCTACTCGATCCAGACTCCCTTGAAGTTGTCGCTTCGAATCTGGTTGGTGAGTTGCCTGAAGATGCGGCCCTTGCTTTTCAGCCCGGCGGCAGACAACTCGCGATTTCAGGGAAAAGAAGAACACTGGTTTTCGACACCCGGGAACTTGTCGCCCGCGAAACGATGATTGAATCTCTTTCATCCTCTCGAGGGATGGAGCTCATGTCAGAAATTGCCTGGTTCGGCGACTACCTTTATTGCCACGAGCGGCTCTACTCAATTGACTCCCCGATTCCTGTCTGGACCTTTTCAGCTGCAAGATGGCTCAAGCCGATGCAGGGAGAGCTCTGGGGCGTTGTGAAGTCGAAGCAGGATCGCGATAAATTTGTTTTCCGGAGCTTTGATGTTCCCGTTGCTCGACTGGCACATGAACTTGATGAAATTTACCGGAACGAAGACATAATCGCTTTGCAGTCAGGCGACCCCGTTTCTATTGATGTTTCAGGGCTTCCGGTGGAACGTAGAGGCGAAATCTACGGTGTGCTTGCCAGCCGTATTCAGGAAAACGGATTCCTCCCCTCACAGAATGCCGAAGTCACTCTAAGAGCTTTCCTTGAACAACCGCGTGAGACGGAAGTCACCTACAGCCTGATGTGGAGCGGCAAGCAGAAGTTTGTTTTCAGCTACCGGATCGAGGCGGCACGTATGGAGTTCGTCAAAGGAGAGGACAGGCTATGGCATGCCCGAAAGTACATTCTCCCGCCGGGATCGATTGCGGAAGACAAAATGCCTCGTTCGGAGTTCGTTGAGCAATGGGGTGGCCCCGACTACGACCTCTTCAATGACTACAAGCTGCCTCGATTTCTGTGCGCCCGCCGCGGTACAAGAAGCCTCGGAAGCTTCCGGCTGTGGGCTGAAGGCCTGGAATAGCGAAGACAGTCATCGACTTTGTCGAACCCTGTTCCCTCACACATTTACGACCTTGCAGTTACGACTTTGAAAGCTACTGATTGTCAGGCCCGTCGAGGAATCGGCGCAGGACCGGCATGTTGAGCATCACGGTTTCGACGATTCCCATGATCCCGTTGATCACATCGCAATTAACGAGGTTCAGAATCTGCAAAGCCGCGACCGTTCTAAGCAGCTTTCTGGATCCGGCAAATGCGGCGGCAACAGCCCAGACGCCTACGATCAGTCCGTAAATGGTCCAGATCTGGAGCAGGCTGACAAAATCAGTGGGAGTGAAAAAGTAGAATCGCGGGTCGTGTCGCAAGTATGAGGGAACAATCGCCAGCAGAATGGCGACCACTCCGCCGAACCCCATCAGTACGCGTATCGATGTCAGCGAACTCTCGATGTTGCGCATCCACCAGGGGAGCTTCCGCGCCGGCTGCTCAACTTCGACGGCTTCGACAATTTCGGGTTCATCGGCAAACGGATCGGGAGTTTCGTCTGTTGCCTGCTGTTTCTCCTGTTCCGCCCGGGCGCGACTGCGTCTTTCGGAATATCCCCAGACAGCCGCCCATGCCAGAAACAAACCGGTAAAAAGTATGGGCAGCAGGAGCCGTGGAAATCGACCGGCTTTCGATATGGATTTTCCTGTTTCAGTGTCGTAGACGACGACACCGGCATCGCTCATGGGATTGGCGATGTACAACTTTTTTGCATCCGGTGAAAAACAAACCGGGCTTGACCGCAGCCCGGAGCCTTCGCTCGAACTTATGCTGAGTTCAACGGTACGTAGCGTTTCACCCGTAACGGCATCGATAGTTACCATCACAGGAGTTTCGATGCTGCCGACGATAGAAAAGGTTCGTCCATCGTCAGAAAGAGACACGTTCGATCCACCTGTGGTGTCGACAAATCCGGAACGGTGGATCAGCGAACCGTCTCCGGTATCGACCAGCGCATAGGCATTCATGCTTACGATCAGCGCGCGGCTACCATCATCATTCAACCAGGCGCCGTAACGATAGCCCTCGCCGCTCAAGTAGTCTCCCCATTGCTGTTGGACCGTCCCTTTTTCCAGATCGATAAATGCGAAAACACGGTCGCCTCCGGCCTCAAGCCTCATCAAGGCGAATTTTCCGGATGGATTTGTTGAACACCATTCGACTCGTGCGTTCAAGTCACGATGAAACGGAATCCTCCGGCCACTCGACATTTCATAAAACGAGTAGGTTCTATCCCCCCAGAAGGCCGCATAGTGTTTTCCAAGCTGCACATCAGCAGAACCTTGAGTGAACCTCGGCATGACCATCGTCTGACGGATCGCTTCCCCCTTCGAAAACGAATACAGCGTCAATTCCTGTCCGGAGGAATCAGAAACGACAGCGAATGTATCTTCATCAACAAAACAGGCTTTCAAATCCGTGCCCGCCTCGAAAATCATCGGTGCGTTTTCTGAGTTCAACCGCACCAGCCTGCTTGAACCTGAACCAAGATCAACCAACTGAACGCCCTGCGGACCGGCGCACAACAAGCGGCCGCCATCCGAAGACACAGCAACATCAGTAACGATAAAGTTAAACGGCCGGCTGGAAGCCGACGTCAGGTAGCCGCCGAAAATGGCAGCGAGAACAATCAGCAGTAGTAGCTGCTGCAGACTAAAACGAATCAAGAAGACTTCCCCTGAATCCCGGTGGACAGACAATGAGTATACTGCCCCGGACGATCCCGCGGGCAGCCAGCCTCACCGCGGGTGTCACCAGCGGTTCTGCGTCACAACAATGTGAACGCAACAAATATGACCACAACGCTCCAGCTCCAGAAGATGTGTTCAAACATGCGTGAATCCGGCAATCATCCCGCCCGACTACTCCTCGCGCTTTGGCTGCTCGTGGTCGTCGCGGTCGTGCTCAACAATAGCATTACGGCGTGGGCCCGGGAGCAACCCTCTCGGTCTGCCGATTCGATTGCAGCAGCAACCGAACAGGAACAAACAGAATCAAACGTCGGGGAGGGCTCACAGGATGACCTGTTTGAGCCGATGACAATCGATCGTTTTGATCCCACACCGACTTTGAGAGTCAATGCGACGGAGCTGACACACGCTGCGGTTCCGGTTATTGATGCCCATACTCATTTTGGTTTTCGACTTCGCGGTGATGACGAGCGACTGGACGAATTCGTACAAGTGATGAACCGGAACCGGATCGCAATTTGCGTCAGCCTCGACGCGCGGCTTGGAACGGAAACCGATCACATGAATTTTCTTCATCGAAAATACAAGGATCGTTTCATCGTTTTCGCCAATATCGACTTTCAGGGAGACGGAGTCGAGGACCAGCCATCAACATGGGCATGTAATCAGCCGGAATTCGTCCATACGGTTTGCGAGCAGTTGAAGGTTGCAAAGCAGAACGGCATCGCCGGAGTCAAATTCTTCAAACAATTCGGCCTGGGTTATCGAAGTGCGTCCGGTGAGTTGATTCGAATTGACGACCGCCAGTTCGACCCGATATGGAGTACGTGCGGCGAACTCGGAATGCCGATCATTATCCACACCGGCGACCCCGCAGCTTTTTTTCTTCCCATCGACGAAACTAACGAGCGGTACGAGGAACTTTCGCGACATCCGGACTGGAGTTTTCACGGGGATGAATTTCCGTCTCGCGAAGAATTGCTGCTTGCGCGTAACCGCGTCATCGAACGCCACCGGGAAACCGTCTTTATCGGAGCTCATGTTGCCGGGAACTCAGAGGACCTTGCCACCGTCGGGCAATGGCTGGACAGTTACCCGAATCTTGTCGTGGAGTTCGCGTCACGAATCGGAGAAATGGGCCGGCAGCCCTTTACCGCCCGCGAATTCCTTATCCGCTATCAGGACCGCGTTCTGTTCGGGACGGATGGTCCATGGCCGGAACTCCGGCTCTCTTATTACTGGCGTTTTCTGGAAACCAATGATGAGTACTTTCCTTATTCCGAAAAATCCCCGCCTCCTCAGGGGCTATGGCACATTTACGGAGTTGGACTGCCGCAGGAAGTACTCGAAAAAATCTACTACAGGAACTACCTGCGGATGTTGCCCTCAGTACGGGAACAGTACGATCGAGCAGTAATCGAAATGAATGCGGCACAACCGGGGACTTCTGATCGCCGCTGATCTGTTCGCAATGCGACTCCGCAAGGTGAGCGGCTTTGTTAAACTTGCTGAGTTAAACTTGCTGAAGTTAAGTCAGCAGAAGTGAAACGGTTGACATCGGTCACGGACCGTTCCTACCACAAAAACAAAACGTTCCACCACAAGACTGAAAGAGAAAAGGAGTCATTCGTGGCCAAAGTTAACTGGTACTATCATCGCAAGGGATGAAAGAGCTGCACAAAAGCGCAGGAGTTTCTTGCGAAGAAGAAAATTGAGCCCACGACACTTGTTGATGCCAAAAAAGAGACTCACGGGCGTGATGAGGCCACCGGGTTGATTGAAGGCTGTTCGCATCTTCTCGCGGCACGGGGCAAAAAAATTGTTGAATTCAACATCAAGAAAGATGCGCCTGCGCTGGACGACATGCTTGCCGTCACGCTTGGACCAACCGGCAACCTTCGGGCGCCGACTCTTCGGATCGGGAAGAAACTTGTCGTCGGGTTCAACGAGGAAATGTACGAATCCGTCCTCAGCTGAATTGCGCAATCCAACGCAGTTGCCAATGCCGCTTGAAGTTCTCAAGCGGCTTTTCGCGTTTACAGCTCTACTACCGAAATACGTCAACAACGTTCAATTGCCGGAATTCGCCGGCATTTCGCCTGTTTTTCCAACCACAGGTCGAGCCGGTAATCAATCGGTATTGCTTTCCCTATCTCTGGCTTATCCGAGTCCGGCGATTGCTTGCTTTCGAAACCGGTGTGATTTGTAATGTTAAGTACTGCTAATCCGCCATCCGGCCCCAAAGAATAAGGACTTAGATAGTGGCACGTAAACATAAGAAACCAGACTCCTCGAAGAATCGGCGCAAGGGCCTGTTCAATTATCAGGCATTGGAAGCCAGAAATCTTCTTGCCGGCGACATCATGGCGTCGGCATTCGAGCCTGCACCGATATACGACGTGTTTTCGCATGATGCCGTGACAGTTGACCAGATGGTTGAGCGTGCCCAGCACCGGCCATTCATCGAAGGCGAGCTGGTAGTGGCCGTCGAGATCCCGGCATCCGTCTACAATTCGGCCGAACTGGTCGCCCAGCTCAACTGGGAAATCCTGACTGGCGTTCAGGGCACTCAGGCAGAACGGACAATGTTTACGACTGACCTTGATACGGACACGAGTGTCTCACTGGTCAAAATCAACCTGGGCCCTGGAGCTGACATAATTGATGTAATGCAGCAGCTCGACTTGAGTGCCAACGTCATGTGGAGTTCACCGAACTTCTATCAAACCGAAAGCCCGATCGAGTACATTCCGAACGACCCCGATTACGGATCGCAGTATCATCATCCATTGATGCAGAACGACCTCGCGTGGGATTTCACGCTCGGAGATCCCTCGATCATCATTGGAGTCACGGACGACGGTGTTGATCTTCCACACGTCGATCTTTCCGCGAACATCTGGTCCAACACCGGTGAAATCCCCGGCAACCTGCTCGATGACGACTTCAACGGATACGTTGATGATGCTGACGGCTGGGATTTTGTAAACGCGAACAACAATCCGAACCCGGAACAGGTCTCGCACGACCATGGTACACACGTTGCCGGTATTGCGGCCGGTACGACGGACAATGGAATCGGCATCGCGGGCACGTCCGGTGGTTCGACGATTATGCCTCTGCAGTTCTATGACTATGTCAGTGCTGACTGGACTGCCGCGGTAATCAACGAAGCCTTTGTTTATGCAGTAGACAACGGTGCACACATCATCACGACCAGCTACAACATGGACGGCTGGGCGGGTGACCCTGTGGTTACAGCCGGTTACCAGTACATCTGGAACAACGACCGGATCCACTTCAACTCAGCAGGTAACGGGAACTCAAACAACACAGCGCGTACCGTATTTGAACAGTCCCTGCTGGTAGTCAGTACCGACTCAGGTGACCTCCGCAGCAGCTTCAGCAACTACGGTACTGAGACCGACATCTCGGCTCCCGGCTCGGACGTATTCTCAACGGTTACCTCCAATGGTTACGGTACTAAATCCGGAACAAGTATGGCGGCGCCGAACGCTGCCGGCGTTGCAGCTCTTATCTGGTCGCAGAACCCTACATGGTCACGTGATCAGGTCGTCGCCCAGCTACTCGGAACTGCAGATAACATCGACGCTTTGAACCCCGGTTTTGAAGGCGAACTCGGTGCCGGTCGCGTGAATCCGTATAACGCCTTTTCGCAAACTCTGGCTGCTCCGCAGATCACGACACTGGATGGTCTTCCGGATGACGGATCTTCGACCAACGACCTGGCGGTCAGCGGTTTCAACATCCGTTTTGATCAGTTCATGGCTCCAGCGACTGCAAATAACGCAGCCAACTATGCCGTGATTGAAGCCGGACCGGATAAGATTCTGGGAACCGCGGACGACGTCAACGTGCCGACCACGGTACTCAACAACTACATGGGCGGAAGTAACTCGATTCAGATCGAGTTTGCCGGTGGCCCGCTTGGATTCGGACTGTACCAAGTCAGTGTTGTTTCCGGCGGCCTGACCAACCCGTTCGGCACCGCCCTTGATGGTGACGGAAACGGTACCGGCGGAGACGACTTCTCACTGACATTTACCGTAGAGCCACCTCCGCCGGTAGCATTGTCACCGGCAGGCTCATTCGCCTATGAGCGTGCCTTCGCCGGCTCACTTGCATCTGGAACGGAAGTCGATTTCCAGACCATCGATCTCGATGCCGGTCAGACATTGTCGGTACGAGTCGTTGGACAACCCGGCATGAACCCGGTGATTTCGGTAACCGGCCCCGGTGGTTCGGTCATCGGCACGGTCACCGGCGTTGACTCACTGGCAGTACTTAACAGTGTACCCGTGGACACAGCAGGCACCTACCAGATTGATGTCAGCAGTGACACGGCGACCACCGGTGGTTACTCCGGTGGCGTGATGCTCAACGCAGCCTACGAACTTGAAGTGATTGGCGAGAACAATACTCAAGCTACGGCTGAGGATCTGACCGGCGATGAAATGACCTACGGTTCAAGTGGTCGCATTTCCGTCGTCGGAACTCTGCCGGCGCTTTCGGGCACACCTGTCATCACTGAGAACTTCGACAGTGGTTCCTTCGGTGCAGGCTGGACGACAAGTTCGACAAACACTTTCGGTCGAATTCAGTTGACCGGCGCTTTCGGAACAGCTGCCGGCGCAAATGCACTTGTGATGGATTCGAACACCGATTCGAATTACGTAAACAACGAAGCGATCTGGACAGTCGACCTGACCGGCGTCGCGAACCCGCTGCTTGCGTTTGAGCACATGGACTGGTCTGACGAAGAAGACTCGTTGCCAGCCAGCTTTACCGGATCAGCAGACGGTGATGGAGTCTCCATCAGTGACGATGGCATCAACTGGTACACCATCCTCAATGCAACTTCCGTTTCTGACTGGACACCTGAACTGTTCGACCTGAACTCACTTGCGACGACATTCGGTCTGACGCTGGGAGCAGGATTCCAGATCAAGTTCCAGCAGTACGACAACTTCGAACTGACCACTGACGGTCGCGGCTACGATGAGATTCAGATCCTGACGCCGGACACATCAGCTGACTGGTACAAGTTTGATGTCTCGGACGGCGAGAAGTTCTCGATTGCAGCGGGCACCGTATCCGGTGGTGGTTCAGTCCTCGCCGAACTTTATGACGCCGGCGGCACTCTTCTTGCAACGGGAACACCGACAGCCAACATCGGTAGTCAGATCGCCCAGTACACCGACACTACGGTCAACGGAGTTGACGACACCTACTACGTTCGTCTGACCGGCGGTAACGCGCGTTACAACATGATGGTCATGCGTAACGCTGATTTTGATTTCGAGCCAAACGATTCGGCTGGCAGCCCGATGGACATCACAGATGTCGGCGGCGTATTCGGTCACATCTCTCAATCGTCTGTCGCTCAACTGGAGCCTGATGATTATGCACCGGGTACAGTTCTTGACACCGTATTCTCCACCGTAACGCTCAGCAACAACGTGTCCGGTGGAAGCGTGTTCGGAGCGACCGCAGGTTTTGGTGCACCGACCGGTACGATTGTGTTCGGACCGTCGGCAACCGGCGCGTCCGGCTGGAATGAAGGTTCCAACGAGCTCCGCGCGGACTTCAGTTCTTTGCAGGCGACTGTTTCGATTGATGTCGGATCCGATGACGCGTCAGACGTTGGCTTCCTCCGTGCGTATGACGCCGGTGGAAATCTTCTTGACGAAGTTGTCAGCGGTTCTATTTCAACCGGCGGTAGTGAGACGATTACAATCACCCGCCCGTCCGCAGATATCGCCTATGTGATTGCAGCAGGTGTTGGTGGCGACGTCACGCCAATGGACAACCTGCAATTCAACGTACCGGGATCGGATGACTTCTTCGGCATTGATGCCGTTGCCGGACAGATGATCGACCTGACTGCCACTCTACCGGGCATGGGTCCATTCCACTTTGTGAATGGCCTTGACCTTGGTGGCGGCGCCAGTGACCTGGTGATGGAACTGATCGATCCTAACGGCGTGTCTGTCGGATCGAACTCGTCGCAGATATCACACACCGCCTCACTCAATGGCACCTACGTACTGCGCGTCGGCACCAATGGTGGAGCGGGTGAATATTTCATCAACAATGGCGACGACATTATTACTCCGGACGGGTTTGACTTCGGGCCTGCCGGTCAGACGGTATGGAGCACTTACGTTCCTCATGCTGACCAGGCGTACAATGCCGGAGTCGGATACGGTTGGCAGACGCCTGTAAACGTTACCTTGATCGACCGTGGTGCGGGCACACCGCTGACACGCGAACTGGCTCAAATGCAAAACGGTACTTTCCTCGTTGATGTGGCCAACGGCACATACAACGTCGACGTTCACCTCGGCGTTGTCAGAAAGACTGATGCGATGCGAGTCACGATTGAGGGCTCGGCGGACACGTTTGTTCCACTTCGAGGACTGAACGTGACAAGGTCATATGTCGCGACGGTCAATGACGGCCAACTGACGATCGAGTTTGACGGTCTTTCCGGACTCATCAACACCGTGAACGTTTCCGGTATCGGCATCACAGAAGTGAGCCCTCGCGAGACTCCTCAGAACGGCAAGTCGAATCCGTTGACTGCTAATCAGTCTCCGTTCGACAACACACCATGGAGTCCGGTTGATACGACAACTGTGACGGTCAATCCTGAATCAGTATCACCGCTACAGCGTCTGGGCTCTCTTTCCGGCACCACGGAACTGGACAGTTCTCCAGGAGTTGACCGCGATGACGTATTCGCAGGATACGACATCGACGCGGAAGAGTTTGAACTCGTCGAATCGTTCGAATCGGGTTTGAAGAAATCGCTCAGCTCGATCAACGGCTAGGCCGTTTGACTCACATTGCTTGAAAAACAAAAAGCCTCTCTTCATCGTGAAGAGAGGCTTTTTTTAACTCGCTACGCAAAACGGTTCGTTCAATCGCCTTTCCTGCGATTGAGAACTCACCGGGGTTTATGCTTTCAACTTGTCGATCGTTGTGTTCATCATACTTAGATAAGTGTAGATGCCGTAAACCGAGATCATCAGGAACACCGCGTTGATCGCGAACAGGATGATGTTCTGGTGAGTCTCAAGTGAAACTCCCGTAGAGTCCTCAGCCTGGACCTGGTCGAATGCCCCGAACAAAATCCCCAGCCCGATGATGAGGCCGATGTAAACGAATATCGACACGACGAATGCGATTTGAGCTATCAAAGAGTCTTTGGCGGCAGACGTTACAGCCCGCGAATTGATGTTCTGTCCGATCGAACGACAGAAGAACGTGAAGAACATCGGAGAGGTCGCGGGAATCAGATAACCGACCAGAATCATCAGTCCGCCCACGACTTGTGACAACAAATCGCCGGTCAAAGAAAACACGAGACCGGTGATCATCAGGCCGAAACCGCCGACAAAAGCGCCGATGCTCAACCACGCAAACAACTTCTCGTTGCGATTGGGCGCCGCACAACACATGCACTGCCCGACAAATACGCCGAGCAAGCCCATCATGGTCAGGCCATAAACGACCAGCAGAATGATCAGCAGAATCGGTGGCGGGATCAGAATGGCTCCGAAGTAGGCCCCGATCGCGAGCACGATAAACATCAGAATTGTCGTTGCCGAAGGCAGCAGGACTGCCAGCCAGCTGTTGTAGACAATCTGCAGTGCAATTCGCGTCACTCCATAATCGGACGGCTTCATCAACGAAACCTTGCCGCGCTGTTTTACCTTCTCACGGATGTGCGGATTCTCAAGCATCGCGGAAATTTCGTCCACGGGTTGCTCAACAGGGCTTTCTTCTGCTGCTTCCTGTTCGGGCAATACGAAACCCGGATCCTGGATGATGTGATTGGCCAGCGGGTCACCGCCGGGCGGAGTCGGTTCAGAAAAAATATCTGCCGGTCTTCCTACCGGGCCGTCCAGTCCGAACTGCTTCAACTTAGCCGCGGCAGGCTGCGGTGCCGAAGCGGCTTTTCTCGCGGCTTCAGCCTTTTGTTTTGCAAGTTGCTCTTTGTAGGCCTTCTGCTGAGCAGCGTGTTGCTGCTGCATGGCGCGCTGTTGTGCGGCTCTCTGTGCTGCTTGTTGCTGTGCTGCTTGTTGCTGTGCTGCTTGTTGCTGCGCTGCTTGCTGTTGGGCTGCTTGTTGCTGTGCGGCCATTCCAGCTTGTGCGGGTGCAGCACCACCGGGCGCTGCGGCTGCAGCGCCGGCAGGCACAGGTGTCGCCTGCACGACAAACTTATGCTGGCATTTCGGGCATTGGACTTGTCGCCCGGCAAACTGATCCTTGAGTTGGTAACGGGCCTGGCATTTCGGGCAGGTGGCAACCAGTGGCATCGTGGCTCCGCGGCGATTAGCCGGTCAGGGATATCTGGAATCGCCGGAGGCGATCAGAGTTGTGGATATGTAAGAGATTGTGCAGCCGGATGCAGCTGCAATTTCATTGTACTCACGAGCTAATTGATTTGCACCTTGGCGTGGTTGCTGTCGGTGCCGCTCATTACGACTGTGCCGGTTATTCAACGGCCATTACGGTCCCGTGAATCACTGCTGGCCCACGTCCTCAACACCTCCTTGAGTACCCTGTTCTTCGGCAATTTGCTCGTCACCCGGCTGCTCATCGTCGTGTTCCTGCAGACGTTCAATTCGTCGCCGCCGGCGAATCTCAGCACGGTTTTCAATCCGATATTGCGCTCCGGCCTGAGTGGTCACGTAGGCCCCGGCTGCCGCCTGGCGAAGTGAATCAATCGCTTCACGGGTGAATCCGCCTTCATGATCGGGATCCTCGATAATCTGGACCCACGCCAGATGCTCCAGGCGATTCAAAGGTGCAAAATTGCCGGCTGTCACTTGCGACGCCTCCAGCACCAGGACTTCGAGGTTTGTCATGCCGGCGATCGCTTCAACGGCGCGGTCGTCAATTTCAGCGGAATGCAGATTTACGAAACGCAAACTCTGAAGCCGTCCCATGCTTTGAATGGCTCTTGATGTGACGGGATAGCCCCGCGTCAGAATCAGCGTTTCAAGGTGATCAAGTCCGTGCGTCTGGGTCAACAGCTTTTCTGTCAGTCTGCTCGCCTCTTCATCTGTTGGCGGATCTTCGATAAGCCTGTTTCTAACACCGACCCAGACGATCTTGCGACGATAGTTTTCGCCAAAAAGCGATGCTCCAATGCCCTCGACCGGTTCGAGTGTTTTATTGCGATTCCACAGATAGGCGTCGTTGTCAAAGCCATCTCCGTAGTGAGACATTCCCCAAAGCTCGCGGCAGTATCCCTCAGCGCGCAGCCGGCTCACTTCCGGCAACACGTACCCGGCAAGCAGCAAAGCGATCACTGCCATCAGGTAGAACATCGTTTTGAAAGAAAACCGGATTTTCACCAGTGCACGAAACCTTTCTCGTCGGGTCCTTTTTCGATAGTCGCTTTGAGCAGTTCTTCGAAGCTTTCAAAGCAATAGCGGAACGACCAGCCGTCGTGGTCCCAATGCAGAATCCTTCCTGATTCCAGCTCCAGAACGTAACCGATTCCATCGATGTTTGCGATCACCATCAAAGAAGGGTGCCAGTTGTCGACTTCGACCTGATCCGGATACTCGCGATCGGGGTATATGCCGATTCGTTGCGGCTGGTCGAAGCGAGGCAGATAGTCAATGTGTGAATACAGGGAGGTTGCAAGATCCGAAGTGCTCAGCGGCATCGGATGCAATCCGTGGTAGGACCATTTGCTTTGCCCGTTACAGATTTTCAAGAACGCCCGGTAGTCCGGTGGCAATCGGACACCCAGCATGTGCTCCACTTCTTCAATCTGTTGCTCGGTTGCTCCACTGTTGAAACATTCCTGATCCTTAACCATCAGGCGAACCTGGTTCCAGAGCAACTCAATGCGTTCTGCGATTTCGGCCTCCCCAGTTGCTGTTATGGTTTCACCGATCACGCGCCCCCGTACGTGTGAACGAACCGCAGGCTCAGGAGCCGGGGACGAAAAGAAAAGCGGAATCGCAGCGACAACTAACACGACGACAGCCGCAGCAGTCACCAGGCATTGTCTCAACGCTGACGAATTGAGCATGCGCCGATCGCGAGGAATACCTGTAGCCGATGTGTCGTCGTTAGTAGACATCGTTAGATTTCGAAACGCCGCTGAGAAGAATCACAACTGAAGAGTACGACTTTTACCGGTCAATCCCGGCTAACTGACTAACACCCAGCCACGCTGACGCAAAGCACCAAGGCGCAAGCCGTAATCCGGATTGAATGAAAAAGATCGAGGTCTATTTTAGCCGTTTCCCGACGAAAAAGTGCATGACCTGCAAAAGCGGCCTGATTCGCGTAACCGCAGCGAAGCACTTATCCTGGCTCTCATGCGTGTGAAGACTTCAACCTGTCGCGCTTTCGGGTAGACTTGTGACATGGAGTTGTCGGATCAGACGATCACCGATTTGCAGCACCTGCTCAAGCAGGTCAAAACAGGAGACGAGCATGCGCTTGCGAGTCTACTGGTACGGTTCCAGAACCGTTTCTACCAGCTGGTCCGCAAAATGTTGTGGCGTTACCCGCACGTCAAACGCTGGGAGCAGACTGACGACGTTCTCCAGGCTTCAATTATCAGATTGCATCGAAGTCTGACACAGACTCAGCCGGATTCCGTGAAAGGGCTGATCGGTCTTGCTGCGGTTCAAACCCGACGCACTCTGATTGACCTCGCAAGACACTATTACGGTGTTTACGGTCACGGAGCACACCATCATTCAGACGGGGGTCGAGCAGCAGATGATCCGGGGGGTATCGTTGACCGGATCGCCAGTCCACCGGAGTCCCTGGAGGACTGGACAGAATTTCACAAGGCAACGGAGCTTCTGCCGGACGAACCACGCGAGGCATTTGAGCTGGTCTGGTACACAGGTCTGACGCAGCAGGAAGCAGCAAAGTTGATCGGCGTTTCTCGGCGCACTATCATTCGAAGGTTGAATCTGGCCAGGGAGCTTCTTTTTAAAATGCTGTCCGACCAGGAGCGAAAGAAAAAAGATCGTTCAATCTGCCAGCGGGACGAGGGTGCAAAGTGACCCGCCCGTGACGGCAGCCACTGTCGTGCGGAGTTTCAGTTGCAATCTAAGATCGACGAATTACTGGTCGACTGGGAAATCGCCAGACAGGAGGGCCGCGACCTTTCGCCTGAACAACTCTGCGCTCAATGTCCCGAGCTTATCGACGAACTGAAACTTCGCCTTCGTGAACTCAGCAGTACCAGCTGGCTGTTTGATGAAACCATGTTTCCCGGTGAATCCGGAATTGAGACTTTCATCGATCGCGAGCTGCAAAGCCCGCAACAACTCATCGAAGCTGTCATCACCAGCGGATTGTTGAATGATCCGGCCATCGAGCGGCTGAAGAATGAGATTGCGACTCCGGAATTCCTTGCCGGGGCTTCCGTCGAAGAACTCGGCAAGAAGATTGTGGAAGCCGGATTACTGACCGCATGGCAGACCGCTGTCCTTGCCGGAAGAGAACAAGGACCGCTAAAGCTGGATCGTTACCTCGTTCTGGACAAAATCGGTGCCGGTGGAATGGGGGTCGTCTACCGTGCAAGACATACATCCATGAATCGCGAAGTTGCTTTGAAAGTACTGCCTGGACAATTCGTCGCCTCTGACGACAGACGGGCCCGCTTCTTTCGTGAAATCAAAGCCGTGTCCCAGGTCAGTCATCCGAACATCGTTACGGCGTACGACTCGCACGAGGAAGATGACAACTGCTTCCTCGCAATGGAATTGATCGATGGTGACGATCTGGCCGAAGTCATCCGGGAATCAGGCCCGATGCCTTCCGAACAGGCGATCGAAATCATGCTCGACACGTGCAGTGCTGTCGAAGCGGCTCATGATGCCGGGATCGTGCATCGCGACATCAAGCCTTCCAACATTCTGCTCAGCAATGAAGGTACTGCCAAGCTTCTGGACCTGGGTCTTGCGCGCTGGAAGCAGCAATCGATCGACGAGTCGTTTTCGGAGTCTGACTTGACGGGTACGGGTATGCCCATGGGCACAATCAGCTACATGTCTCCCGAACAAGCCCTCGACGCGAGTACGGCAGGGGTTGCTTCAGATATCTACAGCCTGGGTTGCACGTGGTACTACCTGCTCACCGGCAAGCCGCCGTTTGACGGGCGTGGCCCGGTGCAGACGCTCATGGCTCATCGCGAAACGCCGGTCGACGAGATCCTTGACGAACACGATTTCGATCAGCAAGTCCGGAACTGCCTCGCCAGAATGCTCGCCAAAAATCCGGCCGAGAGATTTTCATCGGTTCGAGAAATTCGCAACGTACTCGAATCGCTTCGAGCCGGGACTGACGTGGATATTCAGGTGCCTGCACCTGCTGCATCACAAAAAAAACCTACCCGGTTGATTCCTTGGCTGGCCGCGTCGGCAGGCTTGATCGGACTCCTGATCGGAACTTGGCTGCTGTTCCAGGGCGGAAATGACAATCCGTCCGGCCCCGGCGAACAGACCAGTTCACAGAAGGATGTAGCGCGGTGGATTCTGAATGAAGGCGGTTACGTTACGGCGGAAACAGAGTTCGGTCGCGAAGAAATCGACGACCTTAGCGCGCTGCCGGCCGGTTCGATTTCCGTCAGGGAAGCCTATCTGCCTGACGGCCTGACCGAAAAACAGCTGGGCATCATTTCAGATCTGCCCGATCTCGAACTGCTTTCGATGGACTCGTGCAACTTCAACACGGTCGATCCGGAAGCGATCGGCAAAATGCCCAGCCTCAAACAACTTGCGCTTTACGATTGCCGCCTGAGCGCAAAGTTCTGGGACGCCTTGCTGAAAAACACGGATCTCAGCAGCCTCGCTCTGAGCGGATGCAGCGTAACGGTCGATGATGTTGAGACGATTTGCCGGCTCGGCTCTCTCAGAAATCTGTCGCTCAACAACAACGAGCTCGACAATTCGATATTCGAACACCTGCCTGCACTGAAAAATCTTGAGACGCTTGACATTGCCTATTCCAATATCGATGTGGCAGAGACGATTCGATTCATCGCTGACTGGCAGAGAATCCGCATTCTGAATCTTTCCGGCAATCCAGTAGCCGACGATGAATTCGAGGACCTGCCGGTAGCCCGATCGCTCAAAGCCATTCAGCTGGACTACACCTATGCGGGTGATCGTGCTGCTGCCTACATCGCCGGACTTCCGGGAATCGAACAGGTCTATCTGGAAGGAACGGAAGTCACCGATCACGGAATCTGGCTGCTTCTTGATGCCGCGGGGACCATTCTTTCGCTGGACTTCGCTTATACCAACACGACAGAAGAGGCCCTCGAAAACCTGAAAGACTTTACGCATTTACGCCAACTGAATCTGTCCGGTCTCGAGGTCAATGACCGCCAGCTGAATCACATAACGGACATCGAAACCCTCACACACCTGTTTGTCGCCGAGTGTCCACTGACTGACCGCGGACTCGACAAACTGACACCGATGCAGCTGAAAGCACTCGACATCACCGGTTGCGAAGAAATATCGGTGGCCAGAGTAGACCAGTTCCTTCTCGACAATCCCAACGTGATCGTCTTCACGGAGAAGTAGTTAATCGGCCCTCGCCACGCTTCGCTGGTTCAAAGGAGAGTCTCCTCAAGCCAGTCATTGGCGAATCGTCTATCCGGATCAAACTTCATTGCAATCTTCCGGAACGCCTCGATCTGCGGGTAAAGCACGTCATTGGTCTTACGATCCAATGGAAAGTACTTACCCCAGTGGCAACGGGCTCCGAACCGAGTTGCCATTGCCGGGGCCAGCCAGTCCGCGAATCCGAAAAACCCGTTCCGCTTAGAAATCCATTCGAGACTGATCAGGCTGATCGCGTACCAGTCCTCGTCGTCATTACTTATCGACGGGGTAGACATTGAAATCAGAGTATCATCGGTCAGCAGCCTGCGAACGCAGATCGGATAGTGGTGAAAGTAGCTTCCGTGCAAATCGTCAGGGACTCCGATTTCGTTCCGGCTATTCCCGGTGCTGCTTCCGAAGATCGACAGAGCCGATTTCAAAAACGAGAGCGACTCCTCCAGCCTCGACCTCGTCACAAAAATTTCGATTTCGATATGCCGAAACAGTTCGTGCTCCATCGTAAGCATCTTGTGCGAATCATCAGTGACCTTCCGGTTCCTGATGATCGTCAGTGGAACAACGAATCTAT
This sequence comes from Planctomycetota bacterium, assembly GCA_039029995.1. Lineage (GTDB taxonomy): Bacteria > Planctomycetota > Planctomycetia > Pirellulales > Pirellulaceae > Mariniblastus. The sequence continues at coordinate 26,464 of JBCCFB010000044.1, forward strand.
AGAAGCCACGCAAAAAACTTCGGACACGAACGATCTTGGCCAGCAAGTACAGCACGAGATGCAATCCCCAATCGATTCCTACATGCCAGTACAAACGGTATAGCGGCGCAAGCAGGCTGCGCTTGTGGTCGGTTTCCTTGCGGTGCTGACCAAAGAAGTGCCAGCTCCACGGCATAAAAAAGAACTGCTGCAGGGGACAATCCTTCTCCATGGAAAGAACGCGACTGAGCGAATCGTGCCTCTGCAAATATTCACTGACGTTGTAGGAAGGCCTTACTTGCAACTCAACTTCAACCACGACACCGAGTGCGCCGAGTGAGCATCTTGCCGCCTTCAATTCATCTCCGCGATCAAGACGTGTGAGGCAGGCTGTCCCGGAATCGGCGTCGTGATGCGCTATCTGCACTGATACGACATAATGCGAGAGACTGTGTTTGCCCGAACCATGAGTCCCCGTCGCTGTCGCTCCAGCGACCGTCTGCTCGTCGATGAGCCCGACAGAGGGAAGAGTGAGCCCTTCTACGGCCAGGTACTTCAGCAGATCCTTGATCTTGCAGCCCGCACCTACAAAGACAGTCTCGCGGTTTTCACTGATCCGTATCTCGCAGATTTTCTCGAGGCTCAACAACAGCCCGCTGGTCTTGATACCCTCGCTCCATGCGTGCCGACTCGCAACTGCACGAACGGGAAGGTTTTGATGCTCGTCCAGCAGATCAAGAACTTCCTGGACATTCACTGGGCGCGCAACGATTGCAGGGACAAACGAGACATTTCTCCCGAAATTGGACTCGACGCTTGAATTGCCACGGTGGCTCAACCGAACTCCCCTTTGTGAACGGTGCGCATGTGAACGGTGCGCATGTGAACGGTGCGCATGTGAACACGTACGTGTTCGAACAGGGCGTATTCTATCGGTGCGGTACTCACTCCGTGTGAATTAGAGACTGTGATTCATAGAACCACGTCAAAAAGCGACTGAGCAGAAGGACTCGATCCACTCTTAAGGAGCAATCGTACGGATTTCACCACCACGGGCGGTCCCCATCGATTGCCAGACGATACGGTCGATCGTTTCACTAACGAAGTCAACCGATCCGTCCATGCGGGCGGTGTTCACACCGGCTGCGTGGTGGCTGCGCGCTGTTACGGCGGCGAAAGTGGGGCGGGAGAGATCCCGACCTTCCTGCTGTGAATTGTAGTCGATGTCGTAGATATGACCGTTGTACTCGTAGGCCACAAAAGTGTTGGGCGTGAAGACGGTTGTAAAACCGGTATGGTGGACACGGCCGTCGGTCCAGACGGTATGGCCGGTGTTGTCCTCATGCCCCGGTCCCAGCTTGGCCTGCCCTGTCACGCTCATGAAGTGGTCCGGCTGTGCAGGAAAGACCCCATCGATCGAGTCAACATTGCGAATATAGGAGGTGTACGACTTCACGTCTGAAATAGCCAGCGTGTTGCTCAGCCCGTCACCAAAATCAGCCGCTCTTGTCGCATTGTTGACGCGAAACGCTCCATCGCCTGTCTCACGGGTAACCGGATCAAACACGAACCATGACCCCATGCTGAAGCCGTAGCTTGTAGAGTGTACATAGTCTGCTCCGGCTTGAGTCCGTTTGCCGGAATTGAAATCTGACGGGCAACTGTAGACCGGTACTCCGAAAGCCGGGATGCCTGTCCCCACCTGATCGTGCCAATCTGTTGAGAAATCGATCTGCTGATAAGCATTGGCTTGCTCCATCATCGGGAGCAATCGGGCATGAATCGACCAGCTTCCCCTGACGACGACGCCGGGAGGAGCCTCAAAGCTCACGGGGAATTCCGAAAACGTGGACTCGTAGTTTGCAAGTGCGAGCCCCTGCTGGCGGAGGTTATTTGCACAGCTTGTTCGTCTGGCGGCAGATCGGACCATCTGGACTGCCGGGAGCAACATTCCGATCAGAATCCCAATGATCGCAATGACGACCAGCAGTTCCACGAGCGTAAACCCGCCCCGTTTGCCGTTCAATTCATTCGTTTCATGGAGACCTCTTCTCATTCCTCCATTGTTTTTTCATTGAACTGCGTTTGCAATAGTCAGCCCGAATACTGCCGAGATTCATTCGTTTGCACCACAATTCCGGGCAACACAGTCCTGATTTTTCGCAATATCCGGTCACGACCGTAGATAAGACGACATGTCCTCATCGCGGGAATGTTCACAACCAGACTTATCAAACTGATTTGCCGGCGACCGGACACATACGATGTTCAGATCTCGGGACGATCGGCCCGATAAATGAATGTCGTGAAACCCGACAAATAGCCGCACTGTTGCACTTCAAAGGGTGCCACTACGTTCCTACAATTGCTTTCCGGCTTTGACCCGACTGCGTCTTCTGCAGCCGGGTTCATTCTGAAAAAGTTGACGGGATCGACACTCTCCAGAACACTTTTGTCTTCTACACAACCCAAAATCAGGGCCTGCCGGTCATGGAGACCGGCCCATCTCAATGAACGTTTTCAGCCGGGCTTACATCGACAGCCTATACGAAGATTATCTCAGCGATCCTGAATCGCTTTCCTCTGACTGGCAGCAGTTCTTCGGTGACTTCGATCCGGAGGCAGAATTCAATTCTGTGGCGCTGCCTCATGATCCATCACAGATTTCCAGCGATGCGGCGAAGTCGCTTGCCATGCTGCAGGATCGTGTTGATCAGCTCATCCGTGGATTCCGCGTGCGCGGCCACCTTGAGGCCAACATCGATCCGCTCGGGCGTCCAAGGAAAACAAACTGCGAACTGAATCCGGAGAGCTACGGGCTCAGCCCCGAGGATCTGGAGCGAACGTTCTCCGCCAGAACGGTGGACGGCAAGAATTTCAAGAAACTTGAAGACCTGATCAACCAGTTGCGCCAGACGTACTGCCGCAGTATCGGTGTCCAGTTCATGCACATCGATGACAAAGAGGCACGATTCTGGATTCAAAACCGGGTTGAAGGATCACAGAACCGCAAACAACTCGATCGTGCGACTCAGCTACGGATACTTACCCGCCTGACTGACGCGATTATTTTTGAGCAGTTCAC
>JBCCFB010000045.1:0-28757 GCA_039029995.1 Planctomycetota bacterium
ACCGTCCAGAGCCGCCACCTTGTAGCTTTCAGCCATCGACGGATGGTTGAAAACGTTCTGCCGGAAGTAGTCGATAGTGCCTCCGAGCGTCATTACCGCCTGTCCGATGTGAATGATCTCGGTTGCGGAATCACCAATGCAATGGACTCCTAGAATCTTCCCTGACTCCGGCTCAAACAGGAGTTTCAGTAGTCCGTCGCCGCAGCCTTTGATCTGCGATTTCGCGAGTTCCTCAAATCGTGCGACTCCGATTTCAAAAGGTACGCACTCCGACGTCAACTGTTGCTCGGTTTTGCCGACCATAGCGATCTCAGGAATCGTGAACAAACCGTAGGGAATATTCCCGGTGTCACATTCGGTATGCCGGAAGATATGGTTGACTGCCTGGCGGCCCTGCTCCATTGATGTACTCGCAAGTGATGGAAATCCGATTGCGTCGCCAACTCCGAAGATGTGGGGAACGGAAGTCTCGTAGTTTGAATTGACCTCAATCCGCCCTCGTTTCCCGATCTTCAAGCCGGCAGCCTCTGGATCAAGCCGCGCTGTGTCACCTTCACGGCCTACGCTGAAGAATGCAGTCTCTCCAACGATCCTCTTCTTGCTTTCGAGTTCGACAACGACTCGTTTCTCTCTGACGATCTCAACCGAAGCTACACTCTCGCCGAGCCGGAATGAAATTCCCAGCCCCCTGGCTGTGTACATCAGGTGATCAATAATCTCCCGATCACAGAAATCCAGCAGCCGCTCGCGACCGTCTACCACCGTTACCTTCACCCCGAGGACTGCGAACATGATCGCGTATTCAAGACCGATCACCCCGCCTCCGATTACGATCATGGAGCGTGGTATCTCGTCAATCGTCAGTATTTCATCACTGTCGAAAATGTGTTTACGGTCAAAGGGAATATGAGACGGCCTGGCTGGACGTGTACCGGATGCAATCAGGAAGCGGTCACCGGATATCTGGTACTCCCTGCCATCTCCGTTGATAAACACAGTGTGAGGATCGATAAACGAGGCCTCTCCCTGGTGGATGTCGATATAGTTTCTGTCCAGCTGATCATGAATGACGTTTCGCTCGCGGGTGATGACGTCTTCAAGCTTGCGCCGCAGGTCATCCATCGTGATCTGGCTCTTACGGCCGTAACGCTCGGAATACGTCGCCCGCTGATCGAAGCCGGTCAGGTACAGGATGGCCTCTCGCATCGCCTTTGACGGGACAGTTCCCGAATGGAGGCAGACGCCTCCGATCTTCTGCCTTGTACGTTCAATAATGGCCACTCGTTTTCCAAGTTTGGCCGCTGCGATAGCGCCTTTCTGACCGGAAGGTCCGCTACCGATTACTACCAGATCGTAGTTCATGTCTAATCCTGTCTTCTAAATGGATTGATGCTGTGTTTCCGGCAGAACGGGAATCGTGTCAGCCAGATCGTAGTTCTGAGGCTCGATCAGGTCACCAAGCAGGAGTTCCGCCTGATCGATGTCGACTTCCGCGGCGTTGGTACAGGTCTGCTCGCATCTGTCCTCGCTGATTTCGACAAGCAGGACGAGCAGACACTGGAATACGAGTAACATGTCCGAAGTAGAAACCAGACCGACCAGTTGTTCGTTGTCGACTACAGGGAGACAGGAAATTCTGTTTTCCAGAATCATGGTGAGAGCTGTCTTGAGTGTCATGTCAGGCGTCGCGACACGCGGGTTGGATGTCATTACATCCCGCACCAGTTTTCCGGACTTTCCGCAATCCTTGAGACTGAGGACACCGGCCATTCGACCGTCGCTCTCAACGACCATAACCCTTCGATATCCGTGCTGCCGCAATTGACTGGCTGCGTCTTCGACCGTCATGTCAGGAGCAGCTGTCCGAAGATTGGTAGTCATGCACATATCCACGGTTGCCCGCCCGTGCAGCAGATCAACGCTTGATGTCATTAATCGGTGCCGCATTACAGTGCGTTTCCGGAGCACCTTGTTCAGCGCCTCCGAGCTGTTGATTGCGGCCACCGTCTCTTCCCTGTTCTTGCGCCTTCTTGCTTTCTTCGGCCTTAAACAAATCCAGCCGATAAGTGCAAATCCCAGCATGCTGATTCCAGCGATGACGGGAGTACGCCAAGGCTGCTCAGCCAAACCAGGGGTATCCGATGCAACGATCTGCGGCTCAACGATCACGTCATCTCCAGCTTCTACATCTATCGATGTGTCGCTTTCATCCTTGTCACTGCGAAGGACGACGAGTTCCTGATTGATACTTTCAAACTGACCGTCTGTAACGCGGCCGAAAAAGTAGATTGCGGTCAATGAAATGGCACACACGAATGCACCGACCAGTGAGTAGTCGACCGAGGTTCCTCCGCGTCGCGAGTACTTCCGTCGTGCAAAAGGGGTCAACATATTACGCTCCAAAATTGGCTGATCCTTCGAATCCAGTTGCGGAAATATAGGACGGGAAACCCCCGAAAACCGGTCGTTTACAACAGGTAGGGATAACCTTCCTTTGAGGCCGAAGTGCCCACTGAACCGGCAGGGCGGTGGCTGTTACGAACACGGACAGAACGAAAAAGCGTCCAAAAATCAGGGAAATGTAGGCCTATCCGTTGTTTTCAGAAAAAAAGCAGCAGGAGTGTCACGGGCTGGATTCTCGGGAGTATCGGAAGTGTCGCCGGGAGAATCCGGCAATCAACAAACAGCCAACTCACACGGGGATACACAAATGAAAAACGTCACACGAATTATCGCACTCGCACTTACAGCACTCTGCATCACATCCGGAACAGCAACAGCTCAGATGGGCTGGGGCCAGCCACAACAAGGGTTCGGACAACAGGGAATGAACCAGTATGGATCTGCAGATATGCAAGCTGAGATCAGCAACTTCATCGCTAACCTGACTCCGCAAGATCGTCAGGAGATGAACTACTATCTTCAGCAGTACCGTCAACTTACCGGAAACCCGAATGCAAGCCCTGAAGAACTGGTCATGTACCTCATCCAGGAATACCAGCGTCAGATGACGATGCCTCAACAGCCACAAATGGGAGGCAACCCGTACGGTGGCGGCAATCCGTATGGCGGAGGATTCGGTGGTGGGAACCCTTACGGTGGTGGCAATCCTTATGGCGGCGGAAACCCGTACGGTGGCGGATTCGGAGGCGGTAACCCATGGGCCGGAGCAACAAGTGGAATGACTCACCAGCAACGGATGGATCAAATCCAGATGACAGGCCAGATGAACACAATGAACTGGCAGGCCAACCAGGCGATGAACGATGCAAATCACCAGCGATTTATTGAGTCGATTCGCGACTAACAGACTCCAACGGTGGGAACAGAAGAATTAGAAGGCATCTCTCATTGAGATGCCTTTTTTTGCCGTCTGAGATTGAATCTAGCACACGTTGCGTAACTACTTTGATCAACTTCCTTCCGGCCTGCTATGCTTGTTGTCAGCAGCATCCATGTGAAAAACTTCCGGCACTGATCTGATGACCGCGATTTTGAATTTTTTTGAGTCCATATCAACCGGCCAGAAATTCGCATGGATTCTGGCCGTCCTGACCTGCTGCTGGATTCTTGAAAAAGCAGTACCGCTGTTTCGGCTCAGCTATCGCAAATGGAAACACGCGCGCGTCAACCTGACTTTTCTGTGTTTCACGGCCGTCATCAATATCGCCTTTACCGCATTGATCGTAGGCATGGGTGGCTGGACCAGCTCAAACCAGTTCGGACTTCTGCATTTGATTGATGTACCGGTCTGGGTCGGCTTGCTTATTTCGATCGCGACGTTTGATCTTTTTTCGCAATACATCGCGCACTACCTGCTGCATAAGGTCGCGTTTTTGTTCAAGTTCCACCGCGTTCATCACAGTGACACGAAAGTGGACGCCACAACGGGAACGCGCCACCATCCGTGTGACTACGTCGTTCGTGAGTTGATGTCCGTAGCCGTATTCGTGCTGCTTGGGTGCCCGTTCTCGTACTATGTAATCTATCGTTTGACCACCATTTTCTTCAGCTACACAACGCACGCGAACATTTCAGTTCCGCGCTGGCTGGACTCGACTCTGGGGCTTGTATTTGTCACGCCGAACATTCACAAGTTCCATCATCACCATGAGATGCCGTGGACCGACATGAACTATGGCAACATTTTTTCGATCTGGGACCGCCTGTTCGGGACGCTGGTTGTCGATGATCCGGGCAAAGTCACATACGGGCTGGACGTAATGCCGGATGAAGAAGACGAGAACGTGATGTTTCAGCTGAAGAGCCCGTTTAACTCGAGGATAAAGTCATTGGGCGAGCATGAGCCGTAACTGGATACGGCATCATCGCGATCGACGCCGCCAGTCTCTGTTCCATAGTAGTCCTGGAAGTTGGTCAACGATTGGGTGAGCATTGCAATTAAAGAATGGATCTGGCCTTCGCCCGTTTGACCGTTGGCCGAAATAAGGCTCAACAAACAAGAGTGGTTCGCGCTGAGCATGCACTGGTGGCGTTATGATTCCCCAGGGGCCTGTGATCTCTCCCCAACAGTTTTCCTCGTTGCGATGCGGCCCTTGCCGTGGTCCCGGATTTTTCATGGCATGCCCGATTCGCCTGGCTCAGGCAGAGCAATATTGACCGGCAAACAGGTTGTAAATCCAACGGCAGAACCGATGGAATTTACAACCTGTGTCAAAAGGTCAGACAGTGGGAGAAAGGCCAACGCTAACGTCTCCTTGAAAAGGCGGATCCGAATACGGCGAGAAATCCGATGGCCATTGCGGATGAAGGTTCCGGGATTGTAGAAACAGACAGATTCTGCCTGGTGACGACATTCAAGTTCGCGAATCCAGTAACGATGTTCCCTGTTCCGGTATCCACCCAATGAGTTATACCTCCGTGCGTGTGACTGATTACAGCGGCGCCGTACACAGGGAAATCTGTGGATGTCGGTCGTGTCAGAAATTCCCACTGACTGTAGTACTGCTTTGTTTTATCGAGGCGAAACGAACCATCAAATGTAGCGGTCCCGATCAAACTGGCTCCGTTGTACATAAGTCCGTTGAGCTCAAACGGATCATCAACATCAATGTTGTTGTCCCACGACCAACTGCCTTCAAAGCCTGACAACTCGGTGGAGTAGACAAGGCTACCGACGGTGTCCTGCCAGAGCACGCCTCCGTCGATGTACTCGTATACGTTAAATCGGACGTTGGGAACGATCGTTGCTATACCGCCGCCCTCCTCGAAAAAGAACGCGCCTCGAACCTGTCCGCTCACAAGGTCCCCCGTCACCGTCGGCTGAAACAAACTGAGCTGACTGAACGACAGACTGCCTGCAGCCTGATTATCCTCGTCCGGCATATTGGCCCACGTCATCCCCTGGGCGACCGTTTGAGTTGCATTGTCCCACGTGCCGAGGTCGCTCAGCACCTCGACGATATCTGCGTTTGCAGGACGCAGCCAGAAAGCGGCAAGCAGGCAGGCGACAGCGATGATTGACGTTTTTCTCACGATTCTCCCTCGGAAGTTCATTTAACGGGCTGATAAATCGTCACTAGATTGCGCGGCAACAAACACAGACTCAAGCCAGCACGGACAAGATGACTCAATTGTCCGTGTGCGTATTCGATCAATTCATATCGCGCCTGAGCGCGATAGAATGAGCCGATGCAATTGCCTGAATTTCTCAACCGCGTGGCCACGATCCTTAGGAGCAGTGGTATTCCAAGCGCATTGCCGTCTGTTTTCGCTTCGAAAGCTGAGGCGATCAAAGATGCGGCAAGCCGCAGCTTCTATGTCGCGGCGGTAGAAGGGCTCAGGATTCACAAAGGCATCTCGACTCTCCGCGAACTTCAAACCTGCTTCCCTGAGATTGGACGAACAGCCTGGGGACAACTGGAAGACGATGGAGGCAAGGGCCCTACCCGGTCGAAGCTGAGAAAGATTCTTGAACAGGAGACACCCAACAAAGTCCTGCCGTTCGATTCATTGAAAGATGAAATCCGTGCCTCCACATTCACTCAGGGAGTTAATGAAGAACTTTTCAGAAATGGCCACGGACTCAGCAGGTGCCAGATCGCATGGATAGAAGTCGCAATCGCAAATGGCTGGTTTGATGACGGGGCAGGGCGTTTTGAACGGCTCGAGATCTATTCGGACACGCTTGGAACAGTACGGGACTTTGCCAGCCGGCAGACAAGACTGCTACCCATCGAAGGGCTGGACTTCATCGGCCGCTTTGAAGCCCTCAAGTTCAATGAACTGAGCGAGCTGATCTACGACTTTGGTCCCACGGTTGTCGCCGCACGTCTCGCGTGGGAAAAGAAGTCAACATCCAGTCTGATGGAGAAAGACGGGCAGACGCCTCGATTTCCAGAGATCAAAAAACTGATGTCGCCGTTACTAACCGTTCCTTCAAGGGGAAGCGACTCGAATGGATTCAATCCCGGATGGCTGGTACTACTGCTTGCACTGATGGCGGGGCTGATATTTGCGATCAGTGGTCAACAGCCGGGCGATGTACCGCGTCAGGCAGATAACAACAGTGACCCGATCGAGATTGCTGAAGGCCTCTTCGAAGTCGGCATGTTTTCGAGTGAAGGACGAAGTGCCAACCTCGTACCAAGGTTTGTCGCCAAACCACACATGGCGCGAAACACTCCAATATCTAACGTCTATATTATCTCCGACTCCTACGGTGGCTTGTTTCTTTTCCACCGGGAGGTCGAAGACGAATTGATCTCACTCGTCGGTTCAAACTCCACCGTGGTTTCATTGGCCTGGGATACAGACAAGCAACGATTGTTTGCCGGCAACAACCGTGGCGAGATCTGGACGTGGGAACTCGATGATCTCGACTTTACACAGTCAAACAAGGTCCACGGACACCTCCTGTATTCGTCAAAGATCTATCCGGTCGGCCACTTGAATTACCTTAGCGAAAGTGAACGGCTCGTTTGCCACAATCACAATGGTGTCGCACGTCTAATCTCCTCGGACGGGAAACTGCTTGCCGAACGCGTTGTATTTTCAGCCTACAGCACGGAACTCGGATTGAGTTCCGATGGCGACCTCATTGCAATCAGCGGGGCTGACTCGGGTGCTGCGGAATCCGGAGACTACTCGCTCAAGCTTTATGACGATGAACTGAATCTCCTGCAGGAGTTTGAAACTGACGAAGACCGAAAAGCTCCCAGCCACTTCGTGTTTGCCGGTAACGACCGGATTGCCGCCGCCTACGCAAACAAAGAAATATTGGTCTGGGACGTTTCCAACGGGAGTTCCGAATCCGTCGGTGCTGTGGAGTCACGGGTCAGAATGATCACCTCAGACGGTACGTCCATCGCGCTCGTGACAGAGAGCGAAATAAACTACTGTGATGGCAGAGGCAGCATCAAACTGAACAAGGAACTAGCCGCGCGGATTGATCCGCGCACGGCCATCGACTTTGATCCGGCCCGGAAAGAGTTTCTTTGTTGCGGAAACGGATATCGGCTGTTCTGGAATCTCAATGAACGTGCGCCGGTTGACGTCGTAAGAAGCGAATTCACTCGCAGCAGCAGGCATTTGCTGCTGAGCAATGGCAGTTTCATCTGCCAGACTCAGGACGGAGTCGTTTTTGCATTTGATCCTGACTCGAACAGACATGAGTTGATTACCAGCGACTCCAAACAGCTAATCCACGATCCTACTACCGATCACCTTCTGGTTCTCAAAGAAAACACCGTCGAGATTTACAACGAAAAGCAGCTCGTAACTCTGTTCGAAATACCCGCGGAATGGAAAGCTGCGGCTCTGCACCCCAAGGGTCATCTACTGGCCTTTGGCGGAGCAAATGGCGCATTCTCGGTTTACGATCTGACGACTGAATCGTGGCAGGAGTGCACAAGCGAACCTGAAAGGTACAACAATTTCCTGCTTGAAGCCCGGGACAGGGACGTTTCTGATCTCGTCTGGCATCCCACCGAGGACCTGTGTGTTGTCGGCCTGACTTACGTTGACCGGATTTCGAGAAACCCGGATGAATCGTATTCGGCAGAAAATGCGTTAAGGCTATGGCGTCCGGGATTTGAGCGGCTCGAGGCAATTGACTCCGGCGCTGACATATTACGTGATGCGCCTTACCCGATCCTTTTCGCGGGTAACGGTGAATTCCTGGTAACCGGTACTTCGTATGGAAGGTTAGGAATCTGGAATTACGAAAGCCGTGAATTCAGCGCGACGAATCTGATGCAATCACAGATGACTGAGCGTCATGAAGGCCGCGTCGGACGAATCGGGATATCAAGTGACTCAAGATATTTCTCCAGCCTTTCATCCGAAACAGGACTGCTCGTCTGGACTCGTGGAAGGAGAAACCCGGATCGTGTCCTCGAGTCCCGACTCGTCAGAGCTCACTGCTGGGCCGGCGGAAAACTGTTCATCGGCGATACGGAAAATAACAGCTGGCTTTACGACCCCCGGGAATCCCTTCTGACAAGGCTGCCGATACACAATCGCTCTGTCTATCGAATCGCCGCGAGCGATAAATTCATTGCTGTCAGCCACCGCCACGGCGTTGCGATATTCGACAACGAAACCTTTGAATTGATCAGGGATCATATTCTCCTGAGCGATGGTGATTCGATCGTGGTTGATTCAGAGCTGAATGTAATCGAAGGCTCAAAAGAGAAACTTGAACAGCTGTTTTTGATTGATGAATCCGGCAAGTTGAAAATGAGTACTCCGGCGCAGTTCGTATCGGAACTTCGTGAGCAAGAAAGAGAAGATGCGGACAGAATTCCTGAAAATTGAATTCTGAATCCGGCCTGCAATCGACCTAACCCCGCCCGGTAAACAGCAACAGGTCGGCCGCAAGGGTGACGTTTGCAGCGCCGATTGCAGGCACCAGGCTTTTTTCAGAATGGCGAACTGCACGGTATGTCATTGCGAGAGCATCTGCGATTTCGTCAGGACCAATATCGACTTGAGTCTTCCACAGCCTCTTCGCATCGCAGCTCAAGCCTTCACTTCCCATCTCTTCAATGATCGCGTCAATACGACTGCGAAGTCTGCCTTCTTTTTGAACCTGCTCCCGAAGTTCGATCAAGTCTTCTTCGCCCGGAACAGCGACGATGCAGATCCCCCCCGGCTTCAGGACTCGCGAAATTTCGGAAACAGGTCTTCGGCCGAATAACGACAGGAGGCATTCCACACTGGCGTCCGCAACAGGCAGGCCACGGTCGGCATTGGCAAGAACCCACGTTGCTTCCGGCCAACGTCTGGCAGCAAGTTTGATTGCCGGTTTTGACAAATCGATGCCGCAGTAGGTATCTGCATGTTCCGGAAACAAAGAGGGCCCGAAGGTTCCGTCTCCGCAGCCAAGATCGAGAATCCGAACCTGAGGAGCGTCAGGAACCCACACGCGAAGTGACTCGATCAATCCCTTCGCGTGACCGCGTTCGAGCCACCGGTGCCTAGCGAGAACAGCTTCCCGATTGTCACCTGGATTGGAAGACTTCTTGTCCTGCGGCTGAGTAAGGTTCCAGTATCCTTCCTTCGCGCGGTCGAAATGGTGTCCAGCCTCGCACGTAAGCCCTGCGTCCGAGAGGGCCAGGGAGTTGGTGCATTTGCGGACGGTACAGCGTAGATCGAACATGCCCGAATTGTATTGTGGATCAGGAATCTAAACAGGCGCCGTCACGTTACAAAGACGCAGCGATCAGCCGATCGAGATAACGCTGGATATCAACCGGCCATTTCGTTTGAAACTGCATCAGCTTCCCGGATGCCGGATGTTCAAACCGCAGGTCAGCCGCATGAAGCGCCATCCGGCGAATGTTGCTTTGATCAACCACAGCCGGTTGTCCAAACGGACCGCGGTATTTGATATCACCACAGATCGGATGTCCGAGTTCAGCAAGATGAATTCGAATCTGGTTGGTCCGTCCCGTTTCCAGCCGGCATTCAAGCTCGCTGTAGTCACCGATTCTTCTTAGCGAACGGAAGTGCGTAACTGCCTGTTCACCGATCGATGTGTCTGTCGTACTTCCGCGCAATCCGTCTCCGCGGTCACGGATAAACTGCGAAGTCACCGTCTGATCTTCAATTGCCCCCGGAATAAGCGCGAAGTACTTCCGGACCGCATCATGTTGCGCGAACTGGTGAATGATGTGAGTCTGAGCCTCTTTGTTCCGGGCAAAGACCAGCAGGCCGCTCGAATCGCGATCGATGCGGTGTACGGGAAACAGATGCGGAAGCTTCTGGTTGTTGCGTTGAGTCTTGTTCTGCTCGGCCGCATGTTTGCCGATCAGCCTTGGCACGCATTCATCCAGCGTGGGCTGCAGATTTTTTCGAGCCCATGACCAGTGCAGGTCGGGTTTTCGCCGTAGCGTCACCATTCCCGACGGCTTTTCGACCACGATGAGTTCGGCATCCACGTACCGCACATTTACGTCCTCGTCCGTCGGTGGCGGAGGAAGTGGATGCTCGAGAATCGAGACGACTTCGCCGCTGGCCAGTTGCCTTCCTTCATCGACACAAAGCACTCCGCCGATCGAGACCCGCCTTGTCCGCAGCAGTTTTTTTACGGTTGACCACGAAGGTTCGTCTGGCAGATACTGGCGCATCGCCGCGAGCAGCTTCTGTTTTTCGTCAGTAATGGTAAACGTATGAACAGGTTGCATGACGCAAACAGCAAAGAGTGCAGGACAAACGCGTATTGTAGCGTCAACTTGCGATTCATACTCGGCCCGTCCGATCATGTCGCAGGACGCGGCGTCGATGGGATTGCTCAAAGGCACCTACTTCCATTGTCGCCGCTTGTTGATTGCCGACTCGGAAAGCGGCTGCCACGCACTGTTCTCGACGACACAGACAAGAACATCCGGCCTTACAACCCCGGATCTCACGTTTCGCAGCAACACTTCCACCTCAACTTCGAGCACTTCACCCAGGTCGTTTTTGACTAGAACCGTGTCGGACATCTTCTACTCCTGCGCGAGTTGGATACTGAAACCAGCCGCCTGCTTTCCGTTCATTTAATTGCCATGAAATAAGAATGTCCTGCAGTAACACCTCTTTCAAGCCACTGCGGACACCACGCGTCATTTGTCCGCAGCAGCAAGGAGGAATCAATGTTCGAGGATTACATGATCGCCCAGATCGCGGAACAGCGACTCCAGTGAACGATCCCAGTCGACGTCTGCGGAAAGGCCAAGCGGCTCGAGATTACTCTTGAAGCTCCAGTTATTCTTCTGCGGGTCGCTATCTTGCAAGTGGGTCAGTTCGCCCGACTGAAACAATTGGCAAGCGTACTCAGCCGCCACACTGAAATAGCCGTAGTAGAGAGCCGTCCCGAAATGCATTGAAGCAGCTCCGGCAACTTCAACTAATTCCGGCCGCCATCCACTCGTCGGACCAGAGCATACTCCCCAGACTTCGCCGTCAACGATACGGACCAACCGCAGCGGAATGCGCGGCGTCAAACTGCAGAAGAACGAAACTACATCCGCCTCTTCGCCTCGAAATAGGATTCCCTCAACGTTTAAACTCATTGTCGAATCCAGCTAGTTAGTGGAACTGCTTCGACGATTTGATCCCGATCTCAAACTGCCGGACTTACTTTGATTTTTGAACGCAGTATCCAATGCCATGCCGAAACCGCCGACGCAAAATGCTGCACACGCAAGCCCGAGAATCAAAGCGAAGAACTCTGAGGGACCGGCCCACCAGACCGACTCGCTGTCGATGCCACTGAGCCAGCTGAACAAGTACAGGAAGCCGACTGCCGGCAATGTGAATATCAATGCGACAATGTGACCTTCACGGACTTCAGGTATCTCGCCTACATCGGGTTCGGCTAGACGACGACCAGCAAGGACTGAAGAAGCAATGCCAATGGCAAGCAGAAAAATCGGAGCGGCTATAGTTGGCGACACCCACCACGCGTCGCTCGGCTGGTAATGGAAGGTCAGCCACGAAATAAAGTACACGACAAGGACGAGAAAAAGACAGGTGGAAATGATGCACCAGATTTCCCATCTGAAGTTGACGAACCTCAAGCCTGATCGGCTTGCCTTGACCGGTGGAACCGGACTTCTTACAGAATTGTGCTCTTTCATTTTCGGGACCTCATTCTGCCCTCAGTTCAACACGAGAGCATTTCTGGAAGTAGCTTGATGCAAACGGCACAGGTCGATTCACGTGAGAAAAGCGTTACCGCGAACCGACAGCGAAGCAGAGACTAATGCAATAGTACGGCGGAAGCTCAATCGGTCAACGAATACGCGCGAAACAAAGAAAAGCATCCGCGAGCATCATTTAACTCGTCCGCATCAACCTGCCGCTAGTCGTTGAAGAAATTGAAAATACTGTCCATGAATGACTCTTCCTGGTTGCCGTCATATTCAAACACAGATGACTTCTGAACGCTTTCAAGGATGGTGATTGCATCCTCCAGACGTGGATCGTCGTAGGAATAGACTTCTCCAAGAAACCCGTACGAAATCGGCACACTAAATTCGGGATGATCAATCATGTCCAGCGAAATCGTTCGAGTCGAAAATACGCCAAAGTCCCGATACTCTATCTCCGTCGAGCCGGCCATCGCGTTGATATTCCAGGCCAGCTCCTCAAGCGGCGAGTTGTAAAGCGAAAATCGTTCGTGCGCCTGCTCATCAGGATTCGAGTCGACGACCGCGGCGGTCACGGTGATCGACAACAGAAGCATTGCTGCGTTTAGCACAAGACCTCTTGCAATCCGCCACCACGTTCGAGTTCGTGGTCGATTGCCAAAAACCATCCAACCCAGGAATCGCAAAACCCTGCGTTGGAATCGGAAGATCAGGACCACCGAAGCGATAATGATCACGCCTCCAAAGTCCTTGGGTGAGGCAACCTCACTAAGGAACATCACGACGAAACAGACCCCGAGCAAGGCAAGTGTCGCGTTTAGCACAACATCCAGCCACGAACGCCTGTTTGCGCTTCCGCTGTTCTCTGCGTTATTGGAATCGGCAGCCTCGTCGCCATTGACCTCCGAATCAGTAGATGTCGCAAGGGGAACACCCGCAGCAACAATGGTGCTGGATCCGAGGTGAGAGACAGAACCTGACATTGACTCTGCCTGAACCGGAGCCTTCTCTCTTCGAGCTGCCTTTTCGCGCTGGCGGACGTTCTTTCGCTCCTGCCTCTCAGCCTTGATGCGCTGGTCCTCTCTAAGACCTTTCAATCCCGGTACGACAAACACTACGCCACAGTACGGACAGTAGTCCTGCTGCCCAGCCTGACCTAGTGGCGATCGCAAGCCTTCATCGCACCCCGGGCATCGGTAAACGACACGTTTCCGCCCGAGCAAAGACTTTTTGACCGAATAGTCCGGCATTTCCAATCCTTTAGAGACCCGTATGTTATCAGCGCCAACCAACTCCTCCAAAAAAGCTATTCGTCCACCACGTGAAAATATTGCAAACAATCGCTCCGAAATACGCACAGGTAACACCAGTGGCAACGTCGCTTACAGATACAATATTCACTCTACTTTGACGAATGAACTTTGGATTCTCGCTTCCGGATAGATAAGGAGGACAACATGGCGTCCAACAAATACTTTCCTTACCTTTGCCAAGAAGACGCAATTCAGGAGTACAACACTCTTCGAGGCGAGATAGTTGAGTCACAAAAGCAAAGAGTGGTTCTATTCCGATACTCCCTTGGATTCATCGGAGTCTTGCTCGGCTTTTTCTTTCAGGACGAGATACTCGACTCCACTGAGGTGCTGTTTCTTGTCGCGTTCTCTATTCCCTGTGCACTTTTCTCTTACTCGACTCGCTGCCGCGAGCGACGAATTTCGAGCTATATAGCGGTCTACCTGAAAAACGTCTCACCGTGGTCAAGAGTTTCGTCACCGAACACATGGCTCAAGTTCTTTCAGCGCTCAAGTACTTCAATTGTATTGACTCTGGTTCTACTGGACGTCTGCTTGATAGGAACGTCGATCCCAAAGAAGTGGGATACAATTGAATCTGTGAACATATTTTGGCTAGCGTCCACGTTTGTTTGCTTCTTCATGATCGTGATTCTTATCGCAACAACTAATTTACCGAACTATCGAAAGGTGTTCGAAGACGCCTTGAGACGAGAACGCGACACAATCTCTGAGTGTGAAGAAGGCCCTGCTGAGCCGTGTAGCGAAGGAAAAAAATAGCGATAACTCAATCCTTGGAAGCAAAAGGAAGACAAAAGACAAAATGAGAAAGGCGAACTCGATTGTTTGTCACGTTGATCAAGAAAAAAGGGGTATTTGCAGATTAGCCATGCGGAACGTCAGGCGCGAGAACGTGTGCTTTTGCGCACGGGTTGCAATGACTTCTGCCAGTGCTTGCCGGGCTTTTCAACGCTCATGTGTGACCCACACCTTGTCATTCACAACGACTGCCTCACCCCATTCACTGGAAACGCGCATGAAAAGGCTGGCAAAAAATGAAAAGCTGCAGACTCTAATCGATGCCGCGGACGGGAGGTGACACCTTGCCTTCGGCCCCCTTTAGAACCAGAAGCCATTCTGAGTCACTTTGCTGTTCGTTTTCAAGCCCGGTTACTGTACAGAGCTGGTTCATCGCTTCCTCCAGGTTGTTTGCCTGGATCTGAATGGTGATGCCTCGTCTTAGTAACCAGTCCGGATTGACGGAGCACGTAATTTCGAACCGATCACAGACGGTAGCGAGTACAACTGAAAACACTGTGTTGTCTGCATGAAGGTTAAACTGCTCTTCTTTGCCGAACGTTCCAGTAACCACTCCCATCGGTGTTTCTTCATGCCATGCATCAGCAAGAGCAGGCTCATTGTTTTGAGTCGACGTTTCCGGCGCATCCTGCGGACTGCACCCGATCAATACTGAGAATAGCGCTATAACCACCATCATCCTGAGCATGCTTTTCATCGGGCTTCCTTTTGTGGTGAGTAGATCCAAACCCACGAGTGTAAATCGGGAAGAGGATCTGTAAACACAGGGTGACTCAGGTCCCGCTGGAGTGCTTCACAACCAGTGTATGCACGCCTGCTAACGCTCGAGCCAATCACGCCAGGAGGCGATATCGTCACCGAAAGACTCTCCGGTTATTTCTTCGAGCCTGCTCAGAACGATTGCTTTGTCGCTATCGTCGGCGAGTTCGTAGACATCCAACAGCGCCTCTGGCGAGTTCAAGAGATCACGATTGTCGATAAAGTCGTGGATCAGCGTGTTAGATAGACCAAGCTTTATTCTATGCAGGCGCTCTTCGGCCTCGGGATGCCAGTCGCGTTCTCCGCTGAAGTCATTGATCAAGTGCTCCCATTTGAAGTAGTTGATGGTCAATTCTTCCTGCGCCGCATCCCGACCGGTGAAGCTGTCCGAGTTCAGCTCGTCAAGCAAAGCGATTACGTCCATGTCGTCCTGCTGAGTCGCTCGAATCTTCTCGATAGCAGCTTCAAGAACAGCTGCCTTTTCGAATGACAAAGGTTTCTTGAAACCAAGTTGATCAAACAAAGGGAACAAGACGGAATTCAAGGGCTCCGGATGATTACTTGCCAGATCGGAAAAGCTATCGCCAGCAAAAACCCTCGCGTCGTCTCCGGCAATGATAGCCAATCTTGTCCGGTCAGAATCCTGTCGAAGGTCAAGAAGGATTTCGGATGAAATGAATGTGAATAGAAAGGTGCCAGCGCCCGAGTCGGTCATTATCCAGCGACGCCTGGCGCCGTTTAGTTCGTTGAATTCAAACTGAAATTCGTCAACAGTTGCAATAATCTGGGCGGAGAGCTCGTCGGTTGACCGCCGCCATCGAAAAGAGTCATGGCCGCCGCCTCCACCACCGCGAGGCTGGCCAACAGACTCGACAATATCATTAAGAATTGTGCAAACGGGGTGGAGCTCGATTCGTTCGCCCCCGAGGTCGATTTCATGTTCCGCCCATCTTCTTGCAGTACCTGGCGGCAACCCCCTATCCATGTATTTTTGTACGAGTTCTTCCAACTCCCCCTCAGGGTTGAGATCGGCGTTATTTCTGGCGCGAGTCTTTTCCCAGCCCCGTTCGATGCCGACAAAACCGTCGTCAATTCCCAGCGCGATCAGCTGTGGCATGATCTCTGAAACTTCTTCCATGACGCCCTCACCGAATTCAGGAGTCGGAATTTCTTCCTGCGCAAACGAGTAGTTTGCTCCAACAAGTAAAAGACATGCGCAAAGAGCTGTGATGTGAGATCTGCTTAATCTGTACATATAGCTATCCCTTGTCATTTGACTGTACTTCTACTGAGTGCAAGCCCGCTGGTAATACACGAGCATGAATGTCGTTCGTCATCGCCATCCATGAAATCTGTCACTCGATTCGTACAGATATAAAGCCAATTTGCATTCAGAAGGTGTCGATCTTTTCCTGGATAACCCGGAGTCCTCCAGTTCAAGTGGGATCTGGCAAGCGAAATGAATCAAACCAGAATCACCGGGGAAAGCAAGAAAAGAGCAACTCGACCATTACAGCCTCAAAGCAGAAGCCCGCTTCCAGAAAGCGTGTTCAATGAATTCCGGCGCAAGCAAACCGATGTCTTAATGCTAAAAATCAGCTTGCCCGAAGGATCTCATACCGGACAGATTTGAAATTAATGCATCAAGTTCGGCGGACGAAAATGGCTTACCAAGAACAGGCACGCCGAAGCCGCGCCCCTCTTCAGGGGTCGCTGTGCAAAACGCAAAAGGAAGCTCACGAAATTGCTCGCGACAGAATTTCAACAAGCGGCTACCTCTTTCGTTTCCAAGGCGAAAGTCCGAGAGGACCAGGTCAAGGCAATCTGCCATCTGTCCGACAACCCTCTCAGCCAGCGCCACCGTATTTGCGGCAATTACTTCGTGTCCAAGTTCAACGAGCAATGCGTGGGCCGTGTTGGAAACAGTCGGCTCGTCTTCAACAAGCAGGATCCTACAGCCCATCATCCCTTCCGGTTTCACAAGGCCTCGCCCTTCGCTTTGTTCACTTTGAGACGATGCATCGCAGACTGCGGGGAGGTACAGCCGCATGACAGCATTGCCTTCGGAACTCTCCAGTTCAAAAATCCCATCGTACCTTGAAGCGAACTGCGCGGCTGCTGAAGCACCAAAGTCGACTGTTCCGGGCTCAAATGGAGCACCCTCAATCGAGAGCTGAACAAGCGAGTCATTCAGGTGATCTTTCCTGACTGACAGTGTTAATGGGCTATGACTACCGGTGGATGAATGACTACCGGTGGATGAATCGACACAGTTAAAAAGCAGATTCAGGGTGCAAACAAACAGCTCCTTCGGTTCAACATCCACACTTCCTACATTGAGGTCGACTTTCGTTGAAAGACAAGTATCCAGACCGCTGACTGCGCGGAAACAAGTCGCCACCTCCTCGATAAACGCGCTCATATCCACCGGCTCACCTTGAGCTGAGCCGAGCCAGTTTCCTGATTTACTGCATGCCGAAGTCAGAGCGGAATCGAGAAGCTTGTCATCGCCGTTGAGGCGGGCCAGTTCAATGGCGGTGATGATTGAGCAGAGCTGATTATTGAACTTGTGCTGCAAGTGATGCTTTGTGCTGAAGAACTGACGGATTCTTTCAGCACTGGTCGCCCGCCCGACCCTGTTTCTAAATTCGGGGACGCGGGTAAATATCGCAGCAACTCCTATCCCGGGAACGAAAAACCGCCGGACACAAACCTCATAGCCGTTGGCAGAATGCAAAAACTCGGTTTCTGGAGACGACTGACAGATCGCTTCGTCAAACTTTGAAGACGCGAGCTGCTCAGAATCACCCGCGCCGAACACCCCCAATCTGGCCGCAATGCCGTAGGTGTCAGACAGGTGCAGCCCTTTTCTGACCTCGTTGGCCGGGGTGATTCCCAGTTGCGAATAAGCATCATTCCACGCGAGCAATTCCATATTTGAATCGTAAATTGTGACGGCTTGCTCTACGTCCGCCAACGAAGACAGGATATCTGTTGCACTCATCAATCATTCAACAGTTAGAAGAGGTTTTGCAGTGTCACGCTGATGGCTCTCGAGGCAACTGATTAGTTGAGTTTCAGCGCAGTCGACCGTCAATAGCACTTGCGCGATCGAAGAGCCGAACATGAAACCACCGATTCAAGGGATGGATGTTTCCAAGTGTATAGACAAAACACAGAGCCTTCGAGTTGGCACTGCCAGCAATAAACCGACAATCAAATCCGGCCTGAACCGCTTGCCAGCCATTCGCATTGCAAATAACCGGTCCTTATCAACGCAGCGAATTGAAGCAATTTTAACAATCAGGTTCGAATTCGCAGATCAGGCAGCTGATAGCCACCTGCACCTGCGACGTGATATCCACCTTCGTCCGGGTCAGTATTCCACCCCTGAATAAAAGCGGCATCGGAACTTGCGGAATTCCAGCCCCACGCCCAGCCGTTTCCTTCCTGCAACTCGACCTCGCTCAGTTCCGACCAGATTGAGACCCAGTACTGTTTGCCTGACTGCATATCGAAATCAATTTCGGCAGAGAAATCGTAGACGGGATACTCATATTGAATTTCACCGGACAAGTTCCGCACCTGTTTCCGAACACCATTGTCGATCCGGTTCGCACTACCTACCTCGAACCTGGCCACTGGCGTCTGACCTGGCTGCGTTTCGGTTTCAAGATCCTCATAAATCTCAATCACGAAACTGTCGCCGCGGTCTGGTAGCGGCTGGTTATACCAGTCGCGGAGGTACACCCCGGACCATTCGACCGATGTGATTGTACCTGAAGAAACGATGGAGACCGGGACTGCATACCACTCATAAAACTCGTTGCTTCTCTGAGAGATGAGATGGAATCCCTCGACACTGTCCGCGCCTGTCGAAGCGGTCCCAAAGACCTCTCTGTGCTCAATGGTGCTCATCCGCGTGTTCGCCGCGGCCTGTCCATTCATCTGCATCACGGGTGCCTCGTCTATGCCACCCTGACCACCGATCCTGACTGACCCATTGATGTTTGAACTAGTCATGTCTGCGTTTACGGTGTCATCACCGCTGCCCAGAAACACGCCCAACCACTGATCCACATCGGGCCCGTCCAGTTGGACACTGTCATTGCCGCCAAGGGTCAACAGCCGGTTTACTTCGCCGAGATATTGAACGCCGTCAGAGTGTACCGAGTCGATATGCGCACCTGTGATAACCGTTGAGTTACCTGCAAAGGTCGAGTCCGCAACGCGCACAGAATCGCGTCCGTCGAGCGTCATCGTCGTGAAAGCAGCGTCGAACTGGCTCTGTTCAACGACAACCGAGTCATTCCCGTCAAAAGTCTGGATTGTCAGCCTCTCGACAAATCCGCTTTCAACGACTTCGACGTTGTCATTGCCTGTACCGCCGTAGATCACCGACAATGATGCAAACTGGATATCTCGAACTGAAAAGTCATCATTTCCCGGGCCCAGGTGCGCTCGCAATCCGCCATCGAAAGTGACACCTGCAGATGTCGGAGTCGCCGACTCGACCGTGTAGCTGTCTCTCCCGTTGATCGTCGTTCCATTGAGGCCATTGATCTTCAGTTCGTCGTTCTCTGCGACAACTTCAAACTGGTTGTCCGCCTGATCACCACGTATGTAAAGGTGCAGGTTTTCAACCACAGTCACATTGCCTGCAAGCAAGCGACGTTCTTCAAGCAGACGGTAGGAACTCGTCGCACAAGAGCGAACACAACGTTTTCTTGAAGCCATGATTACCTCGCAAATTATGGACCGTACCAACGGGGTACCGTAGCCGTCTTGCATTGTTAACTGCTTTGGCACGTTTCAGGCGTTGCAGATTACCAACTGAACATTCGAAGTAACCATGAATAATCTCCTCAGGCAGGCCCAATGACGTCGAGAACCTTCCGGGGAACAAAACAACGGATTCAGTTATCCATAACCAGCCGCTATTTGGCCGCTACACCTTTCATATCAGCACGGGCAGAGCTTATCAGCACGGGCAGAGCTTATCAGCACCGGCAGATGTCAGCATTGGTAGAGCCAGGGGCATCCAACCAACGGAAAGTCAACTAATGCAGCGGCAGAAGGTGAGCGAATAAAAGTCTTGTTTCCGCTTCCAGTACTTCTGAGTCATTCGACCAATTTCGCCAATTCGATCGCCATCTCTCGCAAGCTCTCCGGCCACGTATCAAACGTGACAAACCTGGCGTCCAGATTCGCCGGGCTTGTAATACTTTCGACCAAAGAACTGGAAGGCTGAGCGTAAAGGAACTGAACTCGATCGAGGCCATAAGTGCCGGCGAGGCTGTTTGCATAAATCTCGAGTTCCGCTGAGTAGTTTTCAGGCTCGTACCCGATATTGTTTTCCGACGGAACCCAGATCACTCCGGCGACCGCCATTGGAGTCATCGGGCTGACGCACCAGTTGTAGGCGTAGGTCGGAATCGTGTCCGCTCCAATTTCGCCGCCCCTGCCTGCCTCAGGGAATGGGGGAGCCGCCAGCGGTGAGGCTCTCGACAAATCCTCACCTTGCTCGCGGGCCGCAAGAATCGCCGCGACAAATTCCTTCACTTCAATGACGTGTTCATCCACAGCATTCTGCGCGACTTCTGTTCCCGGGTACTGCAGAAACAACTCGCTCAACCGGGCCTGGAATACCGGATCATCAACGTTTCTGACTCCATCAAAAGAAGTCCACGACAAAGGCGACGCCATCTGCTGAGCGCGTCCGCCCTGCCCGGAAGACATCGTAATAAACCCCTGAGGAATCCCTTCACGATCCAGAGTCTTTGCGAAATGATAGGCAAACATGGAAACGCCCAGGTCGCTATCCCATGTGTCTGCGGTCATCCATGACGAACGATATCTTCCACCACCCGTTTCAAACTTACGTTTTCTTGGAGTCGGAAACGTACTGGCCTTGGTCTTGCGTCTGAACTCACGAACAAGCGACATTGCTTCGGGAAACTCAGCATTGTCATCGCGCGGGTCATAGGCCATTTCACCGTTAAGCATTGTCGATCCGGTCAGATACCACACATCGCCAACCAGAATATCATTGACCGTCCGGCTATGACCGTGGCTCGAACTGACAGACAAGATGATCGGCTCCACCGAAGCCTCAAGTGCCGGAAATTCGACCGACCACTGTTGCAGATTATTTGCGATGGTCGTCCGCGTCATATCGCCCAGTGTGACCGTAACCTCGACGCCTTCGTTGGCATGCCCCCAGACGGGGATCGGCTGGTTGCGCTGGATAATTGCGCCGTCGCGAAAGTACTCGACAACTTGAAGGATGGGAAAGTCGGGGTCAGTGTACTGCGCATACCTTGCTGCGAGTGCTGCAGCTTTTTCAAGATCGTCTTCTTCGAAAATCAGTTCGCCGTTGATTGCGGCAAACGGAGTCGCGGGCAGGCCGGCACGGTTGTACAAGTTCGAGTTCTCCGGAACCGCGCTGTAGGCGTACTGGACTCCGACTGGTTCGGGAACACTTGCCGAAGTTACAACGACGGTGTTGCCGACAATGGCGGCTTCGGCTGCGTGCCATACTCGGTCCTCTCCGCACAGCCTGAAATGATTCAAGCTTTCTGCCGGAGTCGGCCTGGCAGGTTCAACGTACATGTCTGTTTCCCTGTAGTCGGCGGCCATCCCTTTGCTGCCGATCATCAGGCCGCCAAACAGGCTTTCCTCTTCAAAAGACACGATGACCTGATCACCACTAACCTGGTAGCCATCATAGATCGGACCGGTGTAGGCGATGTCCCTGCCATACTGCTTTGCCAATGCCCAGCGTGCCATCCGCATTCCCGGATGCAGTTTGTTGAAGTAGTGAATGCCCTGAGGTCGAGCCGAGTTGAGGTCTGATTGAACGACCATGCCGACGTTTGAGCGGTTGTTCATGAAAAACTTGTGCTGGACTTGCCGTATGTCTGCGAAACCAACTGAGTCCGGATCGGGAGTCCCATAACACTGCATCTGGGTGAAGTAAAACGGCATATCCGGCATCTCCCACGCATCTCTCCAGCCGTTGACAAGAGCTTCCATTCTGGCGGCGTAAATTCTGCCATCTCCTGCGTTGCTCGTTCCCTGGCACCATATGGCTCCTCGAATTGCAAACGGGACCACCGGATTGATTTTGCCGTTAAAGAATTGAGACGGACCTCTCCACATGCCCGCGATTCCAGGCAAGCCCGGACGTTCAGGAATTCTGCCACCAGCTTCCGCCGCGTCGCCCGCCACCTGCTGCCAGGCTCTCAAGTCAGCATAATATTGGTCGTAAGCGTTGCGCCCTTGCTCCGTTGTCGGATCAGCATCATGAATCAGGTCTGCATCGGCGGTCAGCCCCGGATGCGACTCGATTGCCTCGCGCTGAGTAAACGCTTCAATCCTGGTATTGCTGTGAGCAGACAGCAGGATACCGATAGGAACGTCCAGCTCTTCGTACAGCTCATAGGCAAATGAAAGTGACAACGCTGAAAAGTCGCCCGCACTTTTATGGGTCTTCCATCCGACCTCGGTCGTCGCAGTCTTCTGCGGGTAGAGAGCGGACACGGTATTGATGTTGATTTCGCGTATCGGAACATCCGGTTCCGAGCCCGCGATTTCCCGCGCAATCTCGTTGCACATGCTTCTGCCCGCCGTCCACACCATGTTGGATTGACCGGATGAGAACCAGACTTCTCCCACCAGCACATTGTTGAGGACAATCGAATCGCCCCGATCGTTTGCCACCGTCAGGCTGCGGTCTTCGCGCGATGCCTCAAGTGGATCCAGCCTGACCATCCAGTCGCCATACTGATCGGCGACGGCCGTCTTTTTCTGCCCGGCGAATTCGACGGTAACTTCCGTGCCGGGCTCACCAAATCCCCACACCGGCGCAAGCGTCTGCCGTTGCAGGATCATGTTGTCTGTAAACGGAACCGCCAGCTCGAGCGACTGATCGGCAAAACCCGCCGACGCGAAAGCGAGAAGACAAACCGGGAAAAGAACAGCAATTCCGTTTCGAAGCATCAGTATCGCTTTGCGAAAAGTGGAGTTATCAGGCAACGGCAAGACGACAGTTTATTGAAAGTGCCGTCTTCAATCCAATTTCACATTCGCGTTCTGTCGTGGTGGTTTCCGCTCCTTCTCTCATTTATTGTTTCTACAAACAACAAGGAACTTTCGAGCACACTGTTCGTCACAGCCTGCACGCGACGCAAACACCCGAATTTACGGCCTACTCGAATCATCCAAGGCTTGTCCCAAATGAAATCCTTCCTGCTCCCTGTTTTGGGAATCCTTATCTGTGTCGCCCTCGGATGTGGTTCGGAGTTCGAGAACGGCGGCTTTGCTTCGTTACAGTCTTCTCAAACAGCCCGGGAAGCGGAACAAAACGAGCTAACGGTTTTTTTCGTCAGCCCGAATCAGATACAGCTTCTTGATGCTGACGGTGATGAACTCTGGCAGTTCCGTTGCGACAACGGCGAGTTCTTCCGTGACAACTCCAACGAATCCAGGTATTCCGCAACCGATGAGCTTCTGTTCTTGTCAACAACGACTTCTATTGTTGCGGTGGAGATCGCTTCAGGCGAACTGCTATGGTCGTTTGATTACCCGAAACCTTCCGAACTCGCGACTTGCTCAGAAGTTGTCGCAGCTGGCGATCGAGTCCTCGTCAGTGTCAATCAGATTGGCGCACCGATGGCTTGCCTTGACACAACGAACGGTGAACTGCTTTGGAGTTTCCCATCAGCCGACTCGGAAGAACAAATGAGTTTCCAATCAATCACTGTTAAAGACGGCATTGTGTTGTGTCACGCGACAATTTACCGGAAAGACAGCCGGGGGTACGACTACGAAAACCGGGCGATAGACATTCGAACCGGTGAACAGGTCGAATGGCCGGATGGATTAACCGCAATCCCTGAACATGTTTCGGCCAGGGAGATTGGCGTGTTCTTTGGCGATGCAGCACTCGCACCGGTGCAGGATGGCGAGCTTTTCACGGGTGTGCTTAGTTTTTCAAGGACCCATCAATATCATTTTGACAGACCATCTTTTCACGCTGACCAGCCGTTGTACAGGTTTGATATCGGCGAAGGCGAGTATGAAGATTTGCTTGGCAGGAAAGTTCAGATTCGCGGCGAGGCAATTTCAATACAAGAAAGCGCCCCTCCGATTATCACAGTCAAGGTGCTTGAGATCATTGCCTTGGAAGAAGGCCACGAGGATGCGTCAGGCAACTGATGTCTGCAGAAACGACTCGCAACAAAGTTCCGCAAGAAGCGAGAAAAACAAAAAAAGCCCCGACAATAGTCGAGGCTCTTTATAGGCCGGGCAGGACTCGAACCCGCGACAAAGGGATTATGAGTCCCCTGCTCTAACCAACTGAGCTACCGGCCCTCGAAATCGCTGACGCGATTCGAATGCAATAATTTAACGCTTGGCGTTTTTTCTGTCGAACGGGTGGAACAAAAGAAACAGTCTGCCCGAGCGACCGCCATATCACCCCGACGCGAACTCTGCATTGAAGGTTCGATCTCGCGGTCTCCAAACGTCTAGCCGTTCCGCTCACCGCGGCTGACTTCTGGCAACGTCAGGTAACAATCGCAGATTGCACTCTTCCGTCGCCCCTCCTGAGAGCATCAGGGCCGACTCAAACGACCACGGTTTTCTCGACAGGTATTCTCTTGACCGGAGCCTATTCGGCTATGGAGCCGTCGGGGATCCACCGCTCCTCGCCCCGGTACGAATTGGCCAACAACCAGCACGAACTGCCAACAAAGAACGGCTGAGCCTGGCTTCGAATTAAGGCCTGATTGCCGGCTCATGAAAATTCCTGGAAAGAACAATCAGGATAGAACCCCTGTTTTCTGGGCTTTTTCCACCAAATGCTCAGACTTCGGCCAAGTTTTCCGACGTTGCTGTCACAGGTTCCTCGTTCCGGTGTATCGGATGGTGTGAAACGAAAACAACCCAGACACAACGCAAACCGGAGACTCAGAAATGTTGGCCAGAATCACCCGCAACGTCATTTGCACGCTTCTTCTTTCACTCGTAGTCGTTTCCTCAGCAAACGCTCAAAAGCTTGATGGCCTGTTCGGCCCGATGCCCGGCCATCAAACAGTTCAGCCGAGTGACCAGCCGGTTCACACCGCTGATCGCCAACTGGTTCAAACGACCACGCCGCAGCTTCGAGAGACCGGCTATCGGCAGGATCGCCAGCAGATGTACACGACGACTCTGAACGTAAACGTCATCGGCGACTGGTACCGCGAGTTCCCGCAGGAAGACGGCGCGACCACCTCGATTGGTTACACTTTTCGCGACAACGGTTCGGTGAACGTCACCTTGAGGACAATTCAGCGGGATGGCAGTAGCCAGATTGAACAACACGCCGGCCAATTTTCAGTCGAAGGCAACCGGTTGTCGATTCACTTCGGTGACGGCAGCCAGATCGGATTCGAAGTCGCTGTTCAAAACAACGAGATCGCTTTCATCACCGACGACAACGTAGTCGTGCTCGATCGGAATATCGAAAGACCGGCTCAAGTCGAAACTCAACGTCCATCAGCACCACGAACGAATATTCCACCAGCCACACAACCACGCAGCTTCACTTCGCCTGACTACTCAGCTCCAAGTGACATGCCTGCAACTCAACCAGCCGTAAACAATCAGCTGGTCGGAGCATGGGGCCTGGAACACGATCTTGGAAACGGGAAGACCTTGAAAATGGCTGTCGCATTCGGCGGTCAGGGAGAATGCAGCCTTGGAACAGTCGTTTTCCAGAACGGTCGTCAAGTTGAACGCGAAGACCTCAACGGAAACTACCGCGTAAACGGCAACCGCATCATGGCCAGCTGGGAAGACGGAACTTCGGAAGAAGCCACGTTCACAATCAGCGGTCGCAGTCTTCAGCTGAACATCGAAGGACAGGCGTTCTACTTCACAGCTTTGAACTAGGAATTGAATCAGAAGTGAGTGATGTGTCTCCGTGGCGGCCTGATCTTGATCAGGTCGCCATTTTTTTATGCGCAACTCTAATCGCCGTCATCAACGGTCGGCACCATGAAACTGAGATGGTGCGCATTGTGCCACCGCTGCATCTCCAGCCACCCGTCTCGATCAAGATTGCCAAGCAAAGGGTGAAACGGCTGAAACTCAGTCGACTCGTCTTCCAGCTTTTCGATCACGGCATGAAAACGCGCTGTAGCTTCGTCGAGATCGAGGCCTTCACGAGGTGCAAGTGGCGGAGGCGCGCTGGCGCGAAGCGATACCGGAGTTCCCTTGCGAATGAACCGCGGAAACAGCATCTGAGCAAACGTTCGCACAAAGATGTTGAACTTGAAATCCGGACGCTCCATGCACATGTTCATCGTCAGCGTGAGATGATCGAGAATCTGAGCGAGCGACCAGTTGCCAGCCAGTTCGTAACCGTGTTCCATTGAGCTGCGGACTTCGCGGCTGGCAGCACCGAGAGTTTCGTATCGCAGATCAAGTCTTCGTTTGCTCATACCTGAACATACTCCGTCCGCGTCAGCAGGTTACATCATTGTGATCAAAACCACGCTCGACAACTTGTTCAGTTGGCAATTGACCAAGAGCGTTCGGCGAACGACGGGCGCGCAAGGCCATTCCGTATCGTCAGCATCTTCTGTGGCAGCCACTCAGCCGTGATGCCGCCGGCGCAGAATCCTCTGGTTTAACCAGCCGCAGCCTCGGCGGCTTCGCGTGCTTTTCGAGCCTGAATAAATGATCGCACACAAAGTGCAACAAAGACCGCACAGATCAAAGCCATTAACCAGACGAACACAAAGCTGCGCATGTTGAGCTCAGGATCTCCCGAAAAGAACTTGCCCAGCCCCATACCGCCTCGACCGGCTCCTGCTAGAAATCCAAGCAAGCCGATCATCGCCGCGCCGTGCATCCCATGCTTGAGCATCGTTTCCTTCAGCGCGATCAATCCGCAGATGACCAGGCCAAGTCCGAATCCTGCAGGTATCAAAGCGGTATACTGAATTTTTTCATCCTTCTTGTCGTCGGCCGCACCGTCCTGCCCGCTGTTTTCGGCGTCTGCAGTTCCTTCGGCCGCTGATCCCGAATCCGGTGGTGTGGATGCAGGACTGGCGCCTGTAAAGCCGATAATTCCCAGTACAATTAGAAGGACGCCGAAGATGATGGAGACTTTTGCCATGATTTCAAACCCATGTCTGTAGAGTCGGCTGACTGAGGCACCGGATAACTAAAACACCGGGTGACAGAGATACAATTGACTAACCGCACTTGTGCAGCCGATTGCAACGCGCGCTGATCCAATCCGAACTGGCCGATCCAACACCGATTGAACTTCGCGCAATTTGACTGGAATCAACACGGGTGTCAATCAGCCGGAGTCCGGGGCATTTTGCCACATCTGCTGTGTCGCATGTGCCAACGCTTCAGCTGCAACCCTTTCCACAAAGATTGAATGCGTCCATGAGCTTGCTCGAATCGTTAATGAGCCCATTTCATCAGGCAACTGTTCGTCGCTGGTCGGCGCGAGTGGAAAAGTGCCTGACTATCGATGACGTTCAGGCACTGTTTGAAAGACGAATTCCACCGGTTGTCGGTGATTATTTTCTTGGCGGCGCCGGCGACGAACGGACGCTGCGGGACAACATCGCGGCTTTTCAGCGAACGCGTTTTGCTCCTAAATATGGCATCAGCCACGAGTCGGTGGATATGACGACCAATATCGTCGGTACCGATATCAGCATGCCGATTATCTGCGGCCCGATCGGCAGCCTCAGGACGCTCTGGCCGGAAGGTGAAGCCGTCGCTGCAAAGGCTGCCGGGGAAGCTGAAACTATCTGCACGCTTTCGACTCTTACCGGCACACGAATGGAGGATGTGAAAGAAGCCTCGAAGCATGACTGCTGGTTCCAGCTGTATCTGGTCGGTGGCAAAGAGGTTTCGATAAAAGGACTCGAGCGCGCGAAGAAGGCAGGTTATTCGGCGCTGGTGCTGACAATCGATACTCCGGTCGCGGGGCTGCGTTACCGTGACAAACGCAATGGATCAGCTGAAGCGATCAACGGCGGAATCTTTCAAAAGATGAAATTCGCGCCGCAGATGGCTCAGCATCTTTCGTGGCTGACCAGCCACTACCATGATGGCGGGCTGATGGAGTTTCCAAACGTTGAGTTGCCCGGTGGCGCGCCGATGCCGTATGCGGATATCGGCAACCAGTTGCAAAAGTCAGCGGTCACCTGGGAGGACATTGTCTGGATCCGCGAAGTCTGGGATGGGCCGATTGTCATCAAAGGTGTTCACACCGTTCATGATGCGATGAAGGCAGCCGGGATCGGCGCCAAAGCGATCATCATCTCCAACCATGGCGGGCGTCAGCTTGATCGGGTTCTGCCGACGCTGCAGATGCTTCGCGAGATTGCTCCTCAAATGAAAGACCAGGACATCGAAGTCCTGATGGATGGCGGCATTCGGTCAGGAGGCGATGTGGCAATCGCGCTGGCCTATGGTGCCAAAGCAGTTCTGCTGGGCCGCGCGTATGCATTCGGCCTGGGAGCCGCAGGCGAAGCCGGTGTGGCAAAGACGCTTTCGATTTTCCGCGCCGAGCTTGAACATACGATGAGACAGCTTGGATGTGGCAAGCTAGAAGATCTCAACGAGTCGCATGTGCTTGAGTATCGCAAGTAGATCCAGGCAGTTTCTACGCGACTTTTGTTCTACGCGACTTTTGTTCTACGCGACTTTTGTTCTACGCGACTTTTGTTCTACGCGACTTTTGTTCTACGCGACTTTTGTTCTACGCGAC
>JBCCFB010000046.1:0-28752 GCA_039029995.1 Planctomycetota bacterium
CACACTTCTGGTTTTCCGCAGGCACTCCGGGGATGAATCCAGATGCAGCCTGAACGTGCAAATAGATGGCGAAGGTTTGCTGGAAGCGCGGCGCGTCGAATCTCCATCCGACTCATGGACAATCCCCGGGAGAATATTCGACTTGCGACCGATCGGCGGGGAGCCTTCGCTGTTGATCGACAGCGATGCTCAAGTCGATACCGGTCATCGTTGTCGAATAAAACTCGGAAGCGACCTTCCGCCGGGCAGGTACGTAATCCGCGCGGACTGGATGGACGAGACGCGTGAAGGATATGCACTCCTATATCAGACGATTCCCGGATCCGTTCTATCACGCACTGTCAATGTCATTCGCAGCCCTGAAGAAGCCCAATGAAACCGTTCAGAAAGTACCAGTCATTGTTCGCGCCTATGATGTGCACGTTGGCAATGATCTGCGGTTGCGATCAGCAGGAAGTGCAGCTCACGGACGTGACCGATCGCCCGGCCGTTAGTCCGGTCATACATGACTCAGATTCCATTGGCGGTTCTGAAAGAGAATTCTCTCTGCGCGAATTGTTAAAAGAGTCGATTCAGCAAGCAAATGTGGTCGTTCCGAATCCGGACGATCTTAACCGGTTCTCGGGGCTCATTGAGGAAACCATCAGGTCTACCGATCCCCTCTCATTACGAGACCGTTGGCGCGAATCAGGCTGGTTATTGCATGAGGATCCGGACAGCAACATCGTGGTGATAGCCGAACATCCGGATGCTCGTCACGGACGCGGCATCTATGCTTTCCGGTTGCGATCAGACTCACAGTTGATCCTTCAAGCTCCGCACCGATTCTACGATCGCAGGACCGGGACAATCGTTCGTAAGATGTTTCTTGAAAACGACGTTCACGCGGCAGCGTGGAACACAGTTCACCGTGAACAAGTCGATGTTGCGCACGAAAGCCGGCACTATCTTGCCGCGTTCACGGAGGCGATGATGCGCGTGGACGATGAACTAGCGGTCATCCAGTTGCACGGGTTCGCAAATAAGAGTCGAAGCGCTAACGCAAGAAACGCAAAAGTGATAGTCAGCAACTCGACTAGATTTCCCGGTAGACTTGCTCGAGATGTCGCTATCTCGCTGAAGGAAGAGTTCGGTGTCGAGCAGGTCCTGCTCTTCCCGCTGGAGGTCTCGGAGCTTGGCGGCACTACCAATGCACAGGCGAGCATCGTTCGCGGCACCGGGAATCCGAATTTTCTACACCTCGAAATCAACTCTGAACTTCGCCAGCAAATCGAAGAATCGGCTAGCATCCGGGGCGCATTCTTTGGCGCTCTTGAAGGCCGAAGCGAGTTTGAAACTGCAAATCGGTGAATATCTGTTTGCCCGCAAAGTTTCCGCTAATATCCCAGCCTGCTGAATCGCGATAGTTAACGATATCGTCACAGTCTATCGCTACAGGTTTGCTAGCACCCTTTCGGGCGTAAGCCCGGGCTGCGCTTTCGGGGGTGGGTAGGGTTTACCCTACGCGTGCATGCAGCTTTGGACGTGGCGTTCTTGAACGGAATCAAACGTCGGTTGTGTCAGCGATGACGCGCATTATCAGATCAATTCGCCAACTGCTTTCGAGCTGCCTCTGCAGCGCGCGCGCGAATATGTCGATCCGGACCGGCGTTAGCACGAATCGAAACCGTCGATCAAAACAAGCGCGGCTCACGGGCGCAATTTCCAGCGTTTTCTCTTTTGCAAACCGGACTGTGACGGGTCGATTTGCAGTGCTGGTTTTTGCGCTCGTGGCTGTGTTTCTGTTTTCCGGCAGTTTGATGACAAGTGCCCGGGACGTGGATGAGACCCGCGAGCTAAGAATACCGCTCCGGGCTCCGCTGGTCTGGGACAACGTAACTTGTTCGAAGCAGTACGTGTTCGGGGTTCGTCCTGTCTACTCACATGCCGAGCAGTTGTGCTATGTAACGATTCCACCAGGCGAGAGCATCGATTTCCTTGTGCCGGATCACGAGATGATCCGAGTAGATGCACTCGACAGTTGTCCGGTCTCGGAGGCGCAACTGGAGATCTGGAGTTCTGATGGCTCGGGCATGTATCGCAAGCTGGTACCTGCATATTCGACGGACGGCAGTACGATGATCGCGGCGCCCGATTCATCGGGCTATTCGGTCGCAAAAGTCTATCTTCCGGATTATGCGGCCAGTCCGGTTCGAGTGTCTGTGTTTACTTCACGGCGCACGGCTCTTCAAGTTCAAGATTTCTATCAGTGCAGAATTGATGGATGCGGCGAACAAGTTGAAATCAGTCAGTCGGGCGCGACGGAGCGCCGTCGATACAACTTTGTGACAGGTACAAATCGTCACACTTTAAAGGTGGAAGGGCCGGTTCGATTGCGGTTCGAGTCGCGGCTGAAGTATGACGCCGATTCTCAACCCGAGCGTTCAAGTTGGATCAATGTCTATGTTGATGAAGTACTGCACCGGATTCTGCTGTTCGATACGATGCCCCATCGTTCGAGCCGAACGTTTGTAGGCGACTGTGAAAGAGTCATCGGCCGAAAAGAATATGCATACCTTGACCTTGATTGCGACGACCATGATGTGGCGATTGAAGTTTCGCACTCAATGTATCTGCGAATCGAGGCAACGGGCCTGAATCTCGCAAGACCACGGCTGAACAGCAGTTTCAATTTGACTGCGGTTGCGAGCCCGGAGCAGCCGGTTTCGATCTGGAATGCGCCCGATTACGACCCTTCAGCTGTGCACCTCAGTCGAGCGTTTATGTCGGGTGATGACGGCAGACCGCAGTTTGAACTTGATCCTGTCATGGACCCGTATCTGAATCAGCAAACGATTCAGAAGCTGGCGCGGGACAACAGCGTTCCCTATTCCGGATTGCGAGCGTATATGTGGATGCGAGCGATTGCAACGCACCACTACTCGGACGCTGATTATCGAAACGAGGTATCGGTGTCTCAGATGGCACGGAGAATCCGCGGGAGATTCACTGTGTT
Source organism: Planctomycetota bacterium (assembly GCA_039029995.1). Lineage (GTDB taxonomy): Bacteria > Planctomycetota > Planctomycetia > Pirellulales > Pirellulaceae > Mariniblastus. The sequence continues at coordinate 2,996 of JBCCFB010000046.1, forward strand.
CCGCGATTTGCAACCGTTCGAAACCGAGTCAGGAGTGCAGCCCCGAACGGTCGCATTTTCTGCGAGATCTGTTCGACGCCCGAATCAGCAATCGACAATAGCGTCCGTTGGCGAGCAACACGTTGCTGACTTTTCTTCGAGCCTGAGCCGTGTGACGACTTTTCCGTTGTCGGCTTCGGGACAGGCGGGAAATCCGGGGGATGAGCTGGTCTATCGTCCTCCTTCAGATCTCGGGCCCTCCGTCTTACGTTTGATTGTGGACCAGACCCATCTTCACCAGGCAGCAGTTCTCGAAGTTCAGTACGACGACAATCTGCCGGTGGAGATGGCCGTCGTTCGTGACTCCACATTGGCGCCTGACATGCGGGTGCCTGGTGGAACGGAAGCGGCGCTGGCAGGTCTTGCATGCGTCCACAGCCCATACGACAGCGCAACGTTCGGCGGCCCCTTTTCGATGTTGAATCAGCCAGTCGGCATTATTCGCGCCGCAACGGCGGAACTGTTGCTGCCTGCCCGCGTTCAAAACGTGAAGGTTCGAGTCAAATCCGGTGAGGGTCAACCTGTCCATGTTGGATTGCAATATCTTACCTCGCGGTATCAGCAGTTATCAGAATCTTCCTACCGCCGGCACGTTGAAAGCGCCAGTTCGGCAACCGGACATTCACAGGAATTTTCGTGGCGCGAGTTGGACAATGATTCGACGCGACTGCGGCAGTTGCTGCATTCGAACTGGCTGACTGTGGGGAGTTCAGTCGAGCCGACTGTGGTTCTCGAAGAGCCTACTTCGGTAATGAACGACGAGCTCGTTGACGCAGAGTTTCAACGGGCTGCGGAATTCGCGCGGCTCGGTCAATGGACCAGCGCTGTGGAGTCCTTGTCGTTGCTCGTTCGGCATTCTTTGGACGACCGCCGGCGCAACGCAATCCTTTCCCGTGCAAATGCTCTGGAAAGCGCCGGCGAATTCTTCCTTGCCGGGCGCGAAAGACTCGGGTGGCTGGTTCATTCCGGGGATGAGCGGCTGCGGCAGGAAATGTTGCAGCAACTGGTTGATGAATCATCGAGCCGGCCGCACGGGGACGCTCTTGTTGAACGTTATCTTTCGTATGCCGTGATGGAGTTTGATGATCCGGCAGCCGAGCTGAGCCTTGCGCGTCAGTTCATGCACAACGGCAAATACCGGATGGCTTTGTTGACGCTACCCGTTGACGTTTCAGGACCGGAAGTTGACGAAATTCTGCTGCGGTGCAGTTTCCAGCTGCAGTGGTGGAAGACATTTGAAGAAACGCTTCGTCGTATTGACGATCCGGTTCAAGCCAATTTGTGGCAGGGCCTCAAAGCCCTACGCACCGGTGATTATGAACGAGCCCGTCGATTGCTCGAATCTGCCGGGCCTCAAGGCTTGCTCTGGCTGGACCACTGGATGCAAGGTGATGAAGTTTTCGGTGAGTTAACCAGCACAGATGTCGCCCGAAGACTGTCCGCGGTAACGAACTGGGAGCGATGGCAGGCAGAGCATCCCGGTCCACGGGTCTGGCGCCCGGAGGCATCGACTGTAAAAAGCTGTGCGGGTGCTGCGAACCTGCTGTCCGTGGCGCTCGGTACCTCCTCCAGGTACTTCAGATCGAAAAAACAGTCGGCCTCGGTAATCCGAATTCACGGACCGGTCAGAATAAGAATTGAAGGTCGCCCTGTGCATCGGCGTGACCGGGAAGAAAGGCTGGATGACTGGCTTACGATCACCAATGGAAATCAGGTTGAGCGCGTTCCAATTCTGAACAATCGGCCTTCGGATTCGCTGAAGATTGAAGGATATTCAGAGCTACTGCCGGGGCAACGTGTATTTGCCGAGTTTGATCTGCCCGCCGGTCTGAACGAACTGCAGTTGTCAACGTTGGAATCAGATTTGCTATTCCGCGTTTACGCTCAGCGACCTGAGATGGCTTCTCCCGTACTTCCGCCGGTCAATGAAACAACGCTCGCGGCGGTCATCAAAGGCTGTTACGCGCGGGTCGGACGGTGCGAGGTTTCTGGAAGCCGAAATCAGATTGACGATTCGGTTCGTCTGGTTTGTCTTGACAAAACATGCTGCAGCGCCGGCCTGGACTACACAAACCTGTTGGAGCAGTGTTCTCCATTGCATTCGGTCGTAGACTGCTACGATGAATTGCGGTTCGGTGACGCACGTGACTGGCAGGACCGCGTCATTCCCTCTCCGCTTCCGTTTGTAAACCTTCAGCAGGACGAGAACTACAGGGAGGCGATTTCATTGCTTCGCCAGTCGGAGGGTAGTACGACGCCCGGCGACAACAGTCGGCTGCGTCAGATCGCCGAGCTGGAGAAGATACTTGTAACGGAGCCGGATCGCCGCGATGTTCGGGAACTGGTGGAAAAACTGAAAGCCGGATTCAAGTGGCGTCGTCTCAAACAGTTTGACAGCCGCGCTGGAACACGGGACGTTTCGGTCGAGGGATGGCAGCCGGAAAGTCCGGCGCAGCGTATTCGTCGCGCTTTGGCGCAACCTACAGGCTCTGACTATGTGCTGACAGGCACGAATGATCTGGCCATGGGCGTCAACGACACGCGCTGGACAGAGTTTCTGATTTCAGTTCAACAGCCTTCCATCGGATTCGTTTCCCTCGCCGATGCGAGTGTCATCTGGCATGCAGCGGCCGATTCCGGCGAAGTGAAACTTCAGGGCCCGGACATTCCGGCCGAGTTTTCCGTTCATCTTCCGCCGGGCAGTAACACTCTGCAGATAAAACACGGCCAGCCGCTTAGCAATCATCTGCTACGAGTGCGGATTCACGAAGTCATGCCTGACGGGTCGGTTGTCGAAATCGGCACCAGCCGGATGAACGCCGGCGAGAGTCGCCGCGAATATACGGTTGCGACTCACGACGAACCCTTGCGTTTCCGGATTGCAGGTCCAGCGGTTATTCGTGTTGACAAGAATAAGGACGGGAGCGTTCGGTCGGAGATCATTCCGGTTGTCGAAGATCAGAGAGCTTTTGAGTTGCTCCCTGCTTTCGATGAAGAAACTGCACTCTATCGCGTACATCAACTTGTCGCCGACGATCAGCCACTGGACACGTATCGACCGGAGCCACTTCTAAGTAGGCCGCCGGCTCACTGGTCTGACGGAGTCGTGCAGGCGGTCTATGAGGAGGTCGAGTTCAACGAACGGGAAGCTCTGGAGCAACTGTCGTTGCGGCGTCCGGACGCATTGCCGTCATTCTTCGAAATTGAAGAAAGTAGCAATTCGGGTAATCTGAGCATGGGCACTATCGGATTGCATTTCGGATACATGCAACGACGGGCTTTGAATGAGTTTCCTTCTTCAGGCACTCCCGGTCGATTTTTTGAAGCAAAGGTATCCAGGCATCGCTTTGATCCCTGGTCACAAAGATATGTCACGAATGAGTTTTTGATCAGGCCGCGGCTTGAGACAGGGCCGACGTACGGTCTGATTCATCGCGGAGAGTTATCACTTCCATGGCAGAACATTCTGGATGGCCGTCCGGTAAACGGGCGGGGGCCCTTCCGGTTTACCTGGAAAGCCTCTGCTTATGCGCAGTACGCCGGTACTCCGCTGATTCCACCGACCACCTCGATGCCGGGGTCGTTGAACTTCTCGGCCTCACTTTCGAGAGCCATCTCGGTGACTGAACGTTTGTCCCGCCGTCCAGGAATTCAGCTTTACGCGAGAGCCCTTTCGGAGGACTTTAATCGATTCTCTGCAGGAGAACTGGATCAGGATGTATTCACCCAGTACAAGTCGGATCATCCCTATGGATTCCGGATTTCAGACAAACTGGTCTACCAGCGTGTCATGGACCGGCGAATCTGGATACGTCCTTCGGCGACGAGCAACGCGGATCAGTTCACGCTCGACAACATAGGGTTTGAGGCCGGAACCGATCAATTGATGGGACCGCTACATTTGCACCTGAGCTACCGGTTAACCCGCTTCAATGCCGACACTCATCGTGGAGTCAGCGTCTTGCAGAACGTCTTCAATATCGAAGCGAAATTCGAGCGTTGGCGAAACCGGAACTGCCGCTCCGATCTCGCATTTTCCATTCAGCACGATGCGGATGATGGCGGAACCAGTATCGGTCTCAACTACAGTCGATTCCTCAATCACGGGCGCGGCTATCGTGATCTCAGCCCGGATTCGATTATTTTCGGTCCGGTCCGGCAGGAACGCTTTGCGAGTCAATTCATCTTCGACGAAAACTGATGGCCACTGCGGACCTGAAACGAACTGACGGGCTTCAAACAGAGAAGGCTCCCGATGAAAACGCGCCTGACAGGAAGCCATCGTACAGGTTGGATCAGCCGGGGTTGTTCGAAACCGCGAACGACCTGCTCAGAGCCGGTTTGAATCGATTCCAGCTGCAGCTCAACAGTGCATTGATTGACCGCCTCGAAAGTTCGATGGCAACCTGGGTTCGCGGGATTCGTGAAGAGATCGAAACACGGATCCAGCATGTTCCCGAAGCCAAGCGTGACAAGTGGCTTCGAGATCGCCTTGGACTTGATCGTCGATCGGCAGCTAACCGCCCTGCCCGGCTCGTCTGTGACTTTCTGTTTCATCACCTTCAGCAGATTTTTGATCAGCTTGAAGAACTGAAGCGTGAAAACCAGGAGTTCCGGAAACAGGTTGCGCGAGCGCACAGCGACAGCGAACGTGAACGGATCATTATCCGGTACGCCGAGAGACTGGGAGCGGACTCAAAAGAGCTGAACGAAGACCGGAAAGCCTTTGCTCGCTGGTTCGATGAAGAGGCTGTCACCGACCGTTACCTGAAAAAATCCGGGCAACTGGAATTGATGCTGACGTTCGTTATCGAGCGGGTAAAACATGTTGTTGTGCACACATTCCGGCTGGCCGGGGAATATCATTCACGCAAAGAGCAGGAGAACGGCTCAGGCTACAAAATCAACTATCAGTTTGCCGTCGGCATATGGCAACGACTGAATCTCGAAACGCGATTGCAGGCCGCGTTGGGCTACGAAGCCGATGCGCGTGTTGTGGCTTCGGCGTTGAATTGCCTGCACGGCTCACTCAAAGCTCTACCCGAAGGGATTGCTGCGGAATGCCTGGATCAGCGCGCTTCGGTCTTTATCAACCGCGCGTCGATGGACACCGGCGCCGATGTCTGGGTACAAGCCGAAGCGCTCTCGATTCTGACGGTGCTTTCCAGAAAATCGGCGATGGCTGTTCTGGTACATCGGCTCGCAAATCCGGGAGCAGGTGCGGACGATATCTTTGTGCGTCGCCACATCTGGAAGCTGTTCAAGCAGATGGTGGAGTTGAATCCGGATGTCGAGCTTGAATTCAACTTTGAAGCTGAAGAGAGCCCGTTTGTGCGCCAGCAAATGGCAGAAGTTGCCTATCTCTCAAGCCAGCCGGGATCAGGCGCGGTTTTTCGCAAGCTGGCTTTACAGGACGAGGAACCCACGGTTCGCGCCGCGGCACTTCTGGCAGGAGTCAAGTGTGAGTTGACGGCTGACCGCGCCGGTGACCTTCTCAAGGCACTCAGCCTGAGCTTGAAATTTGAACCCCATACTTTCGTCGTGCGGACGGCGCTGCATGTTGCGATCAACGTCCTCGAGCGTGCGATCAACCGGTTGTCCCGCCTTCCGCAGATGAGCAGGGTTCTTGCTGAGCTGAAGAAGGTCTACCAACTCGAGTTGATTCCCTTAATCAGAAATATTCAATTCAACCACAATGAGATTCCGGTCCGGCGCAGAGCTGCTCAGGCTGTGGAATCGATACGTGTGATCCTTGACGACCGCGCACGCGAACTTGTCCGCCAGTTGCGCCCGCGCCTGCAAAACGTCAGGCCGGGCGGATCGGTCAGGTTGCCCAAGAAGCTGTTCAATGGATTCACAGAGCAGGAACTGGGCCGGATCTTCGCGGTAATTGCGAGTGACGATTTCGGCTACGACCTCCACCCCGGCTGGTTTTCAATGAAAGTTGTTCGCGGGCCTGTTTTCGGATTCCGGCTGTGGCGTTTCTATTTTGAATTTACGAACACGGCTACGGACAAGCGTCAGGCCCTGCGCCATACCGTTGGCAGGGTCAGCAATTCTGCCATCCGGATTCCTTCGCAGATTCTGGGCGAACTTAGTGAAACGAAGGTTCCCGGCGAGCCACTCACGATCGGAGATGATGGAACGTGGCGACCGTTTCTTCCACTCCCTGACGATTTCGTATCGGTCCTGAATATGGGCTGGACCGGGGCTCGCACGGTCCGTTTTTTCACATGCGATGGAATTACGTCGGTTCGCGGGCCACAGGGGATCATCAACAAAGTGAAGGCTTTCTTCGCCCTCAGCTTCCGGTTTTCGAAACTCGCATCGATGCGAAACTGGAACCAGGACACATTTCCTGCATCCAGCTATGTCGAATCGATGCGCGGACTTGGATTCCGGATTGATTTCGAAGAGTATAAAAACAAGATTGAAGAAGAAGGGAATGGCGAAGACGACGTTTATCACTGGCGCGGTGAAGTCGAGCAGTCGGACTCAAGCATTGCACAGTTTTTCAGCTCGCTTGCGGCAATAACTCTGCCGTTTGCGCCCGTGGTGGGGCAGATCAGTCAAACGGGATCGGAGATCTGGAAGCGGCTTCAGAAGTTCACCGAGTACTTCGTTTCACCGTTCGAGAATAGTCTCGATGAACTGGTGATCTTTGCATTGCTGGTTTCAGCGTTTTTCCTTGGCAGGCATCTTTATTCGAACTACACCTTCCGGCGTGCGCGGCGCAGGATTCCTTTCTCCATCGGCGGTTGGGGCACGCGCGGCAAGTCGGGAACCGAACGGCTGAAGGCAGCTTTGATCGGAGTCATGGGACATGGTCTGGTATCGAAGACGACCGGCTGTGAGGCGATGTTTATTCAGGCCTATCCCCATGGAGAGCCACTCGAGATTCCTCTATTCCGGCCTTACGACAAAGCAACGATCTGGGAACACAGAAACCTGATTGAGCTGGCCGCTGAAATGGATCCTTCGGTTTTCCTCTGGGAATGCATGGCACTGAATCCTGGCTACGTGGACGTGCTTCAAAGGCAGTGGACGTGCGACGATCTTGCAACGATTACGAACACCTACCCTGATCACGAAGACGTTCAAGGACCGGCCGGACACGATGTCGCCACTACGATATCCGGTTTTGTCCCGCTTAACTCGCATCTGATCACGACCGAAGAGCAGATGCGACCCTATGTGACCGAGAGCTGCCGGCTTGCGGAGTCAACCTTTGAGGGCGTTGGTTGGCTTGAGTCCGGTCTGATTACCGAAGATGTACTGGATCGGTTTCCTTATCGGGAACACCCCGACAATGTTGCGCTGGTTGCAAAAATGGCAGAGAAGCTGGGATGCAGCTACGAATATTCGCTCAAGGCGATGGCGGACTACCTCGTACCGGATCTCGGCGTATTGAAGACGCACCCTGTCGCGCGCGTTCGGACTCGCGAAATCGAGTTTACAAACGGTTGTTCCGCAAACGAACGTTTCGGATGCATGGGGAACTGGAAACGGCTGGGCTTTGACAAGCAGGATCCGTGGGAGGAGCCGACGACCTGGATTTGCGGTGTCGTCAACAACCGTGCCGACCGTGTTCCGAGGTCCAAGGTATTCGCGAGGATCATTGTTCTCGATGTGAACGCAGATCGCTTCTTCCTGATTGGAAACAACCTTGAGGGTTTACAGACTTTCATAGCTGAAGCCTGGGAGGAAAAAGCTGCGACACTATCGCTATGCGATCAGGGAAAGCCATGGGATCGCGAGTATGCGCTGGCGACACTCGAACAGGCTGCCCGCGATTTCCGTCAGCCGACGGACAGCACTCACGTTGAGGAAAAAGTTGAGTGCATGGTTTCTGCTGCCAGAGAAATGAGCAGCGAACCTGCGTCCTTTGATGCCGGCAGGATTGCAGCAGCATGGGAAAAACCTGCTGCCGTTAAAGAAGCGCTGACCGTCGCCGGTGTGCCTGAAGAAATCGCAACCACCATTTCCGGTCACATCCAGGAGCTGATCGCAGCGATAGGTGAATATCGTGAAATGCGGGAGACAATTTCAGATGCCCCGCCTTCAATTGCTGAAACGGTGGAGCAGAAATACGTTGCAACGCTGACGCAATGGTACAAACGCAAAATTGTCGTGGTTCCCAAGTATGAGGCTACCGGCGAAGAGGTACTGCACCGGGTCGTTGAGGAAGTGCCACCGGGATTCTCCGCGAGAGTGATGGGGCTTCAGAACATCAAAGGCACAGGCCTTGATTTCGTTTATCGTTTTCAAGCCTGGGACGCTTGTTTTGAAGCATGTGAGGCAGCCGTCAGCCGGAACGTCCAGGTTGCTGAAAAAGGGATTAACGCTCTGGTCGCAATGCCTGTAATCGGACAGTTGTGCCAGGATCATGTCCGGAAGACGATTGATCTATGTCGTCGCAGTGGTTCGATCAAGCGCCCTGACCTCCTTTCCCAGCTGGAGGTTCTCGAAAGTCGCCTTGATGAAAACTGCGCTGCGACAAATACTCTGTCGTCCGGAAGTGGCCCGGCTCAGGAAAAAGATTCCGGCTCCTCCAGTCGACTTCATGAATGGGCACTTGAATGTACCGAGCAGTTTCTAGACGTTAACGATTCGCTGCGCCGTCGTGATACGGCCGACGTTATCTACCGTGATCTTGCTGCCTGTCGGATCAGCCGGCAACGAGCTGTTGTCGAGTTACGTAAGATCAACAAGCGACAGAAGGGTGGATGGCTGAAAGCCTCCAGGCAATGATGTCTGGCTGATTGCTACTCTGCGAACCGGCATCGCTTGATCGTCATCGCCACTTTTTTCCGGAGCCGGATAGAGTTTGTCGCGGCAGCTGTTTACGTTCTGCATCATCCGGGGAACGTGGTGTCTTTTTTCAACAGGAAATAGTAGGGTTTTCCCGCTCACGGCGGTCGGATTCGACATAGGTTTTCGATAACACCATGCTGACTCCCGCCTTGAAAGGAACGGAATGAAACGTCCGTTGAAATTTGAATCACTCGAAGAGCGAGCGGTTCTTTCCGCCAATCCTGTTGTTTCGCTCGAAGCCGGCGTCCTGGCTGTTGAGGGATCGACCGAAGCCGACGTTGTCTATGTTCGCGAGTATCAGGGCGACATTCTTGTTCGATATGGTCTGGGCGGTCAGCAGCTACTGGAGGGGATGCGATTCAACGGTAATGACGTTGAGTCAGTCTACTTTGCCGGTGACGAAGGAAATGATGTCTTCGTCAATAGAACATCACTCGACTCGACCGCCTACGGAAATCGCGGTGACGATATTCTTATCGGAGGAAACGGCGTCGATTCTCTTTATGGTGGTCCGGACAATGACCGTCTGTTTGGAGGGAACGGAGACGACGATCTGCACGGCGACTGGGGTAACGATTTCCTGAACGGTGGAAACGGTAACGACCTGCTATACGGCTGGTATGGAAACGATGCAGTTCTGGGTGGTGCGGGGGATGATTACGTATCCGGATACAAAGGTGATGACTGGGTCGATGGCGGAGCTGACAACGATGTGGTCAAAGGACACGAAGGAAATGACGCGTTGCTCGGCGGCTCGGGCGACGATGAGATCTACGGATGGACAGGTGATGACCGCATGATCGGCGGTAGCGGAAACGACTATCTCTCAGGGTACCACGGGGATGACTTTGCTGCCGGTGGTCTTGGCGATGACGTGATCAAAGGGCATGAAGGCAACGACAGGTTGTTCGGTGGTGCCGGCAATGATCTGGTTTACGGCTGGCATGGAAACGATCTTCTGAACGGCGGCGACGGCAACGACGAACTCTGGGGTGGAGACGACTCAGACCTGCTTGTCGGCTGGACGGGAAATGACATTCTGCATGGCGACAATGGAAACGACTGGTTGAGTGGCGGCGAAGGCGATGACGTTCTGCTCGGGTTTACTGGTCGCGATCGGATTCACGGCGGCGCAGGTGCCGATATGCTGTGCGGCGGAGAAGAGGACGACCGATACATCGCGATTGACGAGTTGGATCAAGGATTCGACCCTGATGAAGACCTTGTCAGCGAAGGTGAGTCGCACGAAGACAAACGCGTCGAGGAAGCCACGTGGCAGGTCTACCAGCAGGGATATCAGGAGACCTATCTACTGGCCCGTCGGGTTGCCAGTGAGATATAGACGAAAATGAACCAATTACGGGCGTCCGCATCTGCCTTTCGCTGACGACCCGCCGAGAAGGCACTTGCTGACCGGATTTCAGCAAGTGCCTTTTGATATGCGCGTTCTGATATGCGCGTTCAGTAAACTGTTATTGATCGAGGTAGTGAAGTAAGGCGCGTTGAAATCCGGCGTTTGATTCCGCAAAAAAAAACACTCTGGCGGCATCGCCAGAGTGTTTGTCTTTTTCAATTCTTCAGCTGACTAGTCAGTAATGGTCCAGAATACCTGGTCCGTATTGGCAGTGAATACAGCTCTGGCCGACGGGGCTTCGAACCGCAATCGTACGTCCACGGCGAGCGTACCGGGCTGAACAAATCTCGACAGGTCGCCGGTCGCGTCGGCGTTGACTGTCACATCGCCGAATCGTCCGGCATTACGACTGTCAACCGTTTCGTACGTGTCAGTGTCAAAGTTGTAGAGCTGAACATTCTGAACGATGTTAGCTCGAGCAAAAACCGAACCTTCAACGGTGATCGAGAGTGCTGATGGCGATGAAGTGTGGCTTGTGCCTGTCATCTGCACCTGAATCAGGTTGTTGAGTTGGGAAGAGTTTTTTCGAACCGAATAGTCAACGTTGTCACTATCAGCAAGGCTGGCAATATTTCCACCACCGAAAAGGCCATTGACAATGTTAACGTTTTCAACCGGAGCAAAGATCGTTGACTGGCAGTTCACAATGTCAATGCAGACGCCGTCAATCGCGGCTTCGACAACCGATCCGTTTCCAAGGTCAGAAGCCCGGAATCGCACCTGCATCTGGTCCGTCGGTGTGACAAAATTGCCGATCAGAAATTCCTTGTAGAACCATCCGCCGGAAACTTCGTTACCTCCGGGTCCGACAACTTCGACCACATTCCATGTGTTTCCGCCGTCGTTTGAAATGTCAACTTCGAAGATGTCCGAGTTCGGAGCATTGCCAACGTCGTTTGAATACCAGCGCCAGTAGCAAAGTGTTGCAGCAACTGTATTGCCGCCACCAGTTGCGTCGAATATCGGCGAAGTAAGCGTCGTTGTACCGCCGTCAACATCTGTGTTGCCGGCTCCGTTTCCGGTTACGTAGCATTGGCCTGAACCATCGCCGTCGAGCGTCGGGTCGCCGCGAGTTCCGTCACCATTTGGAGCTGCACGTTCCCAGAGGCCATCGGTTGCATCACCTGTGACATTCCAACCCTGGTTGGTCTCGAAATCATCGGTGAAAGCATTGCTGGTCGAGTTGCCGCTGACCGCTGTGAAAACTTCATCAGGAGCCGCATACGGGAAGACCAGTCTTGAGCCATCGGAGGCTTCTGCACTGATGTAGTAGTCGATCATGTCGCCGCAGTTGGTCGCCGGAAAAACGCCCTCGTATACGTTCGGAGAGGCTTCGTTCATCGGGAAGACTTCAAAGCCATTGCCGCGATCAACGTGCAGTTGACCGGTGCCGGGCTGTGGCGTGCCGGCAAAACCGGTGACTTCCACGGTAAATTCTGTGACACCACCGGCCGGTTGAATCAACTCCGGCGTACCGCTTGGAAAATTGAATTGCAACGGGTTGATACGAACGACAAAGACACCGTTCTGGCGGTCGTTCACAAAAACCACTCCTGACTCGTAGAACGGATAGCAGGACCACGCTCCGTCGAAATCAGTATCGGTATCGGTCGGATAGGTATCAAAGAACGCGACCTCATTAAGAGCAAGCGGGGCCTGTGAGTCGATCTCCAGGATTCGCAAACCGGCCGAGTAGCTTGCCAGATAGATATAGTCGTCTTTGATGTAAAGGTTGTGGTCAATCGCGCGGGTGGTGCCGTTGTGTGCGCCCAGGTAGATCGGGCTGTCGAGATCAAGGCAATCCCAGACGTGAGTGACGGTGCCGTTGATGCCGTCTTCATCCAGTTCATCACAGAGATATACAAACCGGTGATCTTCGGTCAGCCAGCTTTGATGCGTGTAGGCATCGTTCGGATAGCCGTTGCGAGAGATCTGTGTGGGATTGTTCTTGTTGGTTACATCTACGATTGTCAGCGTGTCTTCATTGGATACGAACGCAATTTCGCGACCGGTATAGTCGTTGTCCGGCCCCGTGTAGGAAACGATCTGTGCATCATGAGTATATCCGTCGGCCGAGAAATTGCCGGCTTCAACCGGAACGGAGGGATTGCTGAGATCAACAATGTGCAGACCGCCTGATGCTCTATTGGAGCCCACGATGTAGGCGTAACCGGTATCCTCGTTGATCGCGATGTTGTGCGATGAACTTACTCCGGTGTACAGAGCAGTATTGGAAAACGTCTGAGGGTTATTCGGATCGGCAGTACGCAACTGAGTCAGATCAAAAACCTGCATGCCATGCTGTCCGTTTCCGTCGGAAACGATATAGACATGGTTGGCGTATACCTTCATGTCACGCCAGGCCGAGTTACCGGTTGTGGTCGGAAGCGTGCCGAGATACTTCAGGTCCCGGGGATCACTGATGTCCACAAACGCGGTTGACTGAGTCATTCCCGCGATTGCGTATTCCTTGCCCGTCTGAGGATCAGTCCAGCCCCAACAGTCACTGCCGAGAACATTCGAAGGACCGCCACCGATTTCATCCAAAGGCAGATGTCCGAGCAGTTCCATGTTGAGACAAGGATACGGCCCGTTGCCGCCGGCGCCCGATGGAGCGGAGTTGTTAATGGTCTTGGGTCCGTTTCCCGGTTCATCGTGAAACGCCAGGAAAAACGGTACGGTCAGCAACATGCACAAAGTTGCAAATCGTTGGGTAGTCATATCTGCTCCGGTGAGGGTAGGTTACGCAATGGAGAGACGGAGGCATGCGTGACCTAAGTTTAATTGATTCCCCACCTGTTCACCAGATAAACGCCCGACAACGAGTTCAGAACTAGCCAATTAATATGGCGTAATTCAACAGAATTAGCCCTTTTTGCCGGACAGCTTACCATCCCTTGTACGAGGCAAGCGTCTTGATGCGAAACGAGGTGCCCCAAGCGCGAAGAGTTTGGTTTTCGTTTCGGCAATTTTGTTTTCGCTATACAGATGCTTCAGTCCTGAGCTTTCTTTGTCCTGGCCAGTCACACAGGTTCCGGCGCCGCCAGTCATTGGCTTGATGCATTTGTAATCGGCGCAATTGGTTCAGAGAGGAAACTTGAGACCCTCGAATTTTGCAGTGCCACGCATGGCTGTCCAGCGAAAAAGGATTATCGATCATTGGAGCGAACGCCGCCGGAACCCTCGGGTTGCCGGCCCAATCCCTCTTCTTCATTCAGAGCTCGCTCGTTTCGGTCTTCGTCGAATTCTTCGCGATCAGATTCATCTGTCGCAGGTTCAGCCAGGTATCCGAGCGACGTCAGAAAACGATCGGTTTCCTGTAGTGTCAGCTCATAAGGCTCGCCACGATTGAAAAAGCCGTGGCCTTGATCCTGATACAAGTGAAGATCACACCGACATCCTGCGGCTTCCATTAATTCCTTGTATCGCTCTGCTGTTTCCACAGGAACGAGGCCGTCATTGGTGCCTAGAAACACAATCGTCGGAGGTGTCGATGCAGAGATGTTGTGCATCGGTGAAATCTGTTGCCAGTATTCTTTGACTCGATCGTGCCCGTATCCTTCGGGCCCGTTGTCGTAAACCGGATTGAATAGCACCAGAGCTGCAGGCACGCAGCTGATTGAAGTGTCCTCTCCCTCTTCATCGAATCCGCTCGTTGTGGCTGTCGCCGCGGCAACATGGCCTCCTGCTGACCCACCGCCCGCTGAGATTTTGTCGGGATGAATTCCGAGTTCAGTTGCATTGGTTCTTAACCAACGGATCGCAGACTTGCCATCCATCACACATTCGCGCGGTGACGTTCCATTTCGCGAGCGAACTCGATACTCAGCACAACATGCGACCATTCCGCGTTCAGAAAGAAAGCGACTCTGTTTGTAGAATTGAGTCGGTGTGCCGCCGTTCCAGCCGCCTCCGAAAAAGAAGACGATTGCCGGCCGCTGATCCGTGGCCTCATGACCCTCCGGATAGAACATGTGCAGGTTCAACTCGACGTCATCGACCGATTTGTAGATCCGCAACTCGTCAGGTTGGACGTCTTGCGCCAGGCATTGCGGCGACAATGATGCTGGCAACGCCAATGCAAACATAACCGTAACCAGCGCGAGTGTAACAAGGCGATTCATTTGTCAGCTCTCAAATGCAGTGGTATCAAATGCAGTGGTAATAGAGTCGTTGTCCGGTGTGAGCGTTCGTGGCCGGACAGCTATAATAATGGTTCGCAATTCCGGGCCCTGCAAGCCACTGCCATGCCCCGCCATCTACTACTGACTCTCCTTACTGCCCTGATCACACTTCCGCTGCCCTGCGCAGTCGGTGAGGATTTTTTTGTTGAACAGGTCGCTCCGGTTTTCAGTCGCCATTGTGCGGTATGCCATAACGAGCAGGATTCACGAGGCGGATTCTCTTTGCAGGACATGCAGTCGTTCTTCGACGCAGGTGTGATTGAAAGTGGCGAACCTGAGGAAAGCTACCTCATTGAGCTGATCACGTCACACAACGGGCAGCCGCCTGAAATGCCGAAAAGTGCGCCAGCGTTGTCGGGGGAGGAAGTTGATGCGATACGCACCTGGATTGCCGAGGGAGCACGCTGGCCGGACGGCTTCGAAATCAAGGCGGTCACAAGTACCGATTTTGACTGGTGGTCGCTCAAGCCGGCTCTTCGACCCGATGTGCCTGAATTCGATGATGAGTATGCAAGTAGCTGGATACGAACTCCGGTCGACGCCTTTGTTATCCAGAGCCTCATCGAAAACGATCTGCGGCCGGCTCCCGCGGCAGACCGCCGCACGCTTATCCGGCGTCTCAGCTATGACCTGGCAGGGCTTCCTCCGACAATCGAGGAGACGCGTCAATTTGAAAATGATCAATCGCCTGACGCTTACCAACGGCTCGTCGAACGCTTGCTTGCGTCTCCTCGATACGGAGAAAGGTGGGCTCGACACTGGTTGGACGTTGTGAAATACGCGGACACGTGTGGCTATGACAAAGATAAGTTGCGAGAAAATGCATGGCCGTACCGGGACTACGTGATCAGGTCCTTCAACGAGGACAAGCCGTACGCACGTTTTGTGCAGGAACAGATCGCCGGCGACGTTCTGTTTCCCGGATCTCCAGATGGAATACTCGGGCTCGGATTCATTGCAGCCGGGCCATGGGACTTTATCGGTCACGTCGAAGTGCCCGAAGAAAAGATTGATGGTCAGGTCGCGCGAAACCTGGACCGCGATGACATGGTCACCAACACATTGAATACGTTTTGCAGTATCACCGTTCAATGCGCCCGATGTCATGATCATAAGTTTGATCCGTTTACTCAGGAGCACTACTACGGGCTGCAAGCCGTTTTCGCGGCCGTTGATCGTGCGGACAGGGTCTACGAACTAGATCCTGCGATCTCCGCTGAACGCGACTCTATCAGTGCAGAAATTGCTCGATACAAAACCGAAATCGGCGAGATCAAAAACCGGATCGTTGAAGAAGGCGGAACGCAACTCGCGGCAATCGAACGAGCAATACAGGATGCGGAGTCCAGTTCAGACAAAAAACCGGAATTCGGCTATCACAGTCAAGTCGCTACTGAGGCCGACTGCGAAAAATATGTTGAAGTCGTCTTTGAGCAACCGCGGGCAATTGAACGACTTGTCTTGCGACCCTGTCATGATGACTTCAACGGCATTGGTGCAGGATTCGGATTTCCAGTTCGTTTCAAAGTCGAACTGGATGGCGAAGTAGTATTCGACCAGACAGGTTCAGATTTTCCGAATCCCGGCCTTGATCCCGTCGTCATCAATGTTGCTCAGGTTGAGTCTTCCTCGTGTCGCGTTACAGCGATGAGGCTGGCTGAACGAAAAGGTGACTACATCTTTGCTCTGGCCGAACTCCAGATTTTCGACCAATCGGAACAGGATATTTCAAGCGAAGGAACCGTGATCGCACTGGATTCCATCGAGGCGCCGACACGCTGGAGCACAGAAAATCTAAACGACGGAATCTGGTTCCAGCAGGATGATCGCGATGTGGATGCGCTCCGGCAACAACGCGATGAGTTTCTGATCGAACTTGTCGGTGCGGATGTGGTGTCAGGGCTAGACAACCTCGAGAGCGATCTCAAAGACGCCGAATCAAAATTGAGTTCGCTTCCCCGGGGAAAACTGGTTTATGCCGCGGCGACGGATTTCCCGGCAGAAGGCAACTTCAAGGCGACTGGCGGAAGGCCGCGCGAAATACGGTTCCTGAGACGCGGTGATGTTACGGCCGCCGGCGAGGCAATCGGACCTGGTGCCCTGCCCTTTGCCACTGAGGCGTCGTGGTCGTTTGACCTTCCAGACGAAGCACCAGAAGGCGAACGGCGAGCCGCACTCGCGAAGTGGATCGTCAGCAACGAACATCCTTTGACCTGGCGCAGCATCGTCAATCGGGTATGGCACTACCACTTCGGCAAAGGCATCGTTGATACGCCGAACGATTTCGGACGAATGGGAGGCGTGCGATCCCATCCCGAACTGCTCGACTGGCTGGCCGTTGAGTTTCGCGACAATGGCGGTTCGCTTAAGGATCTGCACAGATTGATCGTCATGAGTTCGACTTATCGACAGGCGTCATCAAACCCTGAGTTTGTATCGAGTGCGTCCGAATTCGATTCCGGTAACCGACTGCTCTGGCGGATGAACCGGCGCCGCCTGTCAGCAGAGGAGATTCGTGATTCCATACTCTTTGCGAGTGGCCAGTTGAATCTCGAGGCCGGCGGCCCCGGCTACTTTTTGTTTGAACTTGAAAAAACGGAACACTCACCCCACTACGAGTACCACAAATTCGATCATGCGGATCCCGCATCGTATCGTCGTTCGGTCTACAGGTTCATCGTGCGCTCTCAGCCTGACCCGTATATGACGACGCTTGATTGTGCTGATTCATCCCAGAGCACGCCGGCAAGAAATGAGACTCAGACACCTCTTCAATCTTTAACGATGCTCAACAGCGAATTCAACCTTGCCATGGCGCAACACCTCGCAGTGCGGGTGCGCCGGAGTGCTGATTCGGGGAAGGAACAGGAAGTGCACAAAGCGGTTGAGTTTATTCATGGACGGACACCGGATGAGGAGGAGCTTGAGTTGCTGATTCCCTATGCTGAGGAACATGGGTTGGAGAACCTTGTGCGCATTCTGTTCAACACCAGTGAATTCGTGTTTGTGGAGTAGGCTCAGCAGTCCTATATGCCTGAAATAGACTATCAACGACGTCAGTTTCTCTTCAACTCAGCCTGGGGGTTCGGTTCGCTTGCGCTGAGTTCTATGCTTGCGAACGACCTTCGAGGTGACCCGCAGGATTCGAGCGGCGTCGTATTCCCTCTGCATCATCCGCCACGTGCGAAGAGAGTCGTCCAGCTCTTCATGGCAGGCGCGGCCAGTCATATCGACTTGTTCGATCACAAACCTGAGCTGGAACGATTGCATGGCGAGCCGTCGGATTTCGGCGAAAAAGTCGAAGCGTTTCAAAACGGGCTCGGCCCCTGGATGAAATCACCTTTTCGCTTTGATTCATACGGGCAGTCAGGGAAGATGCTCAGCGAGGTTGTCAGCGACCTTGGCGATTGTGTGGATGACATTGCGTTCATTCACAATATGACGGGAAAGACAGGCGTTCATTCGCAGGCGACCTACCTGCAGGCAACAGGTTTTCAGCGACCCGGTTTTCCCGGTATGGGTTCATGGATCAGTTACGCCCTTGGTTCGGAAAACGAGAATCTTCCTTCGTTTGTCGTCCTTCCGGATCATCGTGGCTTTGCGAGTAATGGCCCGAAAAACTGGGGTTCGGCATTTCTCCCTGCGAGCTGCCAGGGAACCGCTATTTTTCCACAGCGGGATCAGCCCATTCGCGATCTGTTTCCAGCCGGAGATCTTGTCACGCCCGCAAGCCAGCGCGACGGGCTTGAGCTGCTTCACCGGCTTAACTCCGACTTTGCCGCGTCGCGCATCGAAGACGAACGTCTCGAATCAAGGCTGACTACCTACGAGCTGGCCGCTCGAATGCAACTAAGCGCGCCCGAGGCACTCGATATTTCAAATGAACCTGAGCACATTCTGCGAATGTATGGACTCGAACGGGAGGGAGCCGAGTATCCGGAGGAAATCAATGCCGCGGAAGAAGCTGAATATTTCGGTCGCAAGTGTTTGATTGCCCGGCGGATGCTTGAGCGAGGCGTCCGCTTCGTGCAGATCTGGTCCGGCAACGATAACAGCTTTCCAAGACGCAACTGGGACAGCCATGAAGACCTTGCGCGCGAACACGATCCCCTTGCGCGCGGAATGGCCAGAGGAGCTTCCGCGCTGATCAAAGACCTCAAACAGCGCGGCCTCCTTGATGACACCATTGTTCTCTGGACGACCGAATTCGGCCGGATGCCATCAACGCAGGGAAACACTGGTCGCGATCACAATCCGCATGTCTTTACCAACTGGCTCTGTGGCGGCGGAATTCGTGGCGGCATCACTCACGGTGAATCGGATCAGTGGGGATTCAAGCCGTTGGACCGCGATAATCCGACTGAGGTGTACGACGTTCACGCAACGATTCTCCACCTGTTGGGGCTCGACCATTTAAGCCTGACGGTGCGACACAACGGAATCGATCGAAGGCTGACCGATGTTCATGGTCGCGTTCTCGACGAGATTCTTGCGTAGTCACAACCGCCGGATATTACTGGCCGGTTTCTAGAACAACCGGTTCGTCACTCCACCGGGTGACGGTGGTACGCTGGTCGACGGGCCACCACGCTTCAATCTCCTGAGCCAGAGCTGCAACGGCGTCAGGATTTGCGGCAGCGACGTTTTCTTTCTCAAAAGGATCGGAAAGCAAATCATAAAGCTGCGGCCGGAAATCGGTGGGCGGGTAGCCGACTCTGCCAAGTGATCCGTCATAGGTAAGGATCAGTTTCCACTGTCCGTGAATAACCCATCGGTAATTCAACGAGGCCTGCGGATTGAGCACGTCAGCAACATCATGAGAGAATTGTTCACCGAAGATTGACTGGCGATCGATTGCCGCGCCGTCTTTAAGGGCGGACATCAGGTCAAGTCCGGGCAGTCGTTCCGGAGTCTGTGATCCGGTTGCAGAAAGAATGGTTGGAACGATATCGACACTGGAGCAGAGTTCAGGCCGGTCAGCCGGAGCGATCGTTCCCGGCCAACTGAACATGATCGGCGTTCTCGTTCCACCTTCGTTCGGACTCTGTTTCGACCTCGGGGCAAATCCTCCGCGATCTTCCCGCTGGATCCAGCCGTTGTCTGTCACGTAGATGATCATGGTGTTTTCGCGTTGGCCCGACTCATCAATATGATCCACGAGCGCGCCTACTGTTTCATCGAACCATTCACACATGGCGTAGTATTTTGCAACATGCCGAGATCGGTCTGAAGATGTGTACTTTTCAAGTAGTCTTTCCGGCGGGTTGTGAGGTGTGTGTGGCAGGAAAGGCGCGTACCACACGAAGAACGGTCTGCCCTGTTCAGCAGCATCATCGATGAAGCTGAACACCGGTTCCATTCCCTGACGACCGATCTCAAGCCCGTCGTCACCGTGCCGTCCTCCCTGATTCGGAAAGCCTCGAGTCATGCCGGCTGTAAATCCTCCCCTTAGATAACTGCCCTCCCACCACTTTCCACTTTGATGACTGATATATCCCTGCTCTGACAAAAGCCGCGGAACCGTCTGGAAGTTGTCGAGATGCGAAATCAATCTCGCACGCAGTTGTTTGTATTCATTACCTCCGTTTCGAACCGGAGCCGGATCGTTACCCGTAATTCCATGGCGATGGGCATAGTGGCCTGTAATCAAAGTCGCCAGAGAACTTCTACAAAGTGCAGTAGGCACATAGCCGCGACGAAAGACGGCTGATTGCCTTGCAAGCCGGTCGATGTTCGGAGTTTCGATAACCTCATGGCCCATGAACCCGTAGTCGGTCCACGCCTGATCATCTGAGATGATAAGTACGATATTCGGCGCGCGATCGACAGTCGTCTGCTCAACATTGTTCTGACCGGCAGCCGGTGATTCGAATGCGAGCGACGCGGTCAGGACCAGTGCCGAAGCGAAAAGAATACGCGCGGCGAGTCTGGCAAGGCGAGTCACACATTCGATAGCGCAGATTCCGGAATCGTGAAGCAGATTCTTTTGAGGATTTGAGTTCATTCGGGCCGGTATCACTTTGGTGGTTGGGCTTCAGTCAGTTCGATCATATTGACGCCGGATCAAGATTGAGGAATCAATCGCGGCTATCTTTCCAGCCGCGAGTCGAGCAGGTTCGAAAGTTCATTGACAACGTCAGGGTATTCCGCGGCGACGTTTTCTGCACCCGGCAATGCCGACTCGAAATCGTAAAGTTCGAACTCTTCTTTATGCGCAACAAGACGATAACGATCGGTTCGAATCGAGCGCGCGTTTCCGTGATATGAAACTGCGGTGTGACCGCCAATGGAAGGGTCCCTCAATAACGGGACCAGGGAAGTGCCGTCGGACGGATCTGGAATAGGCAGTCCGGTGAGCTCGCAGAGTGTCGGGAAGACGTCAATCGTCTCAACAACGGAGTCAGTTTGCAGACCCGCCGACTCAATTGCAGGATGATAGATGATCAGCGGTGAACGGAGTGACTCTTCAAACAGACTGTGTTTTCCCCAGATGGCCCGCTCGCCAAGATGCCAGCCGTGATCACCCCAGAGGACGACGATTGTGTTGTCTGCAACTTCCAGCTCTTCAAGCTTCTCAAGCAGTCTACCGACTTGAGCATCAACATAGGTCACGCAGGCGGCATAGTGTTTTCGAACCAGGGTTGAGAACTCTTCGTCTTGATTCGGGTTCCGGTTCCAGCGGTTGTATTTCATGAACTCACCGGAACGATGCCACGTCGTCCGGCCTTCGGGGCGATCTGCATTGTTCACCACTGGAACTTCTGCATCAGCATAATGTTCCATGTAGCGTGAAGGTGCTCCGAAAGGAAGGTGCGGCCGGATCAGACCGACTGCCAGAAAGAACGGCTGTTCATCTGATGAGGAGGCAAGGCGTTGCATCTGCGCCAGCGCCTCATTGGTAATCAGGCCGTCGGGGAAACTTTCATCCGGACCGTCAAACGACTGGTATACATCCATTTCGCCTGCTTTGATTCGGATCTCACCATCGGCCAGGCCGTGCATTGCTCCGCGCGGATGTTGCCATAGGCCGCTAGGCATCAAATGAAGGTCCCACGAGAGTGGCATCTCAAGCTGGCTATCATCGTCCCAGTCAGGCCCACCTCTGCCGCCGGGGTGGTGCGATATTTTGCCCACCGACACCGTCTTGTATCCGTTCTGCCTGAAATGGGCCGGCAGACTTGGGGGGAATGCATCTGTCCATTGTCCATCGGCAAACTCGCCTTGCTTTTTTGCTCTCGCAAACAGGGCTCCGTTTCCAGCGGGTCCATAACAGCCCGTAAGCAGCGTATATCTCGATGCACCACAGGTGGGTGCCTGAACATAATGTCGCGTAAACGCTCTTCCTCGTTCCGCAAGTCCGTCAATGTTAGGCGAGAGAATGTAATCGACACCAAAACAGTTCAGTTCCGGTCGTAGGTCATCGATGCATATCAGAAGGACGTTTTTCGGCGATCTGTTAGAAGACTGAGAATCGTCGGCACCAGCAAATGAAACCAGGGCGACAAGGATAAGCAAAGTCATAGCAGCTGGAATTTTTCTAATCATTGCTCCACACTCGTTGATAATTCTGCAATACCGGCACCGGCACGCCGAATGATACCGAACTGTTTCGTAGGTCTGAGACCGATACCATCGGATCGCCGGTCTGATGATAATCATCGTAACAGTTTCCGGCTGCGACACTCGCAACCCGGCTCTATCAGTTCGAACATCATATTTTCGGGAGTGATCAAATGGGCCTCGAATCATCAGGACAATCGGGGATTTCCCGGCGAGCGCATCGTTTTCCAGCCGTCATCGCATGGCTGGTGACGGGAATCTGTGTAGCAACAGTTACGTTTGCAATTGTGGAACAAGGGCACCAGACCGCATCTGCATTTCCGTCCACCGGAACCCCGGTGGCATTTGACAATGAAGTTGATTTCGCGTCCGACGTTGTTCTTCACGTTGTGTTTCATGAACTGGGGCATGCATTGATACGCGAATTTGATCTTCCGATTCTCGGCAATGAAGAGACGATGGCGGATGCATTTGCGACCCACATGCTGACAAGTCATTTTCCGGATCGTGCCGTCGACGTGCTCTCAGCCCGAACGAAGTCGTTAATGATCGAGGCGGGGGAAGTTCCACGCGAAGAATGGACCGTTCGGGGTGAACATAACAACGATGCAAGACGAGCCTACCAGATTGCAGCACTTGCGATCGCGGCGGATCGCGAGAAGTATCTCCCTGTCGCGCGGATCGCAGGGCTGACAGATGACGATGTTCGCCGCGCCGGCGACTATGGAACTGAAATTCATCGCTCATGGCGCCGCATGCTGCAACCTCTCTGGATGCCGCAGGGCGCAGAGTCCGGAGAGGCGCGGTTTCAGTTTGATGAATCAAACGAAGTAATTCGAAAAGTCATCGCAACAGGAGTCGCGGCCGAAATCGAATCAGCGCTTAAACGGTTCGACTGGCATTCGCAGGTCACAATTCGACTTGCAGAAGGCGACGGCGGTGCGGGCTGGAGCCGATCCTCGCGGACCATTACGGTCAATAGCGAGTACATTGAACGTTTTCTGAATCAAGGCACGATTGCCGCCGGCGGCTAGATACTGAAGCCTGCAACGGGACTGCGGCTTCAATTGAAACAGCGGACCATTTTTTGAAGACTCGCCAGGTGCCGCACGGATAGTATTTCTGAAACGGGGGTCGCTACGTGCGTCACATCGTCAACTTCGGTCTGTTGTTTAGTTTTTGCACCCTGGCAACGACAGGAGTGCTTGCCTTTGTAAAACCTTTCTCCCTCGTCACAACACGAATCCACGTCGTTTTCGGATTCGCAACGGCACTGCTGGTCATGCTGCATCTGATTGAACGTGTGAAGTACTTCAAGTCGCAGTTGTCCGGTACGGGTAAACAGTCCATTTCCAGGATGATGCTTCTTACAGTTACCGGCGTGTGGGGGCTGTTGCTGGCGGCATCAATCTACAACTGGCAACCAGCCAGGGCGCTCGTCGAACAGAGCTATGAATTTCAGAACAGTTCTCAGATCGTTCGAAGATCCGGATTTACCGGCGTGCTCGAAAAATCGGATTCAAATCGATATGTCGCGCGGCAGCCGGCGGATGGCACCGACGTCGGCGTTTCTATGACGATCAGTTTGAACCGGAGTGACGCGACGCCTGTCGCAATCGCGGTCTGGGCTGAAACGAAAACTGGAACCATGATCGAGACATTGTTCCTGGATGAGACGCTTGCCTATGCCGAGGAAAACGAATGGGCCGGAAAGATGACGGCGCGGGCCGGCATCCTCCCTATCTGGCGGCATCGCTACACCATGGTTTCAGGCATCGATCCTGATGGAGAAGTTGACGCACTGTCCGGTGCGACGTCCAGCCACAGCTTTTCACTCGATAATTATCTAAGCCTCGGTGAAGAAAACGAATTTGTTCTGTGTGTTGAAGTCAATGCCAGCGCCGACCCCAACGACGGTTACACCGATCCGCATATCGGTCAGCCGTCACTCTGGTACACCGCTCGAATCAAGCCGGACGAATCTACGTACGCTTTACTGGAATTGACCGGCCATGGCGGAGGTGCCGCGGACGGCGGCACGATCCGGTACGATCTGGAGACAATCACCAGCGCAAAAGATATCGTTGATCTCCTGCTTGCCAGAACCGAACGCCATTAGTCGTACAGCGAATGAGTTGTGATTGTGCTCACCTATGCATTGATACAAAACCGAAGAGCATGAAGCCGCCTGATCGACCTGTTATCATCCACGCGAAAATTGAACTAAGGAACCCGAAATGAAAAAAGGTAGGCCTGTTGTGTCACGAACCATTGCCTTCTGTTTTATATGTTTCCTACTCCCGTTTCAGTCGCTATTCGCTCAAGAAGTTGAACACGGGTATGCGCAGTCAGGTGATGTCCGGATTCACTACGTTACCGCGGGAGAAGGTCCACTGCTGATCATGATCCACGGGTTTCCAGACTACTGGTATTCATGGCGTCATCAAATTCCGGAGCTGGCGAAGAATTTCAAAGTCGTCGCTATCGACCAGCGCGGCTACAACCTCAGCGATCAACCGGAGGGCGTCGAAAACTATACGCTCGCGCTGCTCGCGGAAGACATACAGAATGTGATCGCTCATTTCGGCGAAGAAAAAGCAGTAATCGTCGGGCATGACTGGGGAGGCTACGTCGCATGGACATGCGCAATGCGGTATCCGCAGTCGGTAGAGCGACTGGTGGTTCTAAACGCGCCGCACCCGGGTGGAATGATGCGCGAGCTGGCGAATAATCCGGAGCAGCAGGAGAACAGCCAGTATGCGCGCGATTTCCAGCAACCTGATGCCGCGTCCCGCGTTACCGCTGAACAACTCGCCGGCTGGGTAACCGATGACGAAGCGCGGGAAAAATATGTCGAGGCTTTCAATCGTTCGTCGTTCGAAGGAATGTTGAACTACTACAAAGCCAACTATCCAAAGAGTGCTCCCGATGATTCAGGCGATGCACCAGCGGCACCACCTGCTGCGATGTTTCCGAAGATCCAGTGCCGCGTGCTGATGATTCATGGGCTGGACGATACTGCATTGATGCCTGCGATGCTCAACAACAGCTGGGAGTTCATGGAAAAGGATCTGACGATCGTAACTGTGCCCGGAGCCGGCCACTTTGTTCAGCAGGATGCAGCCGATCTGGTGACCGACCGTATCAGCAACTGGTTGCGGTAATACGGCCTCAATCAGAGCCGGATATTTTCCGGTTTCTCAACGGGAAAGCTTGAATACGAGCCGCGCGTGTGTTCAGTTGACTTGACCGGTGATTGCCGGTCAACAAGCACCTTTCCGGAGAAGTCTGATGGATAAAGTCTGTCATTTTGAAGTTCCGTACGATGACAAAGATCGCATGGAGTCTTTTTACTCGAACGTGTTCGGCTGGAAGTTCTTTCCTTCGCCCGGCGATGTTCCCTATATGTTTGCAATCACCACTGAAGTGAACGATCAAATGATGCCGCAGGAAGCGGGCGGGATTAACGGTGGAACCTATCAGCGTGCCCCCGAAGATGCACCCGTTTCGCGCAGTCCCGTGATCGTGCTGGCGGTGGATAACTGCGAGCAGAAAATCAAGGATATTGAAGCTGCCGGCGGATCGAACGTGATGGGTCCGCAGCCGGTCGGCGACATGGGAATCTACGCTCAGGTCAAAGACACCGAAGGAAACATCATCGGTTTGTGGCAGGCTCTGGGGCAGGGATAGTGTCCGGTAAAGTAGTTTGAAGCAGCCCGGCAGACGCCGGGCTTTTTTTTTTTGCG
>JBCCFB010000047.1:0-28724 GCA_039029995.1 Planctomycetota bacterium
GACCGCGATGTCCGATGTTATTCCCAGGTCTCAGCAGTTGAAGAATTTTGTGGGGATGATTGAAGAGAACAACTTTTCGATGGGGCGAAGCGCGCTCAAAATCCTGCGCGCCAAGCTGCCGTTTGCCGCACGAAATGACTCGTTCCAACGCCTCGTCTACAAACGCTTCAAGACAGACTCCTAGATCCCGGGGGTGCTGCCCTGTCTAAGCGGTTGCTGTGAATTCGTCACGGCTTTCCATTGGCGGAATGTGCCCCGCATTTTCCAGCTCAACTGCTTCACTGGAGATTGCGGCAAATCCATCTCGCAGCTGACCAAGCACTTTTGCGGCATCTGAGAATTTCTGCTCCTCAAGGCAACGCATTACGAAATGAAGTAATCTCGCAATGTTGAATGCGATATCGTACTCGTCCGGCTTGAGGCCGGAGTGGATAGCGAGGACGGTCTTTTGGGCATCCACGAAATGTCGGAAGTAAGAGTCGGAGTCCTTTTGTCGCAAGGCCTTTTCGGCGCCGTTGATTGCAACGACCGCTCGATCATACAGCTGTAACAGCGCTTCAATTCTCGTCCAGTTGCACGATAGACTTTGCACTTTATAAGCGTTAACAGAACTTGAGCTTTTTGCAGACATCCTGGTTTCCAAAACTTTTTTGTATCAACAACGGCTGATGCCGAAGCTGGATGTTAAGTACTGACTTTACCGGCAATCCATAACGGCAAAGCGATAGCTCCAAAGGCAGAATTGCAATGGAGCTACTAGTTGTTGTTTGAGCTTCCAATCGATGCCAACTGCGTCGAGAGGAAGTTTCCGGTCGTTTGTAGTTCGTTAATGATGGATTCAAGAGCGGTAAATTCAGCAATCAAGTACTGCCGCCGGGCCTCCGTGATGTCCTGAACCCTTTCAATCGACTCATCAATCGAGTCAATTCGAGATTCAAATTCTTCGTTGATCGTTGTCAAAGTTCCGGTATCGGCGTCGAACACATCATTGAGAAACTGATCAAGCCTTCCTGAGATGCCGCGTGTCACAAGAATTTCCGCTTCGGGCCCCTCAGCTACCTGAGAGGAGGAGAGAGTAACCCGTACCTGCAGGTCCGCCGTATTCTCGTTTTCAGAATCACCGATCAGAATCCTACCGGAACCCGTCGCCTTTTCTGTAACTCCGCCGACGATAAAAGACCCCTGTACGTCTTCTCCGGAATCATTCTCAGTTCCGTTGAATCCAAGTGAATTGGACGCCTCACCCGAAACACTCGATATCGATGCGCTGGCTCCATAGGCAACTGTGGAAATCACGAGCCTGTCGCTGGAGTCCAGTGAAACTTGAACGTCGTGAGACGAAAGTGAGCTCGAATTGTTGATAACATCTTCCACATGCTCTGCCAGTTCGGCTGGCGTATACGAGCCTTGTGTAAGCGTCAGTGTTTCGCTGACAATTCCGTCAACTGTGATTTGGAATTCATCCGAATCTTCACCGATAACAACCGTTGGCTTTGCAGCTTCAGTACCGGTGACGGTTGCTTGCTCGGCCGCTCGTGTAATGTCAACTTCATAAGGGGTTTCTGAATCGAGCGTACGCGTCCCCCCCGTGAGAAACTCGATGCCGTTAGCGGTCGATGTACCATTGAGACCGAAAAGATTCCGTATTGAATCCGGATCGATGCCCTCGATCTCACCGTTAAGAGCTTTGTCAAGCTGTCCGGAATCGAGAGTGAGTCTTCCGCGAGTGTCGATATCAACTCCGATCGTCGACAACCGGTTTGCTCCACTTGCAAGGCCGGGCACAGTGTCGATTACAAAACTGAGTAGCCTGTTTTTGAGTTGCGAAACTGCCCTGTTGCCGAGTAGCGGACTCGCCACATCGGTCTCAGCGTTGTAGCTCGATTGATTCTCAATGTATTCAATTACCGAATTGAAATCCGACACAAACGACTCAATGGCCTCCTTGGCGGCGGTATTGTCCGCCTGAATCTGAATCGTTACAGGAGTCGTGGCGTCAGCTTTATTGAGGTCGAGAGTGACGTCCTCGATCAACCCTTCAACCTGGTTGGTGGAATACTGAGCTCGAATAGCACCGGCCCCTGAACCGAGCACAACGACCGCGTCGGCAGCTGCCTGGACAGGATCCCCTGAAAAGTCCGGAACGGATCCAGTTCCCGGGTCTGCATTGTTAGTAATAGAGATTTCGTTTTCTGCGCCGGTATACTGCGAGGTCAACAGGATCCGGTAGGAGTCGGCTCCCTGATCGTAAACCACACTGGCATCAACATCCTCGACCTGTGCATTGATCGCGTCTACAAACCCGCTGACCGTGTTATTTCCGGAGTCAATGTTGACGGTTGTTGCCGGTCTGTTGCCGACTCGAATGGTGTATTCGCCCGTACCGATGAGCTCTGAAGAATTCGAAAATCCCTGAGAGCCGATTTGATGCGCTGCTGCGAGAGCTTCAACTGTGAGTGAGTAGGAACCGCTGCTGGCGTTACTACCAGCCGCCGCAACAATGATATCCTCATTGCTCGACTGAGCGGAACGAACTTCGAAAACCGATGAACCGATCCGGTTGAGCCGGCTCAGTGAACCCCGAAAGGTCAGAAGCTGGGCTTCAATGCCTTTGAATGCAGACTGCTCTTCGGTGACCTCGGCTTTGCGCGAGTTAAACGTATCAATCTGCCGTTGTTGAAATCCAAGCAGACTTTCAATAATCGTCGAAGTGTCGAACCCCGACACGATCCCATCGATTGAAAACATCTTCCGCTCTTCGTTGAATAAAACTACAGGATAGAACTCGACTCAAGTTCCGCCTCGTCGGGCCAACGCTTGCGGAGTCTGCCACTGAATCGCCACTGCAAAAAAGCCGACGTTCAACGGGCAGAAATATGCAACAAAAAAGTGCGCCAATACGTCTCACCGCGGAAAGAGCAAAACAAGAGAGGCGCCGGTAACCGACGCCCCTCCGGTTGTTACGCCCACAATCCTCGGTTGTGGATCCTCAGGTTCTTACTGGAGGAGAGCGAGAATCGACTGTGAAGTCTGATTCGCACTCGAAAGAACCGATGTTCCCGCCTGTACCAGAATCTGGTTATTGGTGAATTTCGAGATCTCTTCTGCGAAGTCGGTATCACGTATGACCGACTCGGCGTTGACGGTGTTCTCCAGTGTCGTACGCATGTTGTTTGCGATCGACTCCAGAGTGTTTGCCTGAAACGCACCGAGAGTTCCACGAATGTTGGAAATATCGTCAATCGCAGAGTCGATGACTGCCAGAGCATCCTGTGCACGATCCGCCGACGTAATATCGATGTCGTTCAGGCTGCCGAACTGGTTGGCAGTGACGCCGACACCAAGGCCGTCAGCAGCAACAGAGTTGATTGCGATCGAGGCTGTCTGATTCTGGTTGGCACCGATCTGGAATACCAGAGAGTTGTTCTGAACGTTCAAGTTACCTTGGGCACCAGTAACGGTCAGTACTGCGTTCGTTGACAGTTCGCCGACGCTGACGGCAAGGCCAGTTGATGCACCGGATACGCTGGTAAGAACGTTTCCTGAACCCGAAGCAACAACGCCGTCAATTGTTCCTTCGATATTTCGCCCGATGTCTTCGATCAACGAGTTACCGAATCCGGAAGTTGTACCAGCTGCAGCAGCAGTGTCAGAAACGACTGAAATGTCAGCATCAGCACCGAACTCAATTGAACGAAGTCGGGTTTGTCCTGCCGCGGTGGGATCATCTTCAGCGACAACACCTGTTTGCGAGGTGAACTCGTTGATTCTTGAGATTACTCCGGCCTGTGTCAGGCCCGCGTTCAGTTGAACCGAGACTCCGTTGATCGTGAGTGTTTCGTCAGCAGCAAGCGTACCAACGCCTTGTGCAGCTCCAGCTGTAACCGTGGCTCGCTCGGCTTGAGTCGTTACGGCTACGGCATAGCTACCGGCACTGGTCTGGCCAGAAGCCTTGAGGAACGTAACATCACCTTCGACGTCATCCGAGGTACCAGTGACGCCTGCCGAACCATCAAGAAGGCTCTTCTCACCGAACTGCGTGTTGGAAGAAATACGGTTGATTGTATCAAGGGCGTTGTCTATCTCAGCCTGGTTGGCTGCAAAGGCATCGTCATCGTTGACGCCGGCGTTGGCTGAATCGAGTGCAAGTGAACGGATCTTCACGAGGATACTGTTGATCTCGTTCAACGCGCCTTCTGCAGTTTGCACGACCGACACAGCTTTTTCAGTGTTGTCGATGGCGGTACGAAGACCGGCGATCTGTGCTCGCTGCTTTTCAGAAATCACGAGTGCGGCAGGACCGTCTGCACCGCGGTTGACTTTGAACCCTGAGGACAGCCGTTCAATCGAACGATTCAGGCTTGTCGACGATCGGTTCAAGTTGTTCTGTGCGTTCAACGCACCGACATTGTTTGCGAGAGACAAACTCATGTGTTCATCCTTTTGTGGTTAGGACTTTCTATGGTGAACATCCCTGCAGAAAGTTAAGCGTCCTTGCGTAACAACCTGAAGCGTGCTCCAGGAGCAAATTACAAATTGAGAATTGATTCGGCTGCGTCATAGGCAGCTTGTTGTTTGAGGTATTCCCCAGTTTGCAGTTTGAGTCGTATTTCCTGTACGAGGTTTTCCCGCACATCGGAACTTGCAGCGGCAAGGTTCTTCAAGTGACCGGTTGCCTGCGTCTCAACAGACGGCTGAGAATCCGCCGACGGATTTGCGGTGGTACGTCCGGGACGTTTCGCTGCCGCTGTGTTTTGATTCTTTAAATAGTGCGGGCCGTTCAGCAGGCCCTTTTCTGGAATCTTCATTTCACTATTCCCTTCAAGTGGACAAACTCTGTTCTCGAAGGCTTCGCGAGATCCTTGCCAGAAAAAACGCTCAAGCCGCTGAAGTTTTCTGGACGATTGCCTTGTAGCGATAAGGCAAATTTTTCCGCCAGCACATTCGTGCTAACCAGTTTTGCCTGACGGCTTGTCTAATCTTGAATCAACGGGAATCAGATGCAGCACTTCGTGTTACGCGCTGAGATCTGGATCGCAACCACGGTTATTTCCGTGCTAATCATCGGAGGCATGTCTTTCTACTGGCCTCGAACGGACGAGTCTGCGCAATCTCAAACCCCTCAGCGCGTTCCAGCCACGGAAAGAGAAAACGTGGAGGCACCTGAAGAATCTTCCCCGCAGCGCCCGCAACCAGCGATGCCGGTGGAAATACAGAACCAGAATGGGGTAAACCCTATCTCCCCCGTCGAGAAGGGTGACGACTTCCTTCTGGTCGGCAACTTTGTTGAAGCGATCAAGCACTACCAGAAAGCACTGGACTACGCGGAACCCGGTTCAAGCCCGGCGAGGCTCCTGGTGAAACTCGGATTCTGCTCGGAGCAGGCCGGATTTCTGGAACAGTCTTCCTCCTACTACCACCGGGCCATTCAGGAATCACAGTCTGAACAAGTCGACCGGCTGTTTGCGATTTCGGGTCTGTCCAGAGTATGGCAGGGACAAGGCCGACTAGATGAAGCCCTGGACCTGCTCTCCGAACTGTTTCTTCGTAGCGGAACCAACGACGCCATCCCTGAGGAGTTCCGCCAACAGGTCGTTTACCAGTTAGCTTCGACGATCCAGCGGATCTACCTCATGGAAAACGACTATGCCTACGGCGATCCGTTGCGTCTTGAGTTCAACTGGTGCGAACCGCTGATCGAAGAGATGCTGAACTATGGAACGGTCCCGGCCCCTTCGACTGATACCGAAGAAGACACCCTGAATCCTGAAACGCGGGAACCCTTAACCGGCCAACTTGCCGTTCGGGTTCTGCAGCGCCCCGGAGACGACGCCAACCTGATCGCAGTTGATCTGGTTTCTGAAGGGCAGCCGGCAAAAAGCGTTCTCGAGGAGATCGGCAATAAAACAGAACTGGATATTGAGCTTACCGGCGCAGCAGGCGCAGAGATCGCCGGACGTTCTTTTGCGATTGATGCCCGTGGCATGTCGGTGGCTCTGGTTCTTGACAACTGTCTTGCCTCGTTGAACCTGATCTGGCAACAGGATGGAAAGACAGTTCTGATCAGTCATCGCTCTGAGTTTCCAGACAAGGCTGAACAGCTGATGCTGAACTATGCCGATCGCGTCTTGCGCTGGGTTGAACTGACTTTTGGAAGACAACCGCGTCGCGAGTCCTCGCTCATGCACCGCGGCAATCTCAGCCTCATTTCGGGCGACTACGAATCCGCCAGACTTCGCTACAACGAATTGCTGGAAACGAGACCTAACGGGGAACTAAGTGCCAAACTCAGTTTTAACATTGCAAAGCTTGAGATAGCCAATCAACGACCCGCGTTTGCCGTCGACCGGTTTATGCACTCCGTTGACCAGACTCTTGATTTTGGAATTCAATCTGCCGGTTACACATGGATCGGCAGGCTGGAACTTGCAAGTGGAAACACGAGGAACGCGATCTATGCAGCCTCCCGCGCAATGGCAGTTACCGACAGTCGTCAGGTCATTCAGGAAAACACCATGACTCTGGCACGGGCTTACCTGCTGGACAATGATCCCTATTCGGCCAACCGAGCCTTGTTTGATAATGTGGACGCTTTGTCGGACGACAGGACCCGCCGGATCGCCGGCATCTTCGGTTCCTATGCGAGGTTCATTACCACGGCGTCATCTCCGGACCACGGTTACGAACGCGAACGACTGCTGCTGTCTCTATCAGCTGTCGCATCCGACGAGATTGAAGGGTTCGTCGATGAGATGTTGATCGGACGAGCTTTCTTCGAAGTGGGTCTGACCCAGCAATCAGGCGAGCTGTTTGAGCGTGCGCTTTCCAGATCAGACTCTGACACGTGGAGGGAACGCATCGCGTTTGAACTGGGAATGCAACGTTACCGTTCAGGAAACGAGGATGAAGCCGCAGGAATCTTCTCCGAGATCGCAGCCGTCTCTCAGGATCGCCAGGGAGTTCTCGCCAAGATGATGCTCGCAAGGATCTTTCTCCAGCGTAAAGAAGCCGAGGCATGTCTTCAGATTTGCCGCGATTTATGGGCCGGCCCCCTTGAAGATCAGGACAAGGGCATCACCCTGGAAATTATGGGGAAAGCGTATCAACTTCTCGATCAACATCACTCTGCCGCCGTCTGCTTCTCAGGAATGGTTCCCGAATACGCAACGCCATCTGATAACGAATCAGTAGACGACGATACGGATGCGCCTGCGCCCCCGTCCGGCGTGCCGTTCAATGCGCTCCAGCCGGTTCCGGAAACCGAATTACAGGAGGTCAACGAATGATCAGAAACTGTTGTATTGTTCAACTGGCTTTGACAGCGGGACTAGCCGTATTTGCGACTCCGATCTACGGCCAACAGGCTCCGGGGGAGACGTCTCGAGCCAGCTTCGTGTTTCAGGAAGAAGATGCTGATGCCCAGTGGCAACTCGACCCAGAGCTTACGAGTTCCCTTGAGGGGCTCAGGGCTGAGCTCATTGAGTTGAGGTCCCTCGGCATGCCGGAGCCTCTCCTCGACAGTCCGATGGCATCTCCTCAGTCCACAAATGAAATCTTCTCATTCAATGATAAGGTCGAGGAAATTGACCGCCGAATCAACTTGCTGAAGACCATCTACGAACAAGAGTCCGCCGCACCTGAAACCACTGGCGAGCCTTCCGGCGACGGACCGGTCAACCGTTCACCGCAAGCCGCTACCGCGTTGACAGGATCTGGTAACGACATTCGAAATGAAGGAACCAGCATCAACCAGCAGCCACTTGAGGCTTACCTCCCTCCGTCAACCAGCTACCTTTCCGGTGAAAACGGGGAGTCAAGTCCGCAGCTTGTTCTAATCACCGGAGATCGTGTTCTGCCGGAACCTGTAAACGCATTTGAAATGGGCAACAGCCTGCTGATGACCGGGAGTGCGGAGTCAGCCCTGAAGGCATACGAGTCCGTAGATCGTACTCAACTGAATACGTTCGACGCGATCTGGCTGGACTTTCTCATTGCAACTTGCAAACGCAGAACCGGTGACATCGACGGCGCGGAGGCAATCTATCGTGAGATTACAAACGACCAGGTAATTACCGGGCATCCCGTTGAGGAAGCGGCCTGGTGGCTGGATCGAATCGAACAGTCGTCGGCCGCGGAAGAAAAATACCGCAGCATCGAATCAGAATTGGCGATCCTTATTCAACGAGCAGAGAATCATGTCAAGAAATAAAGACGATGCCCTGGTCGAACTGACAATCAGACTTCGCGATCAATACGTACTCGCAGAGAAAGCGCTTAACTCCCTTGCAGCCAGGTCTCACTCGGAGCCGGAAGACCTTGAAGAGGTCACAGAATTGCTCGCCAGCGTCAAACAGACTGAGGCTGAATTACGCCCGCATCGGGAAGCCTATGAAGCCTCCGGCCGTCCACTTCCATCTGATCTACAGCCGGTCGTGAACGAGACCATCGGAATCGTCAGCCGTTTGATACCGAGAATTACAGAACTGGAAAAGGTCGCTGTCCAGGCAAGAGAGAATCTGAAGCCGCAGATTCATGAAGGTGTTCGAGCTGCCAGAATGCAAAGTGCCTATTCCCGGGCGACACAAACATCGAGGAATCCACCCCGCGTTTAAGTTTCCTGCTCTTCTCATCGAATCTACTTCTTCTCAAACAGTCTATTCACCCAAATGATCGTCACACAATCTCCCAAGATGCGCAACCTGATCCAGTTTGCAAAACGAGTCGCTTTGTCCAATGCCTCAATACTTTTGACAGGAGAGAGCGGCACCGGCAAAGAACTGTTTGCCCAGCTCATCCACAAGACCAGCCGTCGCTCTTCGGGCGCATTTGTTAAGGTCAACTGTGCTGCGCTTCCGGAAAACCTGATCGAAAGCGAACTGTTCGGTCACGAAAAAGGCTCCTTTACCGATGCCGTTCAGGCTCGTGCAGGGCGATTTGAAATGGCCAACGGTGGCACGCTGCTGCTCGACGAGATCAGCGAAACCGGCCTTACTACGCAGGCAAAACTACTGCGTGTTCTGGAACAAAGCGAATATGAACGCGTGGGTGGCGATCAAACACTTAGATCTGATGTTCGTGTAATTGCGACATCCAATCGTGAACTTGAGGAGGAAGTCGGAAAGAAGCAGTTCCGCCTCGACCTGTTTCACCGGCTCAATGTAATCCGAATACAAATTCCAGCTCTTCGGGAACGGCCGGAAGACATTACGATCCTTGCAATGCACTTTCTGAAACGATTCCAGGACGAGAATGAAATTCCTCTTCGTGGCTTCTCCACTCAAGCATTCAAACTACTCGCGAAACACGACTGGCCGGGGAATGTAAGAGAGCTTCGTAATGTAATCCATCGAGCCTGTGTTTTGAGCACAAGCCCTTTGATTGGAATCGAGTGCATTGAGCCATTACGTTCATCCGGCAATTCCGAACCAGGACTTCCTGAAGAGTGGCTGCAAATGAAACTTGCCGAACTTGAAAAGCGAATCATTCTTGCGGCGATCGAAAAATATGGAACCAAACGTGTTGCGGCTGAGAAGCTTGGCGTTTCACCCCGAACCTTGAGTAATAAGATTCGAATCTACCGTGAAACAAACGATCAATCTGAAGCCGCTTGACTAAAACAGTCAATTCGTCCATGGCCTGTTTTGATATTCCCAGAACTTGTCCGTTTCGCCAGAACTTGAATTCTGCCGGCAACAACGCGTTTGCTTCCGAGTGATTTCTCATAACCCGATGCAAAAGCCGGCATTCAAGTGCGCGTCTGAGTGCCCGTAAACATATCTGTGCGCCTAATCGTCCAACCACGTTGGAAATCTGCTATCGGCGCGAAATCTTGCAGTCCGCAAAAGGTCTGCGATTGCATTGCTCAGCTGAATTCAAAGGGGACGCGTTCCGCACAGCGGAAATATCTTCTGCTCAAACGAAAAGAATGCCTCTCAGCAAGCCGGAACAGGGTCACAGACTTTCCGGATTATTCCATTCACGGAATCCAAAGGCCCTCATTCCTTTCACAGCTTAACAATTTGCTGCTCTTGCTAGAGTGGCACCGGGTTTGCGGTTGGCCGAACTGATCGGACCAGTCCGCTGGTTGCCGGCGGCGTTCCGGATTCGCACCTTCCACTCCGAACCCCTGAGGAGAAATCGTTGACGTCAATTCCTGTAGCCTCCAATGTCCTTCCCGTCCAGGTGGCCAATCACGGCCAGGCCTCCCCCCAAAGCAACAAACCAATCAACTCTGGAGAAGCGAAAAGCAAAACTGCCGCAGAATCTGCAAAATCAGCTGAACCAGGCGCAATAGAAGACGATGCTCAGTCTCCACTACCGGTCACCGAATTCTCGAACGCGACGCTTGCTGTCGAAACAGTCGACGGGCAGCCACCAGCCTCTCAGTCCGTGGACGCTGCAACCATCGTTGAGGGAAATGGCGGGCCGGACTATTCAACCGTCTTTTCAAGTAATTCAGGCCTTAGTGAGGCCGACTACCTGCTGGATGGAAAACAGGAAATCAAGTTTGCCAGCTACTATTCGTCACTTCAAACAGCCAATAGTAGCGTTCAAACAAATCCGGAATCATCAGCTGAGGGAACTCCGCAATTGGCAAGCAGCTTAGGTGACATTGCTGTTACCGACGACGCCTCGAATGGAGGCAAATCTAAAGCGCCGGCAACTCCCGAAATCCATTCAACAGGTAAACAAAACGGACCTGACCTGCCATCGGTATTTGATCACTCCAATCGAAACCCGGGCGGCACTGGTAAATTCGGCCTCGAGAGACACCCCAAGTCGTCCGGCCCGAAACCTTATTACTTTTTTGATCAGCCCGGGGGGCGGCCGGCAGGCGCACCCGGTCAGACACAGCCGAACTCGCAACTTACCGAGAGTCTCGCTGGAGCAAATGCGGAAATCAGCAGCGTCAAACTACAACAGCGCGGCGAAACAAACACCTATCGTGGTATTCAATCAACTCAATCTGATGCCCTGGTCGAAACAGATGCCGGGCTTTCAGTCCAACAAGTCGAAATCTTTGAGTCAATTGCCTCGGGCAGCTCCAGTCAATCGGCTATTCCTGACCTGGCGGACCTTTCCGGTGATTCCAGCCAGTTTCAGGGTCCGCCGGACGCTGACCTCACAACAGCAGCCACACAAAAAGATGGCCCGCTTCTTAATAGCGTTTCAACGCTAACTCAGGATGTTGCGGGCAGTTCGGCGTTGAGTGGAAACAACCCGGCGGACGGTCCCCGGGTCTTTTCAGGTTCAACCATTCCAGACGCCAGCCCCGCAAAACAAGTGGCAACCGCTTTAAAAACGGTGCCCGCTCCTTCCGCTTCAGACCCTGTTCAAACGATTACCGTCGAGTTGCATCCGGTCGAACTTGGAAAGCTGAGTATTCGAGTCGAACAAACGGGGGATTCACTGTCTGCACAGATTATCGCCTCTGAACCGGCTTCTATCGAACTTCTACAGCAGGACAAATCACTGCTGCTGGAGACCCTCGAAGAAATGGGCTTCGGCGATGCCAGTCTCGATATCTTCCAGAATCAGACCAATGGTGAGAATTCCGAATCCTTCACAGAGGGTGAATTCTTATCTGCACGTTCAAACAATTCCGACAACACGATCCAGAACAAAACCACGACAACACAGTCTTCCGACACTGGCGTCGACCTCATCGCTTAAGAAAGGAACGAAACATGAATTCAATTACATCCCAGGTTGCCACCGTCGACTACCTTCAGCTTCTATCTGTTCAGCTGCAAAACCAGGATCCGATCGATCCGGTTGATCAAAAGGGGCTCACAACCGACCTTGCGCAATTCTCCATGCTCGAAGGAATAGAAAATCTCAACGCATCTTTCGGTGACATGCTTCGACTTCAAGAGATAACGCAGGGAATGAGCCTTGTCGGCCAGAACATTCAGTACCAGGACACCATTACCGGTGAGCTTAAATCAGGGGAGGTTGAAGAGTTCTTCACGGCCGGTGATTCGATCAATCTCCTGGTCAATGGCGAACCCGTTTCCATCACCAATGTCGTTGGCGTCACGAAATAGCTGACCAGAATTCCTCCCGACAGCTTTTCCGCAAATAACAAACCCACTCAGGAAATTACTACATGGCCCGTTCACTGATGACAGGCGTATCCGGTCTGCGCGCCCACCAGCACCAACTGGATGTTGTTGCGAACAATCTCGCGAATATGAATACGATCGGCTTCAAAGCTCAAACAGCAACTTTCGCCGACACCATGTACGACACGATCCGGGCTGGATCGGAAGCGGCTGAATCGTTTGGCGGTATCAACCTTCAACAAATCGGAACCGGTGTCGGCCTCGCTCAGGTTGCGAGGAGATTTCAGCAAGGAGCT
This sequence comes from Planctomycetota bacterium, assembly GCA_039029995.1. Classification (GTDB taxonomy): domain Bacteria; phylum Planctomycetota; class Planctomycetia; order Pirellulales; family Pirellulaceae; genus Mariniblastus. The sequence continues at coordinate 12,362 of JBCCFB010000047.1, forward strand.
TTGCAATCAACAGGTGAGTTGCTCGATTTTGCAATTCAAGGAGACGGATTCTTCATGATGCAGGGCTCCGGCGACGAAGTCGTGTTCTCCCGGGCAGGATCATTTGCACTTGATGGCGAGGGTAACCTTGTCGATCCTTCGACCGGTTACCTCATCCAGAGAACAGGTGAACTCGGAGAAGGAAACACTGACAACATCGGTTTCCAGACGCCCGGAGACAGCAGAATCCAGGTTCCACTCGGAGCTTCGATTGCCGGCGACCAGACAAACATAGTTCAATTCATGGGCAACCTGCCGTCAAACTCGACTCCTCCGGTTGCTGAAGTGCTTTCTTCTGTTGAGCCGTTCATGACGTCAACGGGAATCGCAACCAGCTCAACCTTGTTCAGCGACCTGTCTACAAACAATACCCCCTACGTTCCCGGTGACGTGATTGAGTTTTCCGGAACAAGTCCGGATGGTTCTCCATACAGTGGCAGCATCGCGGCAGATACCGGCACTCTAGGTGACCTTGTCACCGCTTTGAACGGCGCGCTTTCCGGTGCTACTGCAGAGCTACAGACTAATGGTGTATTGACGATTACGGCTGATGATACAGGAGAAGCATTCACCAGCCTGTCCATATCAGATGCTGCCGGGAATGTCGGCGATACGAACTTCTCGAATAACTCAATGCTCGTGTCAACCGAAGGCGACGCGGGAGACCGATTCGAGTCCTCGATGGAGATCTTTGACAAACGCGGAAACAACCACCGCGTACGCTATTCGTTTGAGAAGGTTAACACTAACGGCTGGGAACTGACGGCAATGCTCGGAGACAGTTCCGGGGAGCTCATTGACTCACAGGTTCTCAATCTGGTGTTCGAGGAGGACGGGACGTTTGCGCTCGCAGGTTCTGAGGGAATCGGAGACTCCAATATTGAAATCAATTTTGACACGATCGCAGAGAATCACGTCATCGATCTCGACCTGTCAGGATTGACTCATATGGCCACTGACTTCTCTATCACTCATGTCCAGGACGGTGCCGCGCCCGGTTCACTGGTTGACATTGCCGTTTCATTCAATGGCGAGATTACGGGGCAGGCTTCGAACGGAAAAACCATTCCTATCGCACAACTGGCGATCGCGCGATTCGCTAATCCACGAGGCCTGGACGGACTCGGTGGAAACTACTTCCGCGAGACCGAGAACAGCGGCGCCGCTTCTATCGGTTCCGGTCTTTCCGGTGGACGCGGCCAGGTCGTCGGAAATCAACTGGAAGCCTCAAATGTTGACATTGCTCATGAGTTCACCCAGTTGATCGTGGCCCAGAGAGGATTCTCTGCCAACGCGCGGACCATTACCGTCGCCGATGAGATCCTTGAAGAACTGACCAATATCGTCCGGTAGACGCAGGCAGTAGAACGGCCGTTTTCAGGACGCATTCCGGAAACGGCTGATGTAATTCAGGATTTCGGCAACTGCCTGATACAGCTCATAAGGTATTGGACTTCCGATCTTGATATTGTGATAGAGGAAGCGGGCTACCGGTTTACGTTCCACGACCGGCACTCCGTTTTCTCGCGCTACTTCTATGATGCGCTTTGCGAGATTGTCAGCGCCTTTTGCCGTAACCACAGGGGCATCCATCTCTCCATTTTCGTATTGCAGAGCCACTGCAAAGTGAGTCGGGTTGGTCACGACGACGGTCGCTTTGGGCACTTTCTCCAACATTCGTTTCCGTCCCATTTCGGCCTGTAATCTGCGAACCCTCGCTCGAACCAGCGGGTCTCCTTCGGATTCTTTGTGCTCATCGCGGATGTCCTGCATACTCATCTTCAAATCCTGAAGATGTTTCCACTTCTGGTAGGCAAGGTCTGCAATTCCAATCAGGATCAGCGTCGCCGCGACGGCAAGAGAAATGTACAAAATGATCTCGCACATGATGTACATCATCTGCTGAAACGAATCTTTTCCTGCGGAATGGATCTCTTCAATTCTGGATGCCGCGATGAGATAGATGATCAGAACGATGAACGCGGCTTTCGCGATCGACATCAGCCCGCGAACGACGCTTCGACCGTCGAAAATCCTTTTGATACCTGCGGGAATACTCAGCTTGTCCCATTTCAAATTCAGAGGCTTGAACGTCACATTGAAACGTGTCTGCAGGGCGCCCGACAGGAAGATCGCCGCGAGCAAAGGCGCGAAAAGGGCAAGGCAGACAACACCAGTTTCAATCACGGCCTCTGAAAACGCAGTTAGAATCATGCGCGGCTCTTCCACCATGGGAGAGAACAAGGTGGACCTCTCTCTGACCGTCTCACCCAAAGAGCCGAAGAACCACTCACCCAGAAGCCAGAAATAAACGGCACTGACGGCGAGTACAATTCCGCCCATGAATTCCGTACTGAATCCGATCTGCCCCTCTTCGTAGGCTTTCCGGATCCTTTGCGGAGTTGCGTCCTCCGTCCTTTGATCTCTGTCCTGTTCAGCCATAGACTTTCCCGACGGCTACTTGAAACTCATTAGAAGTAGCTCAATGTCTTCCTGTGACCGGTAGAAATATGCCCGGACAGCTCCAAACACCACCGGCAGAAAAAACAACAGACAGAAGATTCCGAAACCGCATCGAATTGACAGTCCGACGGAAAACAGATTCAAGGTCGGTGCCGCCTTGTTCAAGTAGGCCAGACCGACGGTGACCAGCATCAACAACACGGCAACCGGAGCAACGATGAGCAAACCGTAGTCAGACACATCGTTGAGTACCGAAACCAGGTTGTCTACTGGAAGGTTCAGAACGTCAATTTTGCCGAACAGTTTTTCAAAGGACAGGTGAATGACGAGAATCAGAAAGTGATGCAGGTTTATCGAAAAGAAGATCAGAATCGCAAAGGCTTCAAGGATCCTCGTGACGAGTGTCGATGAGTCGGCAGACGCCGGGTCTGAAATCGATGCAAGTGACAGTCCTATCTCCTGACCGATATACGCGCCGGCAACTTTCGCAGGGAGAAAAAAGACTCCAAGGACAATAGACAGCACAATTCCAATCGTAATTTCGCGTGTCAGCAACAGCGTACTGCCAACCGTTGTCAATCCGCCCGCGTCTACAACCGCCACCCCCGTTGACTCGACAGTTCCGTACCAGAACGCTGTCAAAGCAACGGCAAGTCCCGCCTTTACTGACGTTGGCAGCTGCCGTCGCGAAAACAGTGGAAAAAAAGCAACAAACGCCGAAACGCGCGCCAGCACAAGCATGAAGGTTACGACTTGAGTTTCCGTAATCATCTCACAAACTCAACCATTTGCACCATCAGGTCCTGCGTATAGGTTTGCAGTGTCTCCAGATACCAGTTCATCATCAGCATGACAACGGCAACTACAGCGACGATTCTTGGAGCAAAACTTAACGTTTGCTCCTGAATGCTTGTAACCGTCTGACCGATGCTGATCAGAAGGCCTACGACTAGACTGACAACAACCACAGGGGCTACAAGTAGAAGACAAGTCGCCAAAAACTCCCGACCGATTGACACGGCATCTGCAAATTCCATTTCCGCAACTCCGGGTTAGTTTCTATTGATCTCGACAGGCTCAATGTGCAAGGCACGAATGAGCTGGCCAATTAGAACTTCATCATCAATGGCCGCTACGATTTTTGTCTTCTGACGAGTAGGCATCCGGTCGAGCAATGCAGCCACGAAGTCGAGCTTACCGTTGTTTGCCATATCCTTCAGGTAACGTGCAGCCTGTTCCGCCTCCAGGCTTTCAAACCAGTCTTTGACCTCGTTGACGCGGTTGTACATTTCCTGTCTCTGGGACTCGTCGTCAACTCCTGCATTCCGTTCCAGAGCTGCGACTTCAATCTTCCGTTGATCAAGATCATCCAGCAGCTGACGCATCGCTGCTCCCATCGCATTTAGAGATTCGATTCTGGTGTCAATCCCGTCACTGAATGCCTGCAGTTCGTCACGCTCGGTCTCAAGGTCGCGAAACAGCAACATCACGCGTTGCTCCTCTTTTGCAATTTCCTCTTCGCGTTGCATGAGTAACTCCTCACGCTTTTCGATGGAATCGCTGATATTGAGAATGGCCTCAAGTGAGACCGCTTGTTCCGGGCGGATAGGAACCGGGAGCCCATCATCCACGCGGGCAAACTGGGTTCCTCCGCTCGAGTCATCCGATTCAGCATCTTCGGCGCCCTCGACCGCTTCAGCATCACCTTCCTCGTCTGCCAGTTCGCCGGCATCCTGATTCAAAAAGTAGGTTGAAGCTGCGTAGGATGCTCCAAACAGTATGCTGCAGGTAATTGCGGCAACCAGAATCGACTTCATGTTTTTCTCCCGCTTGAATTCTGAAGAAACAGGTCATCCGCTTCAGCGATTGCGATCCGCTGTTTGTCCTGATCTTCCTGTTCGTTCAGCTTCAATATCAACTTCTCAAGCCCGTCAACGACGCGTTTCTGAGCCGTAACTTTTTCGACGATCTGATCGCGGACCGAAGTCGTACGGCTGACCTGGTCCGTGGCATACGCGATGGACTGTCCAATCGAGTTGCTCCAGCAAGTAACTTGCTCAAGGGTTCCCACTGTCGCGGCCGCCGGTTCTTTCCACGACGTCGACTCCAGATTTTCGGCGAGGCTTTTCTTGAAGCCATCGAGAATCTGCTGCTGTGCAGACAACTCACGGGTAGCGACCGCGAGATCCATTACCAAAGCGTCAAGCATCTTTTGTTCAATGTTGAGTAATCTGGCAATGCGCCCGATCCGACGTCTGTTCATGCCGGAGTCCTCCCGACCAGCGTCTGAAATCCGGCATTAAGCTCGTGCAATCCAGTTGTTGTCTGCTCGAGCGATGATGGCTTTCCAAGTCCTTGTTTCAAAAACCGATTCACCTCGGGCAACAAGCTGACAGACGCGTCTGTCTCCGGAACGTTTCCCGGTTTGAAAGCACCAATCTGAATCAGGTCTTCAACCTCGCGATAGTTCGCCAGGATCTGCCGCGCTGTCGATGCGGCTTCCTGATGTTCCGGCCCGGTTATTTCATGGAACAACCGACTGGCGCTGGCAAGAACGTCAATCGCAGGATAGTGGCCGCGATGAGCGAGCTTCCTGTCAAGAACGATGTGGCCGTCCAGAATGGATCGTGCGGCGTCGGCGACCGGGTCGTTCATATCGTCTCCGTCAACCAGAACTGTCAGCAAGCCTGTAATCGATCCACGGCTGGATGTCCCGAGTTGTTCCAGTAGAACGGCCATGTGCTGGAAAACTCCGGGTGTGTATCCACGTGACGTAGGCGGCTCACCAAGAAGCAGCCCGATCTCTCGCCTGGCAATCGCAAGGCGCGTGAGGCTATCGAGCATCAACAGGACCTGTCGCCCCTGTGACCGGAACCAGTCGGCAATCTTTACTGCTGACTCACTGGCGCGGATCCGTGCCAGCGGGGTCTGGTCCGACGTGGAAACAATGACAACTGATCTTTCGAGTCCGCGAGGCCCGAGCGCTTCTTCAACGAACGGTCTCACTTCGCGTCCACGTTCGCCGATCAATGCAACGACGTTGACTTCGGAAGAAGCGTGACGCGCAATCTCTCCGAGAAGTGTGCTCTTACCTACCCCGCTTCCGGCAAACAATCCCGCCCGCTGTCCGCGCCCGAGCGTCAACATTCCATCTATCGCACGGATTCCAGTAACAAACGGCTCGCGGATCGGCTGACGCGTCAGCGGGTCGGGCGTCTGGAATCTGATTTCGACGTTTTCTGAATATTGCAGCGGCCCTGTGTCATCAATCGGTTGCCCTGTCGCATTAAGGATCCTGCCCAACAGCCCGTTACCAGCCGGCATTTTCATGCCTCTGCGCAAAGCCACCACCCGGTCGTTGAGACGCAGGTTCACCGTTTCATTGAACGACATCAACTGAACGAATTCGCCGTCAAAACCGATTACCTCGCCGAGTACCGGTTCACCCTCGCCGGGGTGGATTTCAACCAGCTCACCAACTGAAGCATTGAGACTGGCATTCAACGTTCCCCTGACGCTTGTGAGTACCCCGGTTTCCAGTAGAAGTTCACTACCGCTGATCCCGATCATGCGTCACCTCCACTTCTGATGTGATCGACAATGAGATCAAGTTGATGCTCGAGAGAGCCCAGCAAGCCCCTGCCTGTGTTCTCGATCCGGAAATCCCCCCGTGACAAGCCCGCGTCCTCGACTAGCTGTAGCCCATCGAGTTCGGCCCCGGGAAACAATGCGATGTCTTCCGGGTTGACCACAAGCTTCAATCCGGCGGTATCCGAATTCATGGAACGAACTGCCTCACGAACCAGGTTTGTGATTCGTTCCTTGATCAACGCATCGTCAGACCGGATAAGCGTCATTGCAATCATGGTCGCCAGTTCAGTAGTCGCGGTTTGAAGTTTCGCATCCTGCTCCCGGGTCAACGCCAGCAGATCACCGAGCTTCTGTTCAACTGACTTCAAGATCTCAAGTTGCAAAGCGGGTTCGACGGTGGACTGAAGGGGCGCACGGACAAGTGCCTCGACCGAGTCGACCGCGGAAACCGGTGAGTCGAATTTAATGTCAAAGTGTGTCATATCAGCTGACCGTAATGGCCCCCGACTCATCGAGCTCGATTAAAACTTTTACGATCTCCGCTCGCCCTGCGTCGATTTCATCTTTACTGGAATCAGTCTTGTAGGCCATTTCCTCCATCAACGTTTCCCGTGCACGTTTGGAGACGTTTTTCAAAATGATGGAAACGAGTTGATCCTCCGCGCCCTGCAGTGCCAGCAACAGGGAATCTGTATTCGTCTGCCGCAGAACGGTCTGCACGTCGCGATCGCTTAGTTTTTCAATATCTTCGAAGCAATAAAGTTTCGATTTAAGTTCCCGCGCGAGCTCTTCGTCGGTATTGAGCACCTCCTGCAACATTGGAGACCTGACATCCCTTGGTAAGGAACGCATCAAGTCTGCCATCTGAGCAACGGTGTCCTCCTCCGTTTCGCGCTCTTCGATCTCGAGCGCCAGACGGAGCGTTGTCTGCAGAATTCTCTCGATTACGAGAGGCGAGACCGTCGTAGGGTCGTTGAGTTCGAGGAAGACAACCGGCCGGATCGCTTCCGGAAGATACTCGACCGTCTTTGCGGCAAACTCGACGGGGAGATGCCTTAATACAAGAGAGATCGTTCCGGGCTGGTCATTCTTAATTGCCGCGGCGACCTGATACGGATGAAGGCGTTTCAGATCATGAGCAGCACTACCAGTAAGCTCCGGTTGCGTGAACTTCTTCACAGGTTCCACGTACAGCTCAAACCGTTCCTCTTCTTCGACCGCGGGGCCGGGAATGGTTGCCGGAACGTCAGCCTCTGCAGCAGTCTCTGCCTCGGTCAGCTCGTTGAGACTTTCACTCGCCGTTTCAAGCGCGAAACGGAAATAGGACTCAAACTCAGAGAGAACGATTTCGATCTCGTGCTCCGATGGAGGGTTCTGCCGGAAATCCGCCAGCGACGTTGTGACTTGTTCCGACACCCCCGATTGAAGACTTGAAAGCGCAACATCAGCCGCCTCATCGCCCAGCAGGCTGAGCAACAATGCAAGTCTCTCGGATTTAGGAATCGTATTCATAGGTCCGCGTCAGCGTTCCGGTCAGGCCGCTCTTCGTTCCGGGGAGTTTTTTTCCGCCGGTGGTGTTGAATTCTCTTCTGCCCAGTACTGAATGATCCTCGTAAAGACCTCCGGATTGTCTTTGACGAGACCGCCAAGTTGTTCAATGGTCTTCAAACGATCGGTCTTAACGCCCGGTGCCGGAGCAGGTTCGGTCGGTACAGGCTTGATCTTTCTAAGGACGAGAAATCCGAGTACAAACGACACTAGAGCAGCGATCGCCAGCGAGGAATTCCGCAGCAATTCGTTCAGCCAGTCCCAGTCGAAAGGTGCCGCCGTTTCAACAGGCTCATCGGTGGAGTGAGAAAACGGCCGGAAGACGACAGATACGCCGCCCCCGTTTTCCGAGTTAAAGCCCACGGCGTTTTCCACGGTGGCCCGGATCTCCTCCTCGATGCCCGCCGATAGTCCACCTGTTTCGTCGGTGACGCCCGCAGCCGCGCTGTTCACCAGCACACTGACCGTCATGAAATTCAAAATGGGCGTCGTGTTCGAAATCGTCTCTTCGGTCATCGGCACCTGAAACTCCGAATCGATGGTCTCCTCTTTGTGGATCCCGTCAGAGCCACCTCCGGGGTTATTCTGCAGGTTCGCATCAATCCCGGCTGCTCCAGAAGCGTTTTCTCTGGGCTGAGTGGACTCGTACGTTCGAATGTTCTCCGTCGATGCCACTTTCCCTTCGGCATCGTAGGAGATAACCCGTTTCGAACCATTCGGAAAGGTATAGTCCAGTGCCACCTGAACCGTTACGTTTCCGATGCCCAGCAGCTGCGTCAATTGAGCTTCGGCTTTCCGTGCAAGCCGGCTCTCGCGTTCGAGAGTGTATTCGACCTGACTGTTTATGTGCTGCACATCAGAATCGGGAACCGAGTACCTGCGTCCGGTTGTGTCAGTAATCACAACTTTTTCCGGAGTCAGCCCTTCGCCAACGGAACTGGCTACCAGATCGGCAATGTTCAGAGCGATCGACTCCGGCAGGCGCGTGCCGGCTGCGAGCGTCAGAACGACGCCCGCCGAAGGAGGCGTGTTCTCGCGTTCAAACGGGCCGTTCTCAGGCAGGCTCAGAAGAACGTCGGCATCAACAATCACATCCACTTCTTTGATAAGATTCGCAATCCTCTGCTGAATCTGTATTCGTTTCTGCTCCTCAAATTCTCGCGGGCTGCGAGGAAACGGCCCCGAGTCACTGGTGGCGACATCATCCACCGCAATCCCGGCATTCTTGGCAATGAGAACCGCACGCGCGAAATCCCGTTCATCAACGCGAAGAATCCCGCCCGCTCCGGACAACTGGTACTGGATGCCGGCCTTGTCGAGTTGGTCGATGACCTCCCCCATTTTTATGTGATCTGCTTCGCCGGGCAGATCTACATATGTCGGCTGTGACGACCAGTATCCGACACCGATGATGGCAGCAACACTCAGCAGCGCCATCATCGAAAGTCCGATTCGCGCTGCGGGAGTCGCGCCGGTCCAGATTTCAAGCGCTCCGTCCAAATACGACTTCAAGGGCCCCACTTTTTAACTTCCTTGTCTCTTAGGCTGATCGCCGGTGCGGTAGTTTCAAATTAGAACTGCATCCTCATCAACTCGTTGTACGATTCGATGAGCTGGTTTCTGATCTTCATGAATAACTGAAATGACATCTCCGCCTTGGCCACGGCGAGCACGACCTGCTGGACGTTGCTTGTTCTGCCTTCAACGAGGTCCTGTATAGCCTGCTCGGACGACAGCTGTTCTGCATTGGTGCCGCGAATCAACCCTTCAAACAGATTGCGGCCTTCGGCAGGTTTCGCCGACTGCTTGTTCGCCGCCAGCCCTCCGGCGCTACCGGAGGCGGAAACAGAAGAAACCGGTGGAATGGGATTCACAGCGTCACCTAAGCAAAGCGCCGATCACGGAAAACCCGGATCAACGGTTCCCCTGCAGGAGATTCAACGTTTGTTCGACCATGTCCTTGAAAAGCGAAATTGCGCGCAAGTTCGCCTCGTAGGAACGGCTGGCGGTAATCAGGTCCACCATCTCATTCGGGATTTTCACGTTTGGCAGCCTGAGAATACCTGTCTCTTCATCAGCGTGAGGATGTTGCGGATCATAGATCTCCTGGAAATCTGACTGGTCAGCCTCAAGGCCTACGACACGGACTCCCTGTGGTTGAAGCATCGAACCGGGAGCCTTTTGCATCGCTGCTGCGAATATCACCCGCTGTTTTCGAAACGGGTCCCCCGATTCGGTTTGAGTCGTGTTCGCATTGGCGATGTTGTTCGCGGTCACCTCCATCCTGACACGTTCTGCCGCCAGGCCGGACGCGCTGATGTCCATCGCCGAAAAACTGTCAAACATTTCAGCCCCCCCGGTACATCCAATGCAAGATAAGAAGTGAGATAAGGAACAATGAAAAGAACAATGAAAAGAAGTCGCCGGATTTTTCAGCCGCGGATCGCAGATCGCATCGTGTTCATTTTGGCAGCCAGCAGATGCGAATAAGTTTGAAAGGCAAGGGAGTTCTTCTTGATCTCCGCCAACTGCTTCTCAATATCCACGTTGTTGCCATCCAGTCTGCTGGTAAGCCCGTCTACAGAAACCACAGGAAACTGCTGGACGAATCCGGAGTTGCCTGAACTGCCCTGTAACGTTCGACGGACCTGCTCGAAATCAACACTCTTCGTCTGATATCCGGGCGTGTTTGAATTCGCGATGTTCTGACCGATCACGGCATGGTTCTGCTCTGCCGAGAGCATTGCATTTCCGATCAGGTAGAACTGTGAAGGTAATCCGGCCATGTCAGGTTTATCGGATCCGCGGATTTGAAGCCTTAAGCTGAAAGGCTAAGTGACGCGGTAGGGTTTCCCCTCCATACCGCGACACACGATGGCGAAAAGTCATCGTTTCCCGTCCGCTTCTCAACCATGACCTACGTTCTCGCGTTAACCCGGTCGGGGCACTCCTTCCGGATTCGCTTTTTCGTCTTCTTGCTGGCACTCAAATGGATATTGCAACAATCCTCGGGCTCATCGTCGGTTTCGGCCTGATCCTCGCATCCATCGCAATGGGAGGGGGCGGGCTTGCGCCGTTTATCGATGTCCCGTCCATGATGATCGTATTCGGTGGCGCCGCTGCCGCTTCGTTCATCAACTTCCCGCTCAATCAGGTTCTTGGTTCGTTCGCCGTCATTTTGAAGTGTTTTCTGTTCAAGCTTCCTGATCAGCTGAAGGTCATCGAGGACTTCAAGGAGTACGCAGCGATCGCAAGGAAGGACGGCCTGCTTGCCCTTGAGGGAAAGATCAGCGAAGTGAAAGACGCTTTTACACGCAGAGCTGTGGAAGCTTTGATCAGCGGAACACCGGTTGAACAGGTCAAACTCAGTCTCGAAACGGAGCTCTCCTGTATCGAGCAACGCCATTCCCAAGGCAAGAAGATCGTGGATGCAGCCGGCGCTGCTGCTCCGGCATTCGGCATGATTGGAACTCTGATCGGCCTGGTACAGATGTTGCGCAACCTTAGTGACCCGAGCAAAATCGGTGGTGGTATGGCGACCGCTCTGCTGACAACGCTCTACGGTGCACTGGTTGCAAACGTCGTCTGTATTCCATTGGCCGGAAAACTCGAAGCGCGCAGTCAGCAGGAAACGAATTTGAGAGAAATGATCATTCAAGGCGTCGTTGCTCTCGGTGAAGGCGCTGCACCGCGAGCTATGGAAGAGCAACTTGTCACGTTCCTTTCACCGAAGGTAAGAGGGAAAGTTGCGACCGAAGGCTAGTAGACGTCGTCACGAAAAGGCGGATCACAAGGTAGAACAAGATGGCAAGGGAAAAACAACCAGAACCGCCCGGCGATGATATCCCTGCATGGTTCATGACGTTCAGCGACGTGATCACGTTGCTGATGACCTTCTTTATTCTGCTGCTTACGTTTTCCACAACAGAGCCGGAACGATTTGAAAAAGTTCAGGTCAGTGCGTTCGGCCAATCGTCTGCGACCGGGATCGTCGGGCACCCGCATGAGGATATTGAAAGAAAATCCTGGGTACAGCGTGTCCGGCCGCATGCCGCGCGGATCTCCATGACCGGAAGTGAAATGCCGCCCATGGTTGACGAACCCTCTTCCGCCTCGGTCGGGCGCGGACTTGAAGCCGCTAACGACGAGGAGTCTGAGAAAGATGTTATGACAAGTAACTCTTTTGAAATCCTGATCGAATCGCTTGTTACTGATGACCTCAGACTTACCCCTAAAGGCGTGGAAGTCGCGCGGATGGTTGCGGCGCAGCTTAGGAAGCTTCCTGTGCATTGCGCGATTGAATTCTCGAGTCCGGAAGTTTCGGCAAGAGCAACAACTCTTCTCTCCCACCTTTACGACGTCGAACACGTCCGGCCGGGACAGGTCGCTGCGAGCTATGCCGTTGGTGTTAACGATAACAAGGTCAAATTCCTGATGCAGAGATTCGAGGAGTAACAATGGCACGGAAACCCAAGCAACCTGAGGCAGGACCGAGTAAGGCCTACCTTGTCTCGTTCGGTGACACGATGACCGCGCTGCTGGCATTCTTCATCGTCCTGAACTCCCTGTCGAAAGAACAAACCGGCGCCAACATGTACGCGGGAACGGGTTCGTTCGTGAACGCATTTTCAAGATCCGGACTGCCGGGGCAGCTCCCGGGCAACCGTTCCTCCGACATGATTCAACAACGGGAGCACCAGCCCATTTATGCTCTCAAGGAAAACCTGGATCGCAATACTGTCGGAAATGTCGGGCCGGATGACACCGAAGACAAGGACCGGATCCTCGATCGCGACAAAGAGAATTTCCAGAAGTTTCTTACTGAAATCGAACATCGATTCGGCCTCAATTCCAGCGCACCGATCTCCAACATTGTTGCCTTTGATTCGTTTGCCTCATTGAAGCCGGACACGTCCGCTCCACTGAGCGAACATGCATTGCAACTTGCATCTGAGACAATTCCCAGACTTCACCGGCCGAAAGTCGAACTGGAAATCGTCATCTGGGCGACCATGCCGGCCCAGGCAGTGATCGACAACTCTCTTGAAACATCGCTAACGGTCAGAAATCAGATAGAAAACGCTTTCTGGCTGACGACCGGCGAACGTCAACGTATCAAGTACTCCGTCAAACCATGGTTGTTTTCCGATGCCAAACGTCCGGTGATTTCCTTCGTCATCAAAGAGTCGTCATGAAAACGGACCGGAGTGATAGAATCAGCGGAGGAAGTTCAGTAGTCCGATAGAAGATATCGTCGCGGTGGCGGCATAAGTATATTCCAGCAACTGCCGGGAGTTTTCCATCCGCAAAACTGCTTCGGGAATATCCGTCGACTGGATTTCACTTAGCTGCGTCTCAACAGAAAGTTCGAGTTCATCAATTCTCAACCCCAGTACCTCGAGAGTTCTGAGTGAAGTCGATTGTTCGCCAAGGACGTGAAAGGCATGATCGGACATCCTTTCAAGCTCACCGACTCGCCGGTTAAGTGATTCCGCATACTGGTTCGACCCGAGTCCGCGTGTGTTCTTCAAGTCTTCTGACAACTCGAAAAGTACCTGAAAGGCGTCGGCTGTTCCGGGAAACTCGAGATAGTTGTCAGCTGCCAGACGAATTGATGTAGAGTCGACATTTACAAACCCGCCTGTGGACGGATCGGTCACCACTTGATTGGTGGAGAAGTCAATTGCGACCGTAGTCGTTCCACCGTCTACCGAAAGATCTCCACTGGCTACAACGTCAATCACTCCGTTGTAACCGGCTGTCATTGACGTGGTATCGACAAAGACGCTCTCTCCGGACGCTCCCTTGACTTCGAGATTGTCGTCCGTATTGGTATAGCGGACCGGGGCTCCGTTGTTGAGAGTGATCCACCCCCATGAGCCGTCACCGGATTCGTCGTCAATATGAACGGCGTGTTTCCCGGCATTTCCGATCACAGTGTCATTCCCCGCGGAGCCGGTTCCCGGTTGAATCCCTGATGCTCCGGAATAGGTAGTAGCGCGGTGAATGACCGAAAGGGTCGCGCGACCGGTCATAGAATCCGTTCCCGATCCGGCAACCGCCCCCGATGGCCCCAGTAAAACTGTCGAACCTCGATCCGGAGCACTGAATACGTACTGACCATCGTAGAACGTATCGATGGAAACGGATTCGCCGACAAATGCACGGCTGTTCCTATCGGAACCCGAGTAGGCAACTTCGAGGCTGCGTCCGGCGATCTGAGGCGCATTGAAATCAAATGGGCGGACATCTGCTTTTCGACCGGCGAAAACATAGTTTCCATCAAACTGAGTGGACGCGATGTTCTTCAGGCTGCTGAGCAGACCGTCCACCTCCAGCGCGATTGCATTTCTTTCCGTTTCATCAAGAGCCTGGACTCCCTGAAGCGCAAGCGACTTTGCTCGATTGATCAGGTCCGCATACTCCTGAACATTCACAGTACTGGTACTGAGAATTGACTTGGTAGTACTGATCGAACGCTGGTCCGCAGCAAGCTCGGACATTCGTGACCGTAGAGATGTCACCTGACGGAAAGAAATCGGGTCGTCTGACGATCTTTGCAGGCGCAGCCCTGACGAAATCTGTTCCTGGTACTGGAGCAGAGTCGCATTGTGCATTTGAGAGTACTGAATCGCCCTGGATCCGATGGAAAATGCTGTCGCGCGAAACACTTGCTACCTCATTGCCGCCAGTAGTTCATCAAACATCTGCTCGGAAGTCTGAAGTACCTGTACAGCCGCTTCATAAGAGGTTTGAAACTGCTGGAGGTAAACCAGTTCCTCATTCAAATCGACACCGGAAACAGAATCCCTCTCCTGCTCCAGCCGTGTTTTTAATCCGTTGATACTTATGCTCAACTGAGTATTGGTCTGCACACGAACACCGATATCCGCCGTGGTTTCATTAAGGAAATCAGAAAATGACAAAGAAGTGCCTGACATCTGCCTGGCATGCTGAAGATCGATCATCTGCAGCAGGTTGGATGTGTCGGCTGCTTCACCGGAATATCCGGTCGCAAATGAACCATTGTCGCTGAGAACACGGTCACTCACGTCAATCGTCCATGCGTCATGCCCCTCAAAGAAACTGTTCAATCCAAGAGCAGCGAGGATTCCGGTACTATCCGGATTTCTGACCAATGGAGTATCAAAAGTCTCCCCGGCTGAGACGGTACCGGGCTGGAAAGTGATATTAACTCCCTCCATTACCTCGATCGGCGTTCCCGTCTCATATCCTTTTCCAATGTTCAAACGATCGATCAGGTTACCCGATGCATCCAGAACGCTCACCGTCAGGTCCGGTGTAATCCCCACATCACCGCTTCCGTCGATTACGAAGGTGAGGTCCTGATTCACGTCACCTGTGTAAGCTCCGGACAACTCAGGGACTGATGTGCCCGTCAATGCAGACCCTGCGGGATATGTCTCAAGACTTCCGGTAAAGTCGAATTGATACCCCGGCACTGACAATATCTGCAGCGACCTTGTCTGTGTGTTGACCACTGCCTCAAGGTTGTCGATTCCGGAAATGGAGGCCGCAATATCGGACAGGCTCTGTGTTTCCGGATCGATCGAAATCGTTTCAGTCGTCCTGCTTCCATCGGGGCTGATAACGGAGAAGACCAGCTCTCCTGCGGTAACCGGGAATGCGGCACCAGCGTCCTGCAACGGTATTCCGACGTCATCAACACTGCGGCTGGACTCAAGCCGGCTGAAGGAACCGGAAGATCCGATTCCCTGCGCGTGAAGGGAATCGAACTGACGCACCAGTTCAGATGCGAGTTCATCCAGTCGATTCTGAAACTCAGGAATGACGTTGTTGTGCAAATCAATCAACGCCGGCAGCGCACCGCTCTCGATTGACGTTGTAAAGTCAGCCTCGTCGATAGCTATTCCAATCTGTCCGTTCTCAAGATCCAGAGTGCTCAGCTCGATCGGTTGCGACCCTTGTTGTATGGTCGTGGCGCCGAAGGAGAGACTGATGGCTCCGTCGTGAAAATCGTGTCTCCGGATACCGACAGTTTGAGCTATGTCATTGATCAACTGGTCACGACGGTCCAGCTCTGCATTGGGGGTGCTGGTGTAGGTCAGGCGACGAATCTCAATAGACAGCGTGGCAAGCTGATCAAGCTGAGCATTAACATGAGTGACTTCCTGGCCTATCTGATAGCGGACAGACGATTTCAGATCATTCATACTGCTCGACACACGGCGGAATGACTCTGCCAGTCTGGCTGCTTCTTCGATGACAGCTGATCGTTGTGTTGATTCCGTCGGACTGGAAGACAGCTGCGTAAGCTCTGCAAACAGTGAATCCATCTGCTCGGCCAGCGAGCCTGCGCCGGGCTGAAAAATGGCTTCCAGCTGACGTTCTACATTGAGCATTTGATCGACGTTCGAAGCGTCAGAGATTGCGCCCGTAAGTGATGACTCAGTGACTTGACTGCGTACTCTCTCGATATAGTTGACCGTAACACCACTACCGATCTGCATATTGCGCAGGGTATTCGGCTGCAACGGGGACAAGTGCACGTTCTGTTTGTGGTATCCGGGCGTATTGGCGTTGGCGATGTTGCCGGATATGACATTGAGCCCGTACTGGCTGGCACGTAGAGCTGATAAGCCGATAAATACATTTGCCATGACTAACAGGCCTTCCGGAAAAGATTACCCGGCGTTACAGCTGCTGGCTGACCATCGGACTGGTACTGGCTCTCCTGCAC
>JBCCFB010000048.1:0-28647 GCA_039029995.1 Planctomycetota bacterium
GCCGGCCTCGAGTTCCTCGATACGAAAAAGTCCGTCAGGCGTTCGAAGCCACGCGACGAGCAACTTTGATTGGTATCCGTTTGTGATCTGGAGAGAACTTCCGTCTCTAAAAATCTCGAGTTGTTCTCCGGTGGAAAACGGATGCACTGAAAATACCTGATGCGGCATTCTCGGCCTTGCGTCCCCTCCGGACAGCCTCAGGTTTCCGTTTTCGTAATCGTACAGCACCCGGCGACTACCCCATGCCTTGGTAAGGAACGCGGCAGAGTCTTCACCAAATTCGTACCGGCCTGGCTGAATTCCGCGGTAGTAGGAATGTTGAGACCAGGTCACTGCGGCATCAGTCCGGTGGTCAATTGTTGTGAACGATCTCATGCGACCACGCGTTTGAAAGCCGTCAGAAAGTGCCGCGAAGACAAGCAGTCCGACGCACACCAGCAGTGAGGCGGAAGGCACGATGACAAAAAGCAGCTGCATGCGGTTCTGTTTGCGCAGGATGGTGTAGCAAAAAGGGCCGATGGCAAACAGGAAAACGCAGATCAGAAACTGAAAGATGCGAATGGGCGGACGACCCACCCCTTCGATCATCATTCCCGCCGCCGGCTCACCACGCGACGTGGCCAGGCCGATTTTTTGAGGGACGGTTCCATGTCGCAGGCTTGCGGTGTTGAGCAATGGAATCCAGCGATTGGTGTTCCACGCCGTCATGTTGTCACCGACAAAGCAGATCGTGCCGTTGACGTATTCGCACAACATAAAATGCCTCGCGGCTGAAAGGCCGGCAGGATCCGTGTCCGGCGCTACCCAGTCCGTGTCAACTACGACGGGTCGATCGGTTGTGATCAGGTCGCCCTGGTTCGATTCGTCGTAGTAGTACCACTCCGTCTGGTCTACGCCCAGATAAACACGAGCCATTCCCTCTATTTTGGGGCCGGGTATTTTCCATTTGCGATCGCCGGGAAAGTCATTGAGCCCTGCGAACAGTTTTCCGGCTTGATTTGCGCGATCAAGGACTTCGAGGGTTCCCGGAACTTGATCAGATATGTCGCCGGTGTTTTCCGACTGGTCATCATAGATCACGATAAAGCCGCCGGCTGATACCCATGTTCTCAGTAGATCAAGCTGGGGTGAGCTCGATGAACTGAGGGTTTGCAGATCCGAAAACGGCAGGAAGATAAGGTTGATCCCTGTTAACCCGGTCCACTTTTCGGGTAGATCATTCAACGGGATCGAATGAACCTGGGGATGCGCGAGAACCTCGGCGATGTCGCGGCCTCGATCACTTCCGCTTGGCTCTGACTCCTGCACACTCGGCGTCGCTATCGTCGTCACCCCGCCCCACGGGCCCCCGACCACCATCTGATTGGTTGAGCCGCCGCTGTAAATCGTGCGCAACGGTCCGAAACCAGGGAGAGTGTCGATGTCGTAGCCTGCGCCAAAACTATGCGTCGATGCAATCGAGTTTCTGGCCCAGACCGAAGCTGATGTTTCTGATGAAGTGATATCGGAATTTACAAAGAGAAGGTTCAATCGCTCGTAGCCGTCGTCTGACGTTCCGGCAAGAAAGCCCTGATGCAGGTCATAGTTCTCGTACCGCCTGCTGCCGCCTTCCTTTTCCACAATGAGTTCGGTGTAGGTACTTCCGAAATCGTAATTCGGAAAATAGATGTCGGCGGTCGCCGTCAGTTTTCCACCCTCGATCGTCAACGGAACGACAGTTGTGGAATGCGTGTTCGACGAGTAGTAACTCGGCTTTACATTGATCACTACTTGAAAGCGGCGTTCCAGTTGAGGGGCCGTAGTCTGCGTGTCGGTTATTCTCACCCGGGCAAACCGGTAGCCTCCCGTACCTGGGGGCCACTGGTCATTGACTTCCGTGACATAGCCTTGCAAGCCCGGAGGAACAGGCACCACGGGTTGGGCACCGGGATTTGTCTGGGCAACACACGCGGTCGCATTCCAGATGCAGGCAATGAGGACGGCAGGCAGCAACAGCCGGCACAATCGAAGCCCTGACACTCGTAGTACGCTCTTAGGTAGTCCGCTCTCAGGCATCACCTTCCTCGCGTTGATCTGCGGCCGGCCGGTTGCGACCGTCCGCGGTTTCTTCGGTTTGCAGTGCGGCCCGGGGAACTGTTGTCGTACCTGGCGCGACGAACTGGTCCGACCGCGTCAGGTCAAATGGAGACCGGTCAGAGTCGATCGGCGGTGGCAATTTCGAATCGACCGGGGCATAGCCGGTCGCTTCCATTCCGATGGAGAACATTCGTGCAACCAAATAAACCGCGCCGTGGACCATTGCGACCAGAATCAGCCCGATCACGGCAACGCCGAGACCGAAACCAAGAGTACTGCCACGCGCTGCAGACGCTAACAGGGCTGAGAGGAATGCGACGGCGACAACACCGTAAAACATCTGTCGGATAGTGAATTTGGGAGCCAGCACCGCGTTATGTTCTCCGAATGCCTGTTGTTAAATCCCGTGAGCAACGCCAGCCAGGATGAAAAGCCGGTGGGTCAAACCCCACCGTCGTCTCGGGCCGGTATTCCAAGCTGCAGATTTTAACGGTTTTTCCGGTCGCCTGAATCATTCGTCCACACCCGGACAAGATTGGCTGTTGCTTTCCGAACTTTCCCAGAAAATTGGGACCACAACGGAGACCGGTCGATGATGACCATGAAGCTCACAATTGCGGCGAAATAGACGCTTTCATTGGCAAATCGTCGAGGCCGTAACTATACTTCAAGTGTTAAGTCTGCGGGAATTCTGCGCTTCGGGAGAGTGCGGGATTGCGATGGAACACGCAAGTTGAAGAGGATACTCGATGAATTTCGTCGGCAAATTGTTCACACTGGCAATCCTGATCCTGAGTGTCGGGTTCCTTTGTGTAGCCATTATGGTCAGTGCTTCGCACCGGAACTGGTCTGCTATTCAGTCCGAGCATCAAACAGAAGCCAACCAATACAGCGCACTGCTCGAAGAAGCCCGCGCCAGTAGTACAGCGAAACGAAAGATTCTTGAGGCCGAGAAAATGAGCCGCGCGATGCAGATCGCACAGCTTGAGGCCTTGTTGCTACTCGAAGAGCGAAAGCTCATCTCTCAGGCGCAGTCTCTGGACACCGAAGTCCAGCGTGCCCGTCAGATCCTGTTTGCTTCTGAAACAGGTGCCGATCTCGAAGATGCTGAAACCGAGCTGAAGCAGAAGGAACAGGACATTGACACGCTGACGGCAGAGAATACGGATCTCGCCGATCAGATTTCGTCTGCCCGTGACCGTGCAATCGAACTGACAAAGCAACTCAACGATGCGCAGGCACGGCTGGATTCACGCAGAACTCTCGCTGAGGACATGCGTCAGCAGATTTCCGGCAGCAACTAACAGCTTTTCCACTTCTTTGTGGCCGCTTTGGACCTTCCTCCTAACCGCCCGAAATCTAATCGCGTGGCCTCTGTTCCTTTCTTGCCTCGCCGCTACAGCGACAGTGCATTTTCGACATGCAGTCTTAGCAGTGACCCGGTCCTCGAATTCGTTTGAATTCCTGCTCGACCCCGGTGGTTGAACAATCTTCTCCTGATATCCAGCCCGCTGAATATCTGGTCTGCTGCTCCGCGGCTTGAGTTTGACGATCAGTCTCATAAATCTTCGGGATTGCGCGCCTGATTGCGATTAGCGTTGCGACGGGTCGTCGAAACCAAAGTGTGGAAATCAGACAAACGACGAAGCGTTGTCTGCGAAGCGGCATTGTCCGGTCAAGCGGAGGCCCGATCCGGCCGGCTCCAGATGGCCTTATCTGCGCTGGATTTGCGGGTCGTGAGGGTCAGCGTAATAGTGCGTTGGCACTTGCCCCGCTCGATCCGAACTTTTCCAGAAAACCGGTCTTATTGCCGGCGATTGTCGATGAAGACAAGGGAGTGTGTGTCACGTCATTATCCCGCGATTTCGCGATTTGATTGACACTTTTTTCGGCCCCCAACTATACTTGAACAGGTAATTGGCGGAGATTTCGAGCGGGGATTTTCCAGCTCGACCAATTGGTTTGTGTTTGCCTGGTTTGCCTTGGCTGCATATTTTGACGGCCAGCTTTGCCTCGCCTCCGGAGCAGCGTTCTCCGGCACCCACCTTCCGAAAATTCAAACGCTCCAACTGGAACACGAACAGCTTCACCCGACAGCGGGCAACGACAGAGGAATTTCTGATGAAACTGATGGGTAAACTTTTCACGTTCTTCATTCTCTTCATGAGCATTGCGTTCCTGTCGGTCGCGATCATGGTCGGTGCGTCGCACAAGGAATGGAAGAAAGTGGCTCAGGAGAACAAAGAGGCTGCCGACCGTTACAGTCGTCTCTTGAACGAAGCCAAGAAGACATCCAACGACATTCAAAAAGAACTTGAACGTGAGAAGGTCAGCCGTCAGCAGCAGATCGCTCAACTTCAATCGCAACTGGTTCAGGCTCTGGAAAACCAGCGCGAGACCAACGACCTTTATCAGGGTGAGCAGGTTCGTGCGACTCAGTACCGCGAGCGTCTGACAGAAGCCGAAGCCCGTCTTACAAAACAGGATGCGGAAATCGATAAGCTGCTTCGTGAAAACGTTCAGTATGCGGACGATTATTCACAACAGTCAGTCACTGTTGTCAACTTGCAGAATCGTTTGAACGAAACATCTTCGACGCTTCAAGACCAGCGCCTGATGAATGAAGACATGCGGGACACCATCGCGAACACGACTCGTGTCATGAATGCTTACGGCCTGGCCGACGATGAACTCACACGCCACATTGCACCTGAGTTAGACGGCGCGGTGTTGCGTGCTGAGAACAATGTAATCGTTATTTCTCTGGGGACCGATGACGGACTTCGTCAGGGACACATAATCGACATTTATCGTGGCAGCCGTTTCGTCGGTAAGGCGACGGTGACACGCGAATCACAGAACATGTCTGCAGCCGTTCTGCAACCTGAATACACACAGCTTGCTGTTCAAGAGGGAGATCATGTCACAACCAAGTTCTGATTTTCCACAGGCGTTCGACGACCCTGCATTCCAGCAGGAGGCCGCTCCAGTTGAGCCACCGCCGCAAGTCGCACCGCAACCTGTGTATCGCAAGCAAAGCTTCAACGTCTATGGCGTGATGCTCATCCTGTCGTTCATCGCATTGATGTCGGCTGGAATCATCCTGCTACTCGAGGCCGGCAAGTACTAATGCCGCCCGTTTGACCGACAGACCCTGTTAGTTCTCCGGATATCCGATGTCAGAAGGTTTTGAAAATACAGAAGAAGTGCTTGCCGACGAACAGATCGGCGAGACATCGGTCGAAGCTGCAGCCGCAGATGACGCAGTGGCAGAAGACGAACCGAAGCAGAAGGCGCCCGCAATGTCTATCTACGACATCATGCTTCTGCTGTCCCTGGTTTTTGTCACAGTGGCGACACTGTTGATGTTCCGGGAACTCTTCCAGTTCGGCGATCTGAGCGGTTTCCCGTGGCGTACCGCTGAATTTCAGGTCGAGTAGATAGACAAAAATGTCGATTGGCAACAAGCGAACAAAGGCCGGGTCAGCAACCCGGCTTTTTTAATGCGCGGTTCGCGGTATAGACGGTTGCGATTCGAAGCGTTCGAAATCTATGGTCCGGAAAATGAGAGTCGAAAATGTAGGGCACGGTACAGCAGGATGTCCGTTGGCTTCCGATATGGGGGCCACAGGCGTCGCACCAATGCAATACCGACAACGTTAGGTTATATTGGTTGCCGACGACGGGACCGCCATGGCTGCGGTTGGAATGTACAAAGAGAGCGGGACGGAAGGACCAGTTCTTCAGTGAGTCAGGACCAAAACACAGCGACCACCGAACCAGCGATCGATCCTGATAAACTGGTCGAACTTCATTCAAAAGCAACTCTGCTGCTCGACAATATCAGTAGCGTCGTGCTTGGTAAAAGAGACCAGGCAGAGCTCTGCCTGATTGCGCTTTTTGCGGGGGAGCATGTCCTGATGGAGGACGTTCCCGGCGTCGGCAAGACGTTGCTGGGAAAAGCCCTGTCCCGCAGCGTAAGCGGACAGTTTTCGCGGATTCAGTTCACGCCTGATCTGCTTCCCGGGGACATACTCGGCAGCAGCGTCTACAACACGACGACGGCGGAGTTTCAATTCCATCAGGGCGCGATCTTCAACAACTTTGTTCTCGCCGATGAGATCAATCGTGCACCGCCCAGGACTCAAAGTGCGTTGCTCGAGGCAATGAGTGACCGTCAGGTCAGTGTCGACGGGACGACGTACACACTGCCCGATCCGTTTATGGTCATAGCGACGCAGAACCCCTTCGAGTTTGAAGGGACATACGTGCTTCCAGAGAGTCAGCTGGACAGGTTCCTGCTGCGGTTTTCGATGGGCTATCCTGATCGAAGTGTTGAGAACGATATTCTAACCAGCCATCGGGACGGCCAGCCTGTAGACAGACTAAAGCCCGTTTGCGAAGCATCGGATCTAGTCGAAATCCAGCAGGCGGTCCGACAAGTCAAAGTCGAAGAGTCGATTTCGTCCTACATGCTCGACGTAGCGCACGCGACCAGGGACTCGAAAGATCTCAGCGTCGGGGTCAGTACACGTGGTGTTCTGGCATGGTATTCAGCCGCCCGCGCGATGGCGTTTGTCAGCGGTCGGGACTACGTAATTCCCGATGATGTAAGAGACCTTGCGGTTGTGATTCTGGCCCATCGCGTTCAGGCTACCGGAATAATGCAGGGAACCCAGAGGTCGCACGTAGAGTCACTCGTCAAGGAGATTGTCAGTCACGTACCACTGCCAACCTAGGCAGGTGAATGGCATTCTGGTTTTCTTGACCTGATATTTTGTGGTTTTGGTTACGGGCTGCGTCCAGCGCAGCGAATTCTCATGCTTGGTGAACCGGTCGAACAACGAACCAGCCGACTTAAGCTGAGAATGACTGCAGAAGGCGTCGCCTTTCTCGTAATCCTTGCCTTTGTCTCCGTCGGTGCCGTTCTTCGCAGCGTCAACCTGCTGATACTTCTCGCGGGAATGATGTGTGCTCCGCTGCTATTGAACTGGCGATCACAGATTCACGTGATGAGTTCGCTGGTGTTTCGCCGCCACCTCTCGCAGTATGTTCACGCAGGTTCACTGACGCCGGTTCAGTGGGAGTGTGAGAATGAGGGCTCAAGACTTAACGCCTGGAATATCGTCGTTGAGGATTCGACACGGAATATTACCGACATCGAACCCGGTAAAAAAATCAACCGGAAGAAGAACGGAACCAGGGCAACCGTTGTATTTCCGCAGGTCGCAATCAACCGCTCGGGATTCGTTTCGTATCGAACCTACTTCGAAAAACGGGGGATTTACGAGTTCGGTCCTGCCGTTGTTGCAACGACTTTTCCGTTCGGGCTCATGCGTTCGACAATCCGGCTGACAGACATAGAAACAGTCATCGTGGCCCCGGAACTGGGCCGTCTCAGCCACTCATGGGACAGAAGGCTGGAGTCCATTGCACTGGGGTCCGAAGCGAACCGGCGGCGGCGCGGTGTGCAGGAAGATGAATTCTACGCATTGAGAACCTGGCGATCCGGTGATTCCAAGCGTCACATCCACTGGCGCAGCACTGCCAAATACGGTACTCCGATGATCCGCCAGCACGACCAGAAGACCAACCGCGATCTAGCGGTCGTTATTGATCTGCGCTCCACCGGTTCAGCAATTGAAAATGAACGATGTGAACGGGCGCTGAGTTTTGCAGCCACCGTATTCGCCGGGCTCGGATCAGCCGTGAAGGGCCAGGTAACGCTTGCAATCTGCTGTGATGAAAAAATCGTGATCAGTGAGCGATACCATCCGGAGACGGTCGCCCAGGTCATGCGCTGTCTGGGAACCGTCAAGATCGGAACCTGGGCGATGAACGTAAATGATCCTTTGATTGAAACCATCATTACTGCCAATGGCCTGGTCTCGAATGGAACTCCCCTGTTCGTGGTCAGCCCGCGCGATGAAGCCTCTGGTTGCGGTCACTGGACGAGCGACAATACACGCCTGAACAGCACCATGTCGATGGTGCATTGGCTGGAAGTTGATTCGAAACAGTTCTCGATGATGTTCGAACCGTCCAATCCACAGGAGCAGAAAAAGATTGACGCTTTGAGCGAGAAATGGATGGCCGATGCTAACCGTTAGACTCGCACTTCAACTGGCACTACTGGCGACGGTAATCGTCAGCGGACTGCTGATCGGGCTCAGTCAGGAAAACCTCGGCCTTTCGGCAATCGGTGTCATCGGGAGTTTCGTCGGTTTCGTTGTCTGCGACTGGCGCAAATGGTTTTCACTTCGCGGTGGTCTCGCAAACATCGCTTCAATTGCCGTGCTGGTCCTTGCAATGCAGGGCTTTGTCGAAGGTGACGGCGCGACCAAGCTGATTTGCGTGTCGAACCTGCTGGTCTACCTGCAGGTTGTCCTTATGTTCCAGCAGAAGAACACACGCCGGAACTGGCAGATCATGGTATTGAGTCTGCTGCAGATTGTCGTTGCAGCTATTTTTAATTTGAATTTTGAAGGTGGCCTGCTGTTTATTCTGTTTTTCGGTCTCGCTGGTTTGACGATGATTCTCCAGTCGATCGAGACGGCAAACACGGATGTAAGAACGCGCAATCGCGAGGCGGCACTTGCGCTTGCTTCGGGTACCGGAAACGCAGCCGCTCAACCGGAGAAGCCGGTTTCGGTTATCGACCGAATGATCGAAGGCGTGTTAGGCGGCCGGGACAAATCAGGAATCGGTAGCGGCAATCCGATCGCGATTTTCGACGCCGAGCCTCATCAGGAACGGACAATGCCGTTGATCGTCAGGCATCTCGGTTTCTGGCTGGCAACGTGTCTCGCTTTCGCATTTCTGATGTTCTTTTTTATTCCGCGTAACTCAGAAGCATGGTTCGGCCCGTTGATGGTCCCGACCCAGCCGACGGGTATGTCGATGAAGGTCGATCTGAATCAACGAGGCAAAATCGAACAGACCGGTGAAAGGATTTTCAGAGTTTCTTTTGAGAACTCGCTGACCGGAGAGAAGCTGCAACTTGCTTCTCCGCCGTACTTCCGGGGAACTGCCCTCGGACAATTGCGGATCGTTGATGGACGAACCTCGTGGACAGCCCCTTACGACCGTGTCTATCCGTCGGTCTACCGGAGAACCCCGGAACTCAAACCAAACTCGCGCAGGATACTGCAACGGTTTCAGATGAATCCGACTGATGATCCGATGATCTTTTCAGCAATGCCGGCATTCTCGACTCCGGATACGTCACAGGAGATTGAATTCTGCTACGAAGTTTCCGCGTTGACGCGACGTCAGGAAAACGACCGGATCGAGAAGACTCCTTTCCGTTACGAGTTGATGACGCGTGTCGGGCCGAACAATGAACCGCTTGAAGCATGGCCGTTCACGTCTCTCGGATACATGCGTGGCGAATCGCTTGAGCGTAGTCCAGGTGATATCGAATGGCTCACGTACCTTGATGAGGAAAGATACCCTGCACTCGTTGACACAGCAGCCGGTCTTGCCAGTGGATTTGCGGATGATGAACGGTACGAGATGTGCCGGAGGATGGAGACTTTCTTCCAGCTGTCACAGGATTTCTCGTACACGCTTGATTTTACAGATGTCCAGTGGAATGAGGGCCTGGATCCGGTTGAGGACTTCTTCGTCAATCACAAATGTGGCCACTGTGAGTTGTACGCGTCAGCGCTCGTATTAATGCTGCGTTCACAGGGAATTCCGGCGCGTCTGGTCGTCGGATACTACAGCGGCATTTATGACGATGAGAACCAGTATTATGTCGTCCGCTCGGATGACGCCCACGCCTGGGTGGAAGCCTATCTCAGGCCGGCCGATTGCAGTGACGAAATGCGACGTGAAGGAGCTGCAGGTCCCGGTGGCGCATGGTTGAGGCTTGACCCCACTCCGGCAACCGAGCTTGCCAACCGCAGTAGTCGTGAAAACGCGATCGAGATCGCGCGCAACCTGTGGCAGGAGTATGTCATGGGTCTCGACAACCAGCGTGGTCTCACGGATCGTTCCGGATCAATGCTCGGGTTTACTGACCTCTCCGCGTGGACTTCGGGTTTCGAGTCAGCCGCCGGAGAAATCAACAACCGCCCTGCTCTGCGTGTCGGTTTGCTGGCCGCGGCACTGTTTTCTGTGATGTTCGGTGTGATGCGCACTGTGTTCGGCGCATTCGGCGGGCGCAAAACATCAGAGCGTAAACGCCGGATAAAGATGATCAGAAATCTCGTCGGTAATGCGCTGGGGTATATCTCGCCCGGACTTAAGAAATGGGTGATTGGAGTTGATCCCGACGAAATCTCAACTGTGTTCTACAAGCGGCTGACATCTGTTCTTGAAGAAGCCGGTCACAAGCGTGCTCCTGCACAGACACATCGTGAGTTTGCAGGGGAAGTCGGCGACCACTACTCTGCTCACCCCGACGCAGAAACGATCGATTCCACCGTAAACGACCTTACGGACCTCTTTTACAGCGTCCGTTTCGGTAACGCGGATCTTCCGGATGAGGATCGTGAAACTGTGGATGATTCGATCAGCAGGCTCGAAGCTGCAATCGCAAAGTCGTCTCTTTAGCGTGGCGCGTTAAGCATCGTCACTATCAGAGTCCAGGGCATTGTTCCGATTCCGCGGCGACTACAACGGTGATGCGATCAAGCCAGCGAGTAGATGCAGAATGCCAAATAGGCGATCAGGAGTATTGCCCAGAGTATTCTGGCTATCGGGTGGCGGATGCCGAACGTCAACATCAACCAAAGCGCCATCACGGTCGCAAAACCCAGAACTGCGGCGATGAACCGCGGTGGAAGGAACTGGAAGACTCCACAAAGGACTGCGATTCCGGCGGTCAACCACAGCATAGATTTTAGATCAAACTGAAACGCCGGGGGGTCAGGACGATGGGCCGGCGAAACGTGAGACGGCGGACGTTCCCGGATCGATTTCTGCGCGGCATCAGCTTCCGGATCTGTAGGCTGCAGTCGAAGATCGTCGTTGTCGGGAGATTCAGACACTGGCGGATTATACGGCCGGACAACTAGTCGTCGATCAAACGCGATTGAATAACGTTGAGGATAAACCGTGCGACCTCCGGTTTCGAACCGCTTGCCGATTCGATAACGCTTCCATCGGGGGCAATGATTTCGACACTGTTTTCAGGCGAGTCGATAGCGGACACTCCATTGAGAACAACAAGGTCACAATTCTTCTTTTGCAGTTTGGTGAGGGCGCGGAACCTTGCGTCGTCGGTTTCCAGCGCGAAACCGACAGACCATTGGGCATCCGATTTGATTTGCCCGACCGCAGCCATCACGTCCTGCGTTTCAACCAGGTCTATGGTTAACGTTTCGCCTGTCTTTCTGATCTTGTGATCTGCAACATTCTCGGGTTGATAGTCACAGGGTGCTGCGGCGCCGATGATACCGTCACACTGGTCTACCTGACTCATCGCCGCAGCGAGCATATCGCGGGTTGAGACAACATCGATGACGGTTGCGGATTGCGGGTACTGGATATTCACAGGACCACTAATAATGACGACCTCGTGGCCCATTTCGAGCGCGGCTTCTGCGAGGCAGCGTCCCATCTGACCACTGGATGCGTTGGAAAGATAGCGGACCGGATCGATGTACTGACGAGTAGGGCCGGATGTAATAACAATTCGAGCCATCAGCCGTTTGCTTGTTCTAATGCAGAAGTAATCGCGTTTTGGATGTCCTGAGGTTCAGCCATTCTACCGACACCTTTAGTTCTGCAACTGAGCCAGCCTTCCTTCGGGTCAATTATCTGCACTCCGTCCTCGCGCAATTGATGCACGTTGCGGGCTACAGCGGGCTTCTCCCACATTTCACAGTTCATTGCCGGCGCTATCAGGACCGGACCTGTAAAACACAGATACAAAGTGGACAGCAGGTCATCGGAGGCGCCGGTCGCCGCACGTGACATGAATCCGGCAGTTGCCGGCGCAACACAGAGTAGCCTTGCGTTTCGAGCAAGCTCGATGTGGGCTCCGAGAGGGTAGGCAGTATCGAATAATGCCGATGCGACAGGACGACCGGTGAGGGCAGCAAAAGTCTGTTCACCGACAAACTTCTTCGCACTTTCTGTCATGACGACCTGAACAACGTGGCCTTCCTGAGCCAGCGAGCTGACGAGAGCCGCTGACTTGAACGCAGCAATTCCGCCGGTAACTCCGACGATGATGTCGATATGGCTGGCTGGCTGGTTCATGATTCAGAAAATACGGAGGCAACACTATGTGCTGCCTCCGTGCAGATACATCCAGATTATTTCAACGCTGCTTGAAGCAGCAGGCCCTGATGCCTATCCAAGGTCATCGAGGTTGAGTTCGGGCGTGTCCGGGAATTCCGGGGCGTGTCCGATGGCGACTTCGTCGCTACTGTCGAGGTAGATCTTGTCCTGCAGGATCTCCTGAAGCACGATCGCCATTTTGTCTTTCTGGTGTGTCTCAATCAGCGGCCTAGCGCCTTGATTGAGTTGAACCATGCGTTTCTGGATGAGTGTGGAAAGTTTGAAACGACCGCCGACTTTGCGGACGATTTCCTCTTCTTTCAGTTCGTCGTACACGTTTGTTCTCCGTGTTCGTTTTGAAATGTTTTGAGCAGGCTGCAGAGATCGTTGACCGTCTGGTCAATCGTCTCGTTGATAACGATGTGTTTGTATTTGCCCGAGGCATCCAGTTCGCGGGACGCAACGCCCAGCCGTGTCTGAATGGCCTCTTCTGATTCAGTTCCCCGCCCGCGAAGCCGACGTTCGAGTTCTTCAAGACTTCCGGGGTGAAGAAAAATTGTAATCGCGTCAGGGTGGAGGTCTACGACCCTGCTTGCCCCTTCGACGTCGATTTCCAGAATCAGCCATTTGCCCGCGGCAAGGCGTTCCTTGACGGTCTTCTTCAGAGTTCCGTACCAGTGGCCTTTTCCGAAGACTTCGACGGCCTCAAGAAAGTCACTGTTCCGGCGGTGCTCCTGAAACTGTTCGTCGGTCAGGTAATGGTAGTTAACTCCGTCAGTCTCGCCTTCTCGCATCGGTCTGGTGGTGGCGGAAACACTGAGTTCCAGCGGAAGTGGACACTCCGCGAGCAGCCGGCGTACGCACGTCGTTTTTCCGACGCCTGACGGGCCAGAAATAATGATCAGTCGTTCAGGCTGGTTGTCAGTCATGATTCCGGTTGCCTGGTCCAGATTACCGTGGCCTGGACACGATTCTGTTAATTGGGTTCGTTTTCGCGTCGCGATTCTATTCGACGTTCTGAACCATCTCTCGAATACGTTCGATGACAGTTTTTATTTCCACGACATGTCCTGCAATCTCGGCGTCATTGGCTTTGGAGCCGATAGTGTTGGTTTCGCGAAGCATTTCCTGTGACAGGAAATCGAGTTTCCGCCCGTTGGACTGTTCTCCCGCGAGAATCTCACGGAACTGTTTTACGTGGCTATGCAGGCGGACAGTCTCCTCGGAGATATCAACACGTTCTGCGAACACGCCTACTTCTTTGACCACATCAGATTCAGTGACCGTTGACCCGAGTTGTTCAAGCATCTTGTTGATGCGGTCGGTCATCTTTCGCGCGTAATTATCGACGACCCTCGGAGCCAGCACCTCGATCTGCGAGAGTTGTTCGATGATCTGGTCGCAGTTGGATCCGAGATCGGTCGCCATCTCACGACCCTCGCGCTGACGCATTTCAGTCAGCTTTTCCAGGGCATCGTTAACTGCCTGGACGACGACCGGCCATGTTGTATCCTCTTCGTCGGCTTCTGCTGTGTAGTTATCACCCGAAATAACACCCGGCAGTGTCAGGAGCGTTTGCAGATCAACTTCTGTTCCGGAAATGCCATGCAGTTGTGCTGCGTATGACCTGAGCACTTTTTCGTCGATGTGAAATTCGCCCGTGCTGTTCAAGTGGCGGGTCTGCAGTTTCAGATTGACCGATCCTCGCGACACATGTTTCTTGATCGCAGATTCAACTTCAGCAATCTGAGCTGGAGCCAGATCGCCGTTGATGTTGATCTTCAGGAACCGGTTGTTGACCGTTCTGATTTCCGCAAGCGCATGAATTTCATCATTGCGTACCAGCGCTTGTCCGTGACCGGTCATGCTGTGTAACAAACTGAATCTCCCCTGGCTGGCTATCTGCCGCGCCTGCAAATTCAGGCTTTCCGGCAACATCGAAACGGCGACCAATGAGCGTCGCTGAACCGCGAATCGACTAAATGCAAATTTGCTTTGAGGGGCTGTGAGTCCACAGCGCCTCAAAGCTGGTTGATTATTGCATTGTTGTCCGACTAGCCGTCATCGCCTGCAGGAGTTTCATCTCCGCCCGACTCGTCGCCACCATTTTCAGCATCGCCGGATTCATCAGCGGGAGTATCGTCGCCGCTTTCATCTCCGCCGCTGTTGTCGGCGTCGCCATCTCCACCAGTTTCTGTGCCAGAACCTGACTCGTCACCACCGGTCGCATCATCGCCGGACTCATCGCCACCGGTCGCGTCTGATCCGCCCATGCCGCCGGATTCACCACCGTCTTCATCAGCAGGAGCTGAGATGCCGGGTTCATCCTGATCAGCAGTGCGATCCTGGGGACGGTTGAACATGGCGATGGTGAGCATCGACAGGAAGATCCAGATCACAGCCGTAACGGTTGTGATTCGAGTAAACGCGTCACCGGCTTTTGCACCGAAGGCACTCTGGCCACCCATGCCGCCAAGAGCACCGGTAAGACCGCCACCTTTTCCGCGTTGCACGAGGATCAGCAGAATTAGAAACAGGGAAGTCAGCGCGAGCAGAACTCCCATGAACAAAAGTCCGAGCCATTCCATTTTGAAATAACCTGTGTTGAATGCCGCGAGCGTTGGCTGTCGGCAGTGAAGTGAAAACGAGCGGTCGGGCTCAAGGCCCGCCGCCCTGTTGTAATTATCAGTTGTCTCTTTCCGGCGATGACGGCCAGTGCCTGTGAGGCATTAGCTGACTGGCGGTGCCGGTTGTGCAGCGCGGATGATATCGGTGAAGCTGTCCGTCTTCAGTGACGCTCCCCCGACGAGGGCACCGTCGATGTCATTCCGTGAAAGGAGATCCGCCGCGTTGTCCGGTTTGACGCTTCCGCCATAAAGTATCCGGACACTCTCTGCAACCTCCGGATTATACCGCTCAGAGACCAGTTTGCGAAGGTCAGCATGGACCTCCTGAGCCTGTTCAGGGGTGGCAGTTTTGCCGGTTCCGATCGCCCAGACGGGCTCGTAGGCGATCACCGTGCCGACCATCTGGTCTGCGTCCAGACCGGCCAGCGACCCGTCAAATTGCGAGCGAACTACATCCATCGTCTGACCGGCTTCCCGTTCTTCAAGCTTTTCCCCGACGCAAACGACGGGGATGAGACCGGCCGCGAGGGCTGCGTGGACTTTGCGGTTGATCAGCTCGTCCTGCTCACCGATCACGTGACGACGCTCACTATGACCCAGAATGACAAATCCACAGCCGATATCCTTGAGCATCGCAGTACTCGTCTCGCCCGTAAAAGCTCCCTTTTCCTCGAAGTAGACATCCTGAGCACCGACGCTGACGGTCGAGCCTGCGACGGACTGGACCACAGACTCGAGGTATACAAACGGAGGGCAGACCAGGACATCGGCGTCAGTACCTGCGGCCGCTGCGATTCCGGAAGCCAGTTCCCGACTGGATGCCAGGTCCATGTTCATCTTCCAGTTGCCGGCGATTAACGGACGTCTCACAGTTTGCTCCTTTGTTGGAAATCTTCCGTTGGTCAGAGCGAAGAGTCTGACGCGTGAATGTAGTATGCGGGGAGGATATGATCAGGTTGACACGGTTTCCAGCGTCAAAACGATCTCAATTTCAAACCGCGAATTCTATCAGAAAACACCTTGTTGCGAATCCGAAATGAATGCCAGCCCAGCCGACCTTTTGAAGCGAATCATCATTATCGTATGCCTGATGGCTTTCATTTCCCCGTCCCTGATCGCACAGGAAAGCTCGATACTAGAAGAGGACGCGGCGATCAAGAATCTGCTGGAAATCGCAATCGAAGAAGCAGGTGCCGAAGGCATCGCGATTCCGGGTATGGTGGCGGCAATTCGTGTTCATGACCAGCCCGTTCGCATCGCAGCGATGGGAGTCAGAAAGGTAGACGACGAAGCTCCGATCACGCTTCACGACCAGATGCATCTCGGGTCGTGTACCAAAGCGATGACGGCGGCACTTGTCGGCCGGTTGATCGATCAGGAGAAACTGACGATGGAGATGACGATCGGCGAGTTACTGCCGGAGATTGCCAGCGAGATTCATGAGGACTATTCGGCTGTTACACTGAGACAGCTGCTCGAGCACCAAAGCGGACTGCCGGACACGATGATGTGGTGGCTGCAGGAAGGTGACACGATCACGGAAACGAGACGGCTGATCGTCATCAAGGCTCTTGCTGACAAACCTGAGCACGAACCGGGCACGAACTTTGAGTATGCCAATCTGAACTATGCGGTTGTGGGACTCATGTGCGGCGCGGTCACAGGTCAGCCCTGGGAAGAGCTGATGCAGCAGGAGATCTTTGATCCACTTGGCCTGGCTTCAGCGGGCTTTGGTCATCCTGGTGAAACGAACGAAGTCGAGCAGCCGTGGGGGCACAACGTCATCGGGCGCGATGGTGAACTTCGGGCCAGCCAGATTGATAACGCGCCGACGCTTGGTCCGGCGGGAACAGTTCACATGAGCCTTTCAGACTGGTCAACGTTTCTGCTGGAGATGACTGATCATGCGCCGGCAGGTCTGCTTTCAGAGGAAACGCGAGCGATGCTGACGACACCGTCGTCAGTTGATGCCGAAGTGCCGGCGGCCTGTGGCTGGTTTGTCACTCAAAGAGGCTGGGCAGACGGCAAAGCGATCTGGCATAACGGCTCCAACACCCGCTGGTTCGCTTTGACCTGGGTTTCTACTTCGAAAGGACATGCATACATGGTCGTCATTAACGCTATGAGTCCGGGCATGCCGCAGCTTGCCGACGAGTTGATTTCGAAGTTGATTGGGATTCAAGCTGAAGCAGATCGTTAGTCATCGCACGTGGTCTGAGTTGTAATCTGCAGAAGCGGGCGAAGGGTCGATGTAAGCAAAATTCCAGATACCCATTCCGATACAGGCCTTCTAATTGTAACTACTTGCTCATTAATATTGCAGCTTGGAGCCGAGGCTTGACCGGTTGTCAGAAGTGAGACAATCTTTGACTCAAAGCTGCGATCGAAAAGCTCAAGGTGGAAAAGGCTGAGTGGGAAACAGAGAAAAAACGGCAAGAGGAAGAGGCCGCAAACGAAGAGCTAGATCGAGGTGAGCGTGATAATACTGACTAGCTAGACGGGAGCGGCTTTTGGCGGACGCGGCGCAAGAACAGCGAACACTCTACGATCGAGTCCAGCGATTCAGTTCGCTTGTGCTGAATCACTTTGGCAAGCTCTGGATCTTCGCGATCTTGAGCATGGTGGTTTGCTCCAGCCTTTTCGGCCACGACTCAACAGCAATAACGGCTCACTTTGTGTTTGTGTTCGGGCCGGTGATGTTTCTGGGATTCGGGTTGCCGGCCATTCTCAGGCTGATTGATATTCGGCAGGTGCTTATAAGACAAGAGCGGTTCTGCCCAAGTCTTTTTCTGCCTTTATTTATTTTGTTGTTCATTGGTTTCGTGCTGCTGGGAACCCTGCCGTGGCTGATGGTTACCATTCAATTGGTAGCCGCGATCTAGTCATCAGAAGAAGCGATTTGGATCTACCTGTAACTGCGAATCAACAACGGCGTGTGAGCAGAGATTGCTCAATAGAAAACCGTCGAGGCTAATAGAACGAGGCTGGAAAACAACTGGCTGAATGAGCGAAAGCGAAGAATCCCGTTCGTCCGCTCCGCTACTTCTTGCGGAAGTACAGCAGCGTTCGCTTTGAGCCAGGGATCGGATGCTTTTCGAGCAGTTCAAACTTTGCGTCGAAAGCCTTGATGCAGTTTTCGAGATTCACGCCCTGAAACAGATCGACGCGGAATTTCATCAGGCGCTCGAACATACTGTCGTCAGTCGGTACGAACTCGATGATCAAGTCTCGGTTGGTCATCGAATGCATCTGATCTGCAATCGCGTCCATCGACATGTTGGCGGAAACCAGCAGGTGATGCATCAACGCCAGAGCCATCACGCAACCAGGCTGGCTGCGGTCGAGAAATGAAGGTCGTTCGACGTTCATGAATCCGATCGACGGACTCGGGTTGGCAAGATCAACGACGAGTGGACTGATCGAAGCCGGGTTGTCTTTGAGCCGGCGATAGAGAATCTCAATCGCGTCGTGGTCGCCGTCGACAGATGTCACGTTGGCTCCGCACTCTGCAGCTAGAAAACTGTACGTTCCGGTGTTGCAGCCGATGTCCAGTACTTCGCCGGGCTGCGAACGAGTCAGAATATCGCGCACCAGTTGCTTCTTCGCGCTGTCGGCCTCATCGTCGTAGTTGCAGATGTTGGTGTAGCTGGACCAGACGCCGGATGGTTTGTAGCTCGCGGCCAGTTTCTGCAGCTTGCTGCGCAGTCGTTTCAGATTCGCGATCTGTGGAGCCGTATTGGTCACCTTCTTTTCCAGCACGTCGCGCTTGGATTCCTGCTTTTTCTCGGACATACGGTGCAGCCAGAGTGGCAACGTCAGATCGAGGAACAGACCGGGTCTGAAACGCTCGAGGAGACCGAACGATTTCGCTACGCTTTCAATGTCACGGCCGTTCAAGCTGGATACGAAGTACGATCGCAAATCCCAGCCGCGATATTTATTCAGCAGCAGCGGGTAGACGAACATCTGCAGGAACTGCCCGAGTGCGAACCAGACGTCCAGCCGGCTTGGCCGTTCGATCGACGCAACGTCGATCATCGTCGGCTTGCCGTTTACAAACTGGACGTTGTAGGCGGTTGCGTCTTTGAGCGAGTGGCCGGACTCAAGCAGTTCAATCTGCAGGTCCAGCGTACAGATGCCTGCGTCCGCCAGCATCGAAACGGTCCACTCGTAAGGATACGTGACCAGTGGAATCCGCTCGTGGCGCAGGAAGTGTTGTGTCTCAGGTAGCTCGCGCTTGAGATCGTCCAGCAGCGGCCCCTCTTCAATGAACTCGGTGCCGACGATCAGCTGCCGCTCGACCCAGTCGTCAAGATTGCCTTCGTCCGCAAGCTGCATCAACGTTTCGAAACATTGATCATCGATCGACCGGAAGACTTCCTCGTTACGGAGGAAGACAAAACCCGATGGATCGCGGAATGAACCGGCAACTCGTGTAACAGACATCTTTTTCTTTCAGGGGAGCGTTCGATGTTGTGTCGCTGATAGATTTCGGGCGCGAGCTGTTCTAGCTGGACGCGTCCTGCTGGCGGCCGAAGCCGAATATGCGCTTGATGCCGCCGATGATCGTGTGGCGGAAGAACGCGCCGACACCGGCAATGAAGGCGATGATCAACTGGAGCACAACGGCTCCGGACATAGGATCGATGTAGGCAAGTGTTGTAAGGGGATTCATTTCAGCTTTCCTGTTGTCTTAACTTTGAGCCAGCAAACGGAGTTCGTTACCGACCTTGTGGACTGTTTGTGTGCGAGACAGGATTGCGCCCCGGAACGACTGGCAATGCCTCCGGCGTCGCGTCTCTGAACGCGTATTGATCTTCAAAGAACGAGTTGTCGCCGATGACCGGCAGGTTCGTTCTGAAGACTTCATTGAAGATCACACGGAACGTGTTGACCGGCGTTATCGAGCTGTAGAGCTGAGGCCGGAATCTCGGCGGAACAGAAATCGCGTTCAGAATCGAGAAGCCTTCACGGTAACGGGCATTCGGATCGGCGCCCTCGCCTTCGACGTCGGCAAAGCCCATTCGCGGGCCGTGATCACCTTGAATGATAATGATCGCTTCGCGGTTCTTCGCACGGATCGCATCAATCATCGTCAGAAGGCGACCGTTCATATACTTGAGCTGCTCGACGTAGGAGTTGCGATAGAGTTCCACGTCTCCGCCGTTTGGTGTAGTGAAACTGTCAGCGTCTGCAATCAGGTAGTAGCCATAGTGCTCGACTTCGTTTCCTTCGGCATCAAAGACGAATGGAGGATGAGGGCTGAGCATGTGCGAAAAGACAAATGTCGGCTTATCCTTCTCGTCCACGATCATCGGGATCATTTCCAGCGAGTTAAGCACGCGGTCCCCATGAAGACGTGCTGCGCTGCGGACATAGTCGCCGGGCAGCAACTCAGGCAGGACAGATCCGTGATAAAGCACGTCCTGATATTCGTTCAGAGCAAACGGTGATTCATAGTACCAGTCAAAATCCTCGCAGGACGTATCTGATTTTCCTGACTCAATGCAGGCTGTTGAATAGCCGGCTGATTTTAGAAAACGAACGGCCGCGCTGTCTTTGATCAGACTGCGAACGGGGATGCGTGTTTCAAAATCATCCAGTCCAAGTTCGCCAAGGTGCGTCATGTTTAACGATGAAGCGACTGAAGTTTCTGTCAGGTGGTAGTTCGAACGGCTTTGATCACCGATAAAGAAACCACGGCTACGCAGCTGGTTCAGAAACTCCGAGTTATCAAATTTGTACATCGACTGCAGCACGTCGTGGCGGGCATATGCGTCAACGATGATGTAGTAGATATCCGGCATGGCAGCCGACTGATTGGCTGAAACCTCTACGCCTGCCAGAGGATCGCTTTGCTTTACTTCGGCAACAAGCTGTTCGGCGGCACCCATATCTTTGAGCAGTGGACGGCCGATTCCATAGAGCTGGAATCCGACGGTCGCAACAAGAGCGAACAGCATTACGGGCACAAGCTTGTGAAACAGCGGCGCATCGCCAAGTCGAAACATAAACAGCAACGAACTGATGCCGATTCCGATCCACGCGTAAAGACAGACCCCGGTTCCGATGCGAGGGCCTGCATAGTTGCAGAAATGGCCGTACAGAAGGATGAATCCCACGAACGCCGACAGTATCAGTTCGCGTTTAGGTGACTTGCGAACCAGGATGAACAGCACGAGATGTAGTGCCGCAACACCGATTAACACCTGGCCGATGGTCAGCCCGATCATTTCAACCGGAGGTAGGTCAGTGGGGCGGCCGACAAGAATCGCAAGGCAGCAGCCGATCGCAAGACCGTAAGGTAAGAGTGCGGACTGCCAGCCTTTGGCTTGAACAGGAGGCTTATCGGCTTCGTAGAATTTTTCGTACATAGTGGCATCACGCGATAATGTTTCAAAATGTCAACATATGCGGGTCGCCAAAAAATACACTCTCGTGACGGTCGTGCCGGGGTATTCGCCGCCAGCCACTGTATTGAAAGAGTGTGCGGCTGAACTTTACCGGTTACAACGAAAAATCGGGCAGACTCAGTGGGAGCCTGCCCGATCCTGTCTTTCGACTGTGGGTGTTCGAAAGCGTTGTTTTGATGCGTTGTTTCGAATTCTTTGAGAAGTGCCTAGCGGTCGTTGTAGACGCGAGTCGTCTCTTCCTTGGTTACCGGAGTTTCGCGACCGGCAGTCTGAACATGAGCTGCTACCCTGTGGTCGCCGGCCTGAGTTCCCCGCGCGTTGACTTCCAGACGGATCTCATCACCCGGATTCATGCTGGTGATCGGCGAAAAGACGACGCGATTGCCTTGAATCTGATGCTGAACGTTACCGTCAACCGATGTGGGCTGAATTCCAGCCGGGAAGTCAACTTGCAGGCGAACGTCGGTTGCTGCAATCGTTCCCTGATTGACCAGACGGATACGGTAGCTGGTGTCACTGCCGATTTCGATCAGGTCGACGACGTCATCAATTTCAAAGTAGACATCGACCAGGTGATCGACCACCATCGTCTGATCGGTTTCGACTTTCCGGCCGAGGTCCGCGAACGACTCAAAAGCGATTCTTTGCTCACCGGGCTCGACAGGCATGGTTTTCAGCTCGACGCTGGCGATGATATTTTCCGCCAGTTCGGCCAGCGACCAGTAAACAGCGTGTGTGTTTGCATCATATCGACCACGGTTGTTTGCGCTTACGAATCGAAGGCCGGAAGGCAGTCGTGCGATCAGTTCAACATTGCTGGCCGGAGCCGTTCCCCGATTCTGGACAGAGAATTCGTGAATGGCTTCACGATTAACATAGCGTCTTTTCGGGCCCGATCCGGTTGCGACCAGTGTCGGAGCAATGACTTCCACGTCCACTGCGTGCTGTGACGAAAGTCCGCCGCGACCGGTTGCGATCAACAGGTTGCGGAACCTGCCGATATCAGCAGCTTTCAATGCAAGGCGAAGTCTTCTCGATTCACCGGGGGCGAGCGTGCCAACTGGATATTCCAGTCCACGCGTTCCATCGGACGAACGAAGCGATGACGGAATTTCCAGTTGGGGCGGCACGTCTTCCTGAACAAGAACGTCATAGGCCGCGCCATCGCCCTTGTTCTCTACCGTGATGTCGAGAACGACATTGTCACCGATCATCACACGTGGTTCAGTGGAATGAGTAATAGACAGCTCGGGTCTGGTCACTAGAGTCCGCATCGATGCCTGTGTTGCGAACGTGACCTGGGCGACGCTGCCGATTTCGCCGGGGCGAGTCGGACGCAGCTGGACATTGATGCGTTTTTCCTGTCCGGCCCGGATCTCACCGAGTTGCCAGCTCAATCCGTTCGCTGTTCGCGAAGGCGCCGGATCGGCTTGCAGTAGTTCGGCTCCCGTCGGAACCTGGTCGAAGACGACAACATTTTGAGCCGTCACACGCCCTGTGTTCCGGACGACAATCTGGAAATCGGCTGGCTGATTGACCTGTACTTCTCTTGGAGCAATCTTTTCAACTGTGAGTGCAGGAGCTTGAACGCCTTCGAGGTTTCTATCACCGGGGGTCGGTTGAATTGCACCGGTGGTGGGCGGCGGGGTTACGTTACGTGCTGAGCTCACTGGCTGGACTGGAATCTGACGATTCTGTCGTACCGGAGGCAGCGAAGGAGCCGTTGATGAAGTCGCCGGTGGCGTTGACGTTGAACTTACGATCGGCTCTCGAGTTGACAGCGGGTTAGCAGGCTGGTTGCCGGTCGGTGAAGTTTGACCTGGCCGCTGAACCTGACCTCTTTGTTGCAATGGATTCGGTTGTTGCATCGGATTCGGTTGCTGCATCGGATTCGACGGTCGAAGCGAATCGGGCTGAAGCGATTGCGATGAGCCGTTTGCTCCACCGAAAGTTTGTCTTGGGGCGGGTGGGGTCGGAACAGGTTCGACGGGTCGCAGGTCAGGCCCTGAACCGAACGACCTCCCGGAAGGCTGAGTTGAGCCGGTCGCCGGCGGTGTCAGGTTAGTCGTTGCACCGGTTTGTGGTGCTGAGCCGAAAGTACGGGAAGAAGGTGACGGGGCCCCGGCTGTTGACGGGGCTGACGGAGTAAATCCTCCGCTGGACGTCTGTCTTGAACCCGGTGTGAATGAGTTGCGCGGAGTGCTGCCTCCCAGTGGATTTGAATTCAGCGGATTTGTGTTCAGCGGATTCGAGCCGGTTGGTCCCGAGCTACCGGTTCGAGGATTGGGATTGAGCGGGTTCGCTGGTGCGTTGGGACGCAGGCCCTGCGTTACATCGCTCAATGCATCGCGCGCGTCCTGAACCACATTGCCGGTCGTTTCCCGAGCGCTGTTCAGGAGGTCTTCAGCCGATTCCGATACATTGTTTCTGATGTCGCTGGCTGCTTCGCCGACACGACGTAAAGGATCATTCAACGGAGTTCCGGAGCCTGTCGGCTGGCCGCTTGCACCGTTGGAACCGCCGAACGGACGTGAAGCGGGCGGCGCTGGCGTTTGAGGCATTGTCTGCCGGCTTGTCGTCACGGGCGCCGTCGAAATCGGTCGAACCGGTGCGCTGGTTGTTCCGTTTGTCGCGCCACCAAACGTTCCTCCAGCGGGACGTGAAGGTGGAGGCGTTATATGGGATTCGGATTCACTTTGTGGTGTTCCGAAAGAGGCTTGAGTTATTCTGTTGTCGTCTCCGCCGGGTTCGTCAGCTGGATCTTCCTCCCCACCGCCGTTTTCCGGACCGTCGGGGCCGAACAAGTTACTTTGCGACTCACTGTCGTTCTGGTTTTGATTTTGGGTGTCACCTCCGTCCGCGGTCTGTCCACGATCCGAAAGTGAGAAAATCACGGCAAACGTTCCCAGGGCAAGGAAACCGAGTACGGCGATAATTCGTATCAGTATCGCGCGAGAGAATCCCGGGCTACGGGAGTCACTGGCGCTTGTTGTTGTGTCGTCTGAATTGGACATAGATAGCTCGATTCCACATCGTGACGGTTGCCCGCCGCATTCGCAGCGTGTTCAGCACATCGCGTCATTGCATTGTGCACAGCATTGATCAGTGCACTGCTGGCGTGGATCGACTCCGGAGTTGACCCGCTCATTGAGCCGGTCGTTTCTGATGGCGTCCATGCCATGCAAATGATCTGGAGATCCGCAAAAGGCGCGCAGCTGCGGCTTCTCCGGTGTTTCCATAGCAGAACTTGAGCAAAATCAACAAGTCCAAGTTGAAAAGTCATGTCAGCTAGCGGAATCAAATCAGACAATTCTGACCTGAATTCCCAGGTGCCAACCGAAGACAGGCTGCCACTTGCAGCTCAGAAGTAATCGCCCAAAGAAAAACGCTGGCGGTTCGTACCGTCAGCGTTTCGGGGCTTCTCTTTTTCGAGTCTTAGCCCGAGTTGTTATTTCGAGTCAACTCTCGAAACCAGCGAGTCGCGTTACTGGCCGCCCTCACCATCTTTTGGTTTTGAAAACGCCTGCAGGTGTTTTTTCAGACGACCGAGCATTCCGTCCTCGGGCGATTCAGGTTCATTCGACGACGTACTCTGTCGTTGATATTGCTGGAGTTGAGCAGTTTGCTCTTCGATTTTGGCTTCTCGCTGCTCAAGTTTGGTTCGCTTGATGGACAGCTCGACTTCCGCTTCACGGATTTTCTGTCGAAGCTGTTCCTTCAGCTGTGCGACTTCAGCGTCACTGACGTCAGGAACGGAGTCCAGTTCATCACCTTGTTTTTCAGCTGCAGCTTCAGACTGTTCGCCTTCAGCGACTGGCCCTTCTTTTTTAGCATCCTTTTCCGGTTTCTCCTCCACCTTCTCGTCGGCTGGCTTCTTTAGAGCACGAGAAGTGGTGAGGTCCGATTCACCATCTTCGAATCCGTAGTCGGCAAGGATACTTCGTTTCTGCGATGCCCAGTCGGTGATCGGGGTGTTGCCGGACGCGAACCCTGATGGGCTCTCATCCTCTTCTTGATCAACGAAGTCTTTCGAGTCGGAATCCCCCTTCGCTTCAGAAGCAGACTCTGACTCAATAGGGTCAGCTGACGTTGTAGCTTCAGCAGACGGAGATGAATCAGCTGTCGCAGAATCCGAGGCCTGCGATTCAGGCCCGATTCCTGCGGCAGAAAGTGATTCGAGGCTATACGTTGATGCGATATCTTCTCCGGGTGCTTTCCCCGAGGAAGCCGGAGATGACGCAGTTGAGGTTGGTTCACCTGCGCTGCGCTCCGAACTATTTGTGGTTCCTGCTGCGGATTTTTCTGCAGCAACGGAGTCCGGCTGTACCAAGCCGGTTATTGCGGAGTCAGTATTTGCAGAGCTTTGCTCCAGAATTGCTTCGATCTCATCGAGTCGTTGATTGAGAGACTCGAAAGATGCTCTTTCTTCGATGGAGCGGGCTTCCTGCATCGTGATCAGAACTTCCAGTGTTTGAACGATTTTGTCGAGGTGACTCGTCGTTGGCTGACTGGAGGACCGTCCTGATCCGGCCTGACTGGCTGCGGGTCTATTGTTCGTAGTTGCAGTCGGGTTGTTAGCTGGTTTGGCCTGCGGCTTCTGTGTTGCCTTTACGCCTGGTGCGCCTTTGGGGCCTTGAGTTCCCTGAGCATGCATCGCGAGGGCAGCCGACGGGCTCACGCCCGGTGCTGGTGCAGGCGGCTTCTTTCCGGGCGAAGCCGAACTTGTCACAGCGGTTTTTTGCGGCGAGTTCGCGCTGCGGGGCGCTCCGTTTTGCGGAGATTGAACGCCAGGCTGTCCGGAAGGTTTTTGTCCGGCAGCGGAAAGTTCGATCTGTTGCCTAAGCTCTTTTGCAACTGCTTCGATTTCCGTGCTCATGGTGTGTTTTTTCAGACTCGAGGGATTCGGCAGGAAAATTCCGGTGCCGTGAAGGTGCGATAACTTTTGCTCGAAATAATAGGACCGCGATTACCCTATTGAGACCAAAATGGCGGAACGTCGATAGTGAAAACCCTGACCGGCCATACAGACGAACCGGTTTTTCCATTGATAACGGGTGTAACGGTAGGTGGGCCGTAAACCCGCCCCCGTTTGAATTTTAACGGTCAATAGAAAAAAGCAGCCCGGGGACTTAGAATCGGTCGCCTGTCCCGGACCCCTCCCAGGGAAGGTATGAAGGTGGACAGCCTCAATGAAAACCTCAAGGAAGCGGCCCCGGAGCCGGATCTACCGATGTCAGATCGATCGTTCGTCCACCTGCACTGTCACAGTCATTACAGTCTTCTGGATGGCGCAAGCTCGATCCCAAAGCTTGTGCAACGGACGGTCGACCACGGCATGAACGCATTGGCGCTCACAGATCATGGCAATCTGCACGGCGCGCTGGAGTTCTATAACACCTGCCGCAAGCACGATGTCAATCCGATCATCGGCTATGAGGCTTACATCGCGGCAGGGAGCCGCAAGACAAAAGGTGGAAGCGGGCGCGACTCGAGCTACCATCTGACGCTCCTTTGTCAGAACGCGACGGGATTCCGGAACCTGGTTCGTATGGCCTCTTCAGCTTCACTGGAGGGCTTTCACTACAAACCGCGGATCGACAAAGAGCTGCTGGAAGAATATCACGAGGGAATCATCTGCCTTAGCGGCTGCGTTTCCAGTGAATTCAGTCGTGCAATTCTCAAATCAAAAGGTAACGGGGCTGAAGAACAACTTGAGCAGGCTGCCGAAGTCGCCAACTGGTTCCGCAACCTCTTCGGCGAACGCTACTTCATCGAGATCATGAACAACGGCCTCGATATCCAGCGCGAGCAGCTGCTCGGTGCTGTTGAGGTGGCCAATCGTGTCGGGATTCCACTGGTTGCAACCAGTGACTGCCATTACGTAGACAAAGGTGACGCCGAGATTCAGGACGTGATGCTCTGCATCAATACTGGAAAATTCCGGACGGATACCAACCGGATGAAAATGGAAGGCGATCAGTTCTACCTGAAGCCTCCTGAAGAGATGTATGAGAACTTTCCCGGGCTCGAGGATGCAGTCGCGCGAAGTCAGCAGATTGCGGACACTGTCGATATCCAGCTGGAGCTGGGGCAGCGCTATTTCCCGGTCTACGAGTTGCCGGATGAGAAAACACCCGAACAGCTTCTGCGCGAATTGTGTGAGCAGGGGTTACGTGAGCGATACGAAGGCAACGACGAAATGTTGCCCGGGGGTGAACTTGCCGAAGTCGTAATTCAGCGACTTGATCGTGAACTTGGGGTTATCAACAAACTCGGATTTGCGAACTACTTCCTGATCTGCTGGGATTTTGTCGATCAGGCCAGGCAACGTGGAATTCCCGCTACGGCTCGTGGA
This sequence comes from Planctomycetota bacterium, assembly GCA_039029995.1. Classification (GTDB taxonomy): domain Bacteria; phylum Planctomycetota; class Planctomycetia; order Pirellulales; family Pirellulaceae; genus Mariniblastus. The sequence goes on from JBCCFB010000048.1 coordinate 27,705, forward strand.
AGCGGTGTCGGCGCTATCGTCTGCTACGCGCTTTATCTGAGTCACGTTTGCCCGATCAAATACGGCCTTCTGTTCGAGCGGTTTCTCGACGAAAACCGGCTGGAAGCTCCCGATATCGATATCGACTTCTGCAAAGAGCGGCGTGGCGAGATTATTCGCTATGTAAAGGACAAGTACGGAGAAGAAAGCGTTGCCCAGATCGGCACCTTCGGTACGCTCAAGGCGCGTGCGGCGATCAAAGATGTCGGCCGCGCTCTCGGGATTCCTTTGGGGCGGGTTAATCAGATCACTTCGATGGTTCCTGATCAGCTGGGCATTTCGATCGAGAAAGCACTCGAGACCAGTGAAGAGCTGGGAAGGGTCTACGGCAATGATCCTGAGATCGCCGAGCTGATCGATATGGCGAAAGGCCTTGAGGGTCTGGCGCGTAACATCGGAACTCATGCCGCTGCCGTTGTTATCGGAAACGGTCCGTTGACGGATTACGTCCCACTTGGGCGCGTTGCTGGAAAGACGGACGTCATCACCCAGTGGTCGATGAATGACGTCGAGGCCGCAGGTCTTCTCAAGATGGACTTTCTCGGTCTGCGCACGCTGACGATTCTGCGAAACACGATCGAGCTGATCGAGCAGACTCGCGGTGAAAAAGTGGATATGCACAAGTTTCCGCTCACCTGTCAGGAGACGTTTGCTCTTCTGCAGAGCGGTGAAACGAAAGGTGTGTTCCAGCTTGAAAGCGGCGGGATTCGTGACCTGCTTCAGAAAATGAAGCCTGACCATTTTCTCGATATTGTTGCTACCAACGCGCTGTATCGCCCTGGACCGCTCGAAGGCGGAATGGTTCAGCAGTACATCGACGTCAAGCACGGCCGCAAGCCGGCTGAGTACAAAACAGCCGTGCTCCAGGAAATTCTGGAAGAAACGCATGGAGTGATGGTCTACC